>JBLHGI010000145.1:0-13832 GCA_047616505.1 Planctomycetota bacterium
ACAGAAAGATAGCTAATTTGTTTTTCATGGCGTCGTTCGAGACTGCCTTGACCAATTAAGGGGGGTTGTCCTAATAGCTCTGTCGTGCGGCGATTGTTTTCAGCGATAGTGCGTCCGACGGGACCTGGGTCTGATAGAGAGATCGCGCCAATCGCTTCTATGGCTTTTAAGCGGATCGTATCGGACTGATTTTTGTCTATAGCTGTGCGTCCGAGAGGGGCGAGAGTTTGTGGCGTGCCGAGTTTATGCAGCATCCGTACGGCTGAAAGACGCAACCGCTGGCTTTCATCGGACAGGTTGCGTTGCAGGAAGGGTACTGGATTCAGTAGGTCTTTTTTTGCTGCCTCCCAAAGAGCTTCGCTGGCGCGTAGACGAACTAATTCGTTGCTCTCAATTCCGTCATCTGAGGCTGCACCTAGGGCGCGCAGGGCTTCGGGATATCCGGGAAAACGCTGAAAGGCAATGTGGCGCAGGGCACGCACGATTTCTAAACGGATAGATACATTTTGTTCTGTGCTTAATGCCGCCTGGAGCAGATTCACACTTTGCGGATAACTAGCGCGCCCCAAGGCGATAGCTGCTTTGCGGCGTATACTAATATTCGAATTCTGTAATTCTTCGGCAAGACGACTGATATTGGGGTCTTGGGCTGATAGCAATGCGGGTAAATACAACATGCCAATTAAGAGCATCCCAATCGATCGCCCCCAGATTGTCAGAGCGCAGATCCGTTTCGTTCGTGTATTTCGAAGCATTGAGTTACCGTATTGCATTAGTTCGGTCGTTGATATCAGGTGTATATCGTGATTAAAAAAATAAGATAGTTTCTAAGTGTTTTTAGATAGTGTATTTAAGAGCTTTTGCTGGATGCCAGCGAACCCTCCATTGCTCATAAATAGAACGAGATCGCCTGATTGCACCCGATCCATTAGATGAGTGACAATCAGGTCCCCTGTGGCAATATACCAGGCGTGTTTTCCCTGAACGCGCAGTCTTTCTATTAGGCGTTGTGGCGAGAATGGAGCATCATCGCGCGCTCGTTCGGGGTGGGGGACGGCGGCAATCACTATATATGACGCCGGGGCAAAGGCTGCGAGGTAATGTTCCTCAAAGAGGGCCCGCGCATTGGTCGCACTGGCCGGTTCAAATATAGCCCACAATCTCCGCTCTGGATATGTTTGAGCAATCGCCTGTAACGTTTTGCCGACTGCTGTTGGATGATGGGCAAAATCGTCGATGAGTAAAATATTGTCGACTTGTCCAATGAGTTCCTGGCGGCGGTGGACACCTTTGAACTGAGCCAAACTTGTGCGCATGGTATCAACGGACAGCCCCGCCCAATAACCAGCGGCCAAGGAGGCCGTTGCGTTGCGCACATTATACTCGCCGTGCATAGAAAGGTGGAAATCTCCCAGGGGACGGTCTTGACAGTGAAGAGTGAAGTCCGTGCCGGCAGGTGTCGATGAAATAATATCGGCACGCCAAAAAGAATGCTGTTCGAGGCCGAAGGTTTGTACTGGGGCCAGAGATAATGGTAGTAGGTTGGTTACGACCTCGTCTGCACTATTGGCTAAGATGAGACCGCTGCATGGGACCATATTGACCACTTGGCGAAATGCTTTTTCTATCTCAGAGAGATCTTTATAGATATCGGCATGGTCAAACTCGATATTGTTGATTATTAAGACTTCGGGCAGATAAAAGAAGAACTTCGCCCACTTGGCAAAATAGGCGCTATCATACTCATCTCCCTCAATTATAAAGTGTTTGCCATGGCCTAGACGGTAGGGGCGATCAAAGTTCTTAACTAGACCGGCGACGAGAAAAGATGGGTCGAGATCACCTGAAGTGAATAAATGAGCGGTCATCGCCGTCGTCGTGGTTTTACCGTGCGTACCGGTGATAACTACGGACTGTCTATCGCGAATAAAAAGATCGCGCAGCACTTCAGGCAGGCAGGAATAGGGGATGCGGCGTTCAAGTGTCGCCTCCAACTCGACGTTGCCTCGTGAGACGGCATTGCCTACGATTACCAAGTCGGGTTGCTCATCGAGATGGGTGGAGTCGAAACCCGTAAAGAGATGTATGCCGGCTTGCGCTAAAAAAGTGCTCATCGGAGGGTAGACTTGGCTATCAGATCCCGTAACCCGATAGCCGAGTTCGCACAGCATAGCGGCTAGGGACCCCATAGCCGTGCCACAGGCTGCAATCAAATGGATATGTGCACCTTCGCGAAGAATCATAGAGCAATAATCATAGGGCATGAGTCCTGTGTCAAGCTGCTTTGTTGCACGGGGGCAAACACTCCTTTACATTAAATATATAACTTCAGCTAAATACTATGAGTTCCAGTAAGATAAGTCCTATTATTCCCCTTGTCATAGGCGTGATTTTCATCGGTGCTGCACTGACGGGTATCGTCGTGAGTTTGACGCGAGATGCACCGGATGGCGATGCTGGATCAGCGCAGAAGGTCGTAGTGCGCTCCCAAGCGGGTAAAGAGGTGCAAGCACCTGTTGTGTCCGCGCAGGAAAAAACGCCGAGTGAAAATTCGATAGCAGAGATCTTACCAGAAGTCTCGGAAGAAGAGCTTCGACGACAGACGGTTAATATCCTCCTTACGCGCATTGACAAGACGCCCACAAGCCTCAACGCAGAGTGGTTGACCAATACGCATCAATTTGTGCGTGATGCCAACGGTTTGTCTCTCTTTTTTGGTGAGTATATGCAGTTGGGGAAAAAGGGCTCAATAATGTTGGAACGGGCACAACTGCGCTCGAAGAAGATTCTTCCTCAGGATCCTCGCTATTATATCTCCCAGGCCAATGCAACCGCTGTGGCTAAGGAGAATACCGAGACTACACTATTAACAGGCATTAAAGAAAATCTAGCGCTGGCGTTATATAAAAAGAAAGAGGAGCTAGAGGGCCTAGAGAATGTCGAACCGCAGTTTATGGGGACCTTCTTCAAGAAGATTCTCGCTATGTTTCAAATGTTAGAAGAAATGGCATTAAAAGAGAAAAAAGACCCTGAGTCTTGGATGAAAGAACGGGTGCGTACGCTTGAAGCAGCTATTACCGATCGTTATTTACGCGTCGAGCGCAGGAGAAATTTTGCCCGCCAGAAAAAAGAGGGAACGGGAAATAGTATTGCACCAGAGCTATTTCTCACGGATCGGCTAGAGAAGGCAATTAATGAAAATTTACTAGAACTGGGACGGGTGTATTACGAAGGTGCGGCGCGCGAATTTATAGATAGAGAAAAACATCAATATTATGCGGATCAGGCCTTTAAAACATTGGCCATGGTCTATCGGCGTTCGCATTCTGGCGAAGCGCTCAACCTGATGCGAGAAGTCAATGATATTCAGCGCGACTATTTACACAGTCTGGCAAAGACTAGCTGGAAACGGGCTCAGTTGGCCGTGGCAGCAGGAGATGTGGCCAAGGCCGACGAAAGCTATTACATCGCCACCCAGCGTTATTTACAGTGTATGTCACAAGCGGTAGAGACCCGTCGTGAGTTCATGGTCCGCGAATTCCGTATCCTAAAACAAGAGATCGCCGGATGGAACGCCAAGAAGAAGTCGGCGAGTGCGGTAGGGGGCTAAAGGCACTCACGGTACTATGGGAGAGTTTTCCGTTGCGCTGGCCAACTGGAATGGCAGCAAATATATAGAGCGCTGTTTGGGGGCGCTCTATGCGCAGACGCTTGTACCTAGGGAAATTGTGGTCGTCGACAATGGCTCTACGGACGGGTCTTGTGAGTGGATAGCCGCGCAATATCCCCAGGTTAAGTTACTCATTAACAAGCGCAACGAAGGGTTTGCAGCTGGTTATAATCGTGCGATTGCCGCCTGTACTTGTGAATGGGTTTTGATACTCAATACGGATGTTTTTATAGAAGTCGACTTTGTTAAATGTGCTTTTGCTGCGCTGGAGACATCGCCAGGAGTGGGGGCTGTGACTGGGCGAATTTATCAGCAGGGAACTAGTGAATGGCTCAACAGTGGTTTCTTTTTGCGACCGCAGATGCGCACTCGGCATAGTGAGAAAATGGATGTAGAAGAAGATGTTTTTGGTTGTAGTGGTGCTCTGATCCTTTTTCGCCGTGCGATGCTAGATGATATTGCCGTCGAGGGGCAGTATTTTGACGAATGTTATTTTTGCTATGGCGAGGATATCGATCTCGCCTGGCGCGCCCGTTTATTGGGGTGGGCGGCCTGTTATGTGCCAGATGCTAGGGCTGTTCATGTGGGTTCAGGTGCCTCAGAGGAGCGCCTTCGCTTTGTGGATAAATCCGTTTTTTTGCAACGGCATATCCTCAAGAATAGATACCTGACGATTGTCAAAAACGCCTCTTTATTAGAAGCCCTATGCTTGGCTCCTTTTTGGTTGCTGGGCGAACCGCTCGTTTGGCTCGTTCTGTTTATACGCGGACCTCGGCGTTGTTTGCGTTTGCTGCCGGCGTTGAGTGATGCCGTTCGCTTGCTGCCACATGCTCTGCGCTGGCGTCGTTCTATTCAAGAGCGGCGCACGATGTCTCCCGTGAAAATTCTGCGTTATTTTCGATGGATATGAGTATCACGACGAAGCGCATACGGGTTTGCCATATTGTGACTCGCCTTGCTGTGCGCGGAGTGCCACGCCACGTGATTGATATGGCCGCTGGCCTCGATCCTGTGAAATTTGCTGTAGAAATTCTCACTGGGCATAGCGAAGCAAATGAAGGTGATCTCTGGCAAGAGGCGGTGGATAGGGGGCTTTCGGTCGTGCGTGTCGAATCTATGCACCGACGCGTAAATTTACGTTCTGATGTATCTGCGCTATGGCGTATTTATAGGCATTTGCGCAGGTCTCCCTGTGATATAGTCCACACGCATATTTCCAAGGCGGGTATTCTCGGTCGTTTGGCCGCGCACAAGGCAGGTGTGCCGATCGTATTACACACGTACCACGGCGTACCGGCTGAATGGGAAGGGGGCGGCCGCGCTGCTAGGGTATTCCGCTACTGTGAAATGAGGGCCGCGCGCTCAACGGATACACTCGTAGCCGTTAGTCATGCAGTAAAAAGTGCACTAAGGGAGATGTCTATCGGCAAAGATAGTCATTGGCAGGTAATTTATAATGGTGTTGCCCCTTCTTTTTTTGAACCCCCAGCGATTTCCCCTCCGATAGGCGATCCACTACTTCTCGCCATAGGTAGTTTAACTCGAGAAAAGGGAATCGACGTGCTAATCGGTGCACTGCCAAAACTGCGCCAAGAGCATCCAGCGTTGCGCCTGTGTTTAGTGGGTGATGGGCCACTGCGAGAGGAGTTAGAACGGCAGGTTGCACAACTGGGGTTGGGGGACTGTGTGCATTTTGCTGGGATTGTGCAAGATGTTCGCCCGTGGTTGCAGCGCTGTACGCTGCTGATCGCTCCCTCGTTGAATGAGGGCATGGGGCTTGCCGCCGTAGAGGCGATGGCCATGAAGCGTCCCGTAATTGCTAGTGGAGTTGGTGGTTTACTGGAGGTCGTAGAGGATGGCCAGACAGGCCGACTGGTTATACCTGGAGATTTGAATATTTTGGCTGAAGAGATCCATGCGCTGTTGCGAGATCCAGCTGAATGCATTCGTCTCGGGGGCAATGGCCGCGAGCGGGCGCGGCAATATTTCAGCTTAGAACAATCGGTCAACCAGTTGCAAGATCTCTATGAAAGGCTCGTGAGCGAGCGAGGTTTACGGTGATTGTAGTTACTGGGGGGTTAGGGTATGTCGGCGGCTTTTTGTTGGAACGCCTCGTGCAAGGGGAAGAGCGCGTATGTTGCCTGGTGCGTCCCGGTAAGTCGGAGTTGGCGCTGAGTGCATTGCGAGGAATGGGAGTCGATATAGTCGAAGGGGATCTCGCGCAAACGGGCCCATACACTCACGCGTTGGCAACGGCTCGCGTCATCGTCCATTTAGCTCATATACGCTATGCTCCTCAGATCTTGCAGCACGTAGGGCCTGAGAATGAGCGCATTGTGCTCGTTAGTTCGCTATGGCGATTTTCACGTGTTGCTTCTCCTGTGGTCAGTGAGATAATAGAGGCCGAAGAGGCCGTGGAGCAGTCGGATAAACCATGGGTTTTGCTACGGCCGTCGATGATTTACGGTCCACGAGGAGATCGCAATATCAGCCGCCTCGCAGCGCATTTACAGCGCTGGCGTCTTCTGCCGATCTTCGGCAACGGGCAGAACCTTCATCAGCCTGTTTATGTCGGGGATGTCGTTAGCGCCATTCTCGCCTCTGTCGAACGACCCGATATAGAGCATCGCTCCTATGCTTTGGCTGGCCGCTATCCTTTGAGTTATCGCGAACTAGTATATGCTGTAGGAGGCTCTGTTGGCGTATCGCCGTGGATTGTGGCGCTGCCCGCTGGTCCAGTGGCATATCTTTTACAAATGTTGCGTCGCTGTGGTTTGTCCATCGGCATAGAGCCCGAACAAATCATGCGTCTACAGGAAGATAAATCTTATTCAATAAAGGCCGCGCAGCAAGATTTGGGGTTTGAGCCCCTCGAATTTGCGCAAGGTTTGCAGAGCACAAGGGGTATGGAGAATTAGATGTCCATTGATGTAATCTCACTCTTGATAGGATGCGCCGTGGCTCTGGTCGGGGCAATGCTGGTCACGGGTTTTGTGCTCTGGTTGATGCGGCGCTGGCAACGTTTAGTTGCTCCGAGCGAGCGAGGTGCGCATAGTGTGCCCATGCCAACAGCGGGAGGTTTGGGCATTATTGTCGGGTTTTTGATGGGGCATGCGGTTATGGGATTCGACCTATCAATCTATTGGCTGGGGGCTGTGGCTCTAATACTGGTCGCCGTGGCCGACGATCTTGTGCGCCCGCTCAAAGTATGGGAAAAGACGTTATTGTTGGTGGTCGCCACTAGTGTTTTCCTAATGGGAATTATCCCAGATTATGACGGGTGGTTCGGCTTTGTCGATGTGGAGAGCAGCATTTGGCTGTGGCCGCTGGGGATCTGTTGGTTTTTCTGGGTGTGTAATGTCTTTAATTTTATGGATGGCATAGATGGGATCAGTTCGACGCAGACAATATTGGTTGCCGGATGGATGGCGATTTATTTAGAGAGTTTTGATGTGGAACTGGCAGGCAGGGCTTGGCTATTAGGGGCTGCATCGGGTGGTTTTCTTTTTTTTAATTTTTCACCCGCTCGCATCTTCATGGGAGATGTTGGCTCTATTTTTATCGGTTTTGTCGTAGCGGCTCTTGTTGTGTTGGGCATGCAAGTGGGAGTGCCTATCTGGTACGCCATCTTTTTGTTGGGCTATTATTTATTCGATACGTCGTACGCGCTTGTGCGGCGCCTGCTAAATGGTGAAAACCTGCTGTTGGCGCACAACAAACATCTCTACCAGCGCTTAGTACGCATTGGCTGGAGCCATGGTCTTGTAGACCTTTGGGCTGGCACTCTCACACTATTGAATGGTCTTGGCATTTTTTGTATTGCGCATGAGCTATATGAAATAGGCATTGGGATTTTGATCGCATCGCTTCTCATTCTGCTCTATACCGCCTTTTGGGTCGAGCGGAAGGATGCTTGTTTTGCTTAAAGCTTTTTCTTTTGTAGTATGCGCGCTATTGGCGTTAATTGCCGCTCCATGTCAGGCTGACAAGCGTCCGAATATCATACTGATTACGATTGATACTTTTCGCGCCGACCGCATTGGCTATTATGGAAATCCCCGTGATACGAGTCCTCAGTTGGATCAATTCGCGCGTGAAGGGGTTTTTTTTCGTCAGGCTTTTAGTTCGTCTGGTTGGACAACCCCCGGGCTTATTTCCATCCTAACTTCGCTCTATGCGCCGACGCACGCCGTGGATATACGAGGTCGTCGTCTCGACCCGGAGGTGGAGACCTTGCCCGATGTTTTGCGGCGGGCGGGATACCGGGCGCCAGATATTTTTTTCTTGTCAGAAATTCCCAACTTCGCCAATCTCGGTCTTGAGCCATACGCGTTGAGACAACAGCTCTTGCCTCAAGGTGATGAGATACTCTTTCACTGGTTGCGCGATGAGGGCAAAGGCGATGATCCTTTTTTTCTCTATTATCACTATCGCGATCTCCATTTGCCCTATAGTCCAGGTGAGGGGTATGAGGAGCTCTATTTGGATGAGGCCTTCGCTTCGCCCCTATCCTTGCTTAGTGCATTCAAGCGCTTTATTGCACATGAGAAGATGGGAGTCATAAAGAAGAATGTGGTTCTCTCGCGCGGCGATATGGATTTTGCAGCACGCGATAGCTCTTGGGTTAGGGCGCTGTACGACGCGGAAATTCGCCGTATGGATGACCAGCTTTTTGCGGGGTTGCGCCGCACTTTAAATGAGACGGGTCTTGCTGAAAATACCATTGTTGTCGTTTCGGCTGATCACGGTGAGGAATTGCTCGACCGCGGTCTGGTTGGGCATATTTCCACCTTCAAGGAAGGGCGGCTCTACGACGAAATAACGCGCATACCGCTCGTGCTGTGGATGCCGGGTACGCTACCGGCCGGGCGCGTTGTCGAAGACCCCGTACAGTGTATCGACATAATGCCGACTTTGCTGGAAATGGCTGGTGTCGCGGTGCCCGTAAGCGCGCAAGGACGCTCTTTGTTGCCGGTGATAAATAAGGATCCGAACTGGGAATCGAAACCGCTTTTTTTTGAGAGTTCTGCCGCTGGTTATGGTGCCAATCCCGAAGAGTATGAGCGCCGTTTTCGCGCTGTGCGCACTGCTGGTTGGAAGCTCATCCACGACGTGGCCGAAGAGCGCTATGAGTTGTACGATCTGCGCCGGGATCCCGAAGAGCTAGATGATATTTGGGGGCAAAATACAGCGCGTGCAGATAGTCTTGGTACGATGCTAAACGAGTGGGCACTCTACGCGCATAAGAGTGCTTATCGCAGTGAAGGAGAAGGCGATACACCGGCGGAAAATAACTACGATAATAGCGATGATGGTCCCCCTATAATAGGTTTTCCCAGCGATGGAGATACCTTGCATTATCAGGGGGAAGAGCATGAGATTCGCCTGAGTTGGAGTGGGCCCGCGCAGACGACTTATGCGATCGAATACGAAGTCGGTCTCGGTACCTATCATCTCGCCGGTGAGATTACGGAGGCGAGTAATAACCCGGTTTACGGTCCCTTTCAGGCTGGTTTTTGGAATTCTCTCGTGATGTACAACCCGTGGAAATTCCGGGTTTATCGCCCGGGGCACCCCGATGAAAAGAGCGAGTGGGTACGTTTTTACCTCGCGCCATCACAGGGGGGAGAGGAACCAGAGTGGACGCTGGCATCGCTGCTGCACGGCGTTGTGATAGCCTATGGCGAGATGGGCAATTTGCTGGTGGGATTGAGCATGGGGGCGGGGGATCTTTATTGGTTCTTGGCCGCTGTTCCCGCATCTGACCTGAGCGCCTATACGCTGCTAATTGTTCTACTTGGGGCTGTTGGACAGCCTCTATATCTGCGCTGGGGGCCAGAGCGCCTGCGGGTTTGGGCTGGGGCACTGGTCTATACTGTTTTTGTTTATAGTACGATCCCCTTATTGCCTGAGGTTTGGGCCACGTTACGCGAGTATACACAGGGTGCGATCAGCCATTTGGGGGGGGTAATTATTGCGGTTGGGGCCTTGGCCATGATCGTGCGTTTAGTCCGCAAGATGCGTGGGGAGATATGGCGTTATTTCGGGCTGGTATTTGTTGCCATTGCCTATGCGTATTTACTTGGTGAATTTGCTCGTTTCCCCGCTGAACGTCTGCACTTAGTTGAATATGGGTTTATGGGATATATGATTTTCCGCGCTTTGCGTATGGATGTTGGCCCAGCATCGGCTTATCTGGGGGCTTGGGCAATAGCCGTATTGATTGGAGTGGGTGACGAATGTATACAGTGGGTGTTGCCACAGCGCTTTTTTGAAGTAAAAGACATCCAATTAAATGCGGTGTCGGCGGCGCTGGGTTTGGTCGTTGTCTATATCGCGCAAGAAGCGAGTAAAAAGGATGGGGATGGTATTTAGTGTTTAGCATACTCGTTCAGCGGGAGCGACTGATCTCACTATTAGGGCGGATACAAGGGGTGCTATTACCGCTGTCTTGTGTGCTGGTCACGCTTGTTTACGCGCCTTCTTTCTCCGATTATATGTTGGCAAAGAGGGCACTTTTACACTTAATAGGCGGCTTAATCGTCGCTGTATGGTTAGCGCGCGGCGTATTGATGGGAAGCCTATCCGTGCCGGCCGTGGCATGGCTATGGCCCGCATGTGCCTTTTGGGTTTTAGGGCTACTGTCGTTGACGCAGGCGAGTAACTTATTGCGGGGAATAGAGGTTCTACTCACCCAAGGGGGGCTCTTTGCGATCGCGCTGGCAACGGCGGATCACTATCGTGGTAGAGTGCCTTGGGCGCTGCTGGCAACGATAGCAAGCACGGCCCTAATTGTTGCAATAATTGGCGTACTGCAGTACGCCGGTATCCACTTGATTCCCGCTCCCCACGCTCATTTTGGAAACCTCGGCATATCCACGCTTGGCAATCCAAATTTTGTCGCCCATTACTTAGAGATCGCCATTCTGTTGACGTTGGGTTTGATGTTGGCCTGTCGGACGCTGTGGTTGCGTGGCCTACTTGTCTCTGTTTTACTCTTTTTGGGCTATTATATGCTACTGACACAGAGCCGTGGTGGTTGGTTGGCTCTGGCGTGTGGGTTGCTTTTTTTCTGTTGGCGGATAGGGCGATTTATTATGCGGCAGACTCCTTGGTCTGTGGTAGTAGTTGCCGTTTTGCTTATGGGAGTCGCTGCAGAGTTTGGGTTGCGTACAACGACGGGACACGATGGTAACAAAGACCCTTATGGAGGCCTTTGGGGGTTTGCCGAGCGCGTTGGTGCTCGCATAGTCAGCGCTGCTAATATGCAGCATATATCGATCGTGCAACGACGACTTATTTGGAATGATACCATTGAACTAATAAAAGACGTGCCATTGCTCGGGGTCGGTGTAGGTAACTACGAGTTTGCCCTTCCCGCCTACCGGACGACCACTCGTCACCGAGAGTGGCAGCAGTATATCGGCCAATTGCCTCATATGCCCTATTACGCCCACAATGAATATTTGGAGATCTGGGCCGAATCGGGGGTTTTGGCTCTATTTTTTTGGCTCTTGATACTGGCTGCCATCGTATGGTCTGGTTGGCAAGCGGCCTCATTGCGGGAAGATATCGAAGGGCGGGCTATTGCCTGGGCACTGCTGGCTGCGGTTGTTGCAGTGCTCGTTCATGCCGTATTTAGTTTGAATTTCCAGGACCCCGTATCCGCGCTGCATTTTTGGATTGCCGTTGGAGTTATAGGTGCTCTGCATGGCGTGAAAAATAGGACGTGGTCCCTGTCAGCCCCGGGGCGGGGCATGGCAGGCGCGGGGGCATTGGCAGCCGTATTGGGCAGTAGTTATCTATGTTTGTCTATCTTAATGGGCGATTATTATTATTTTCAAGGTCAGAAGAGATATTACAACGATAGGCAACACAACCGTGCTTTTTTATCTTTTGACAAAGCGGTAGATTGGCGCCCCTCCGAATTTCGTCACCAGCATATGCTCGGACTCGTCGCGTTGGAAATTGGACGTATGGAGAAGGCTGAAGCGGCTCTGCGCAACTGCGTCGATTTGCATCCCAATAATGCGGCGGCTCTTCGCCTTTTGGGGCAGACGCTCTATTGGCGTGATAACGCGAGTGCTGGGGTTTATTTTTTGCAGCGCGCCGTGGCACTCAACCCGCTACATGCCGATGCGTATGCGTGGTTGGCGCGGTCGCTGCAACGACATGGGCGAGAAAGAAACGAGACACAGCGTAAAACGCAGCTGCAGGCGATAGAGACCTGGCGCCAAGCGTTGGCCTTCGCACCGGAAAAGTCCGAGTATTTGCGTGGCCTGGGCTTGGCCTATTCCGAAGCGGGGCAATCGGATGAGGCGGTTGGTGTATTCGAACAGACCATAAGTATTCATCCTGATGATGGGGTTGCCCTGGGTAATCTTGGGGCGATATACCTACGTCAAAATAAGAGGGATGAGGCGGAGGTGATGTTGAAACGAGCCACGGAAGCCGAACCGCAGCGAGCGGAATGGTGGGGTAATCTTGGATTGCTCTATAACCAGCGCGGTGACCTAGGAAAGTCGGAAGAGGCCATGGGCCAAGCTGCAGTGCGCGACCCTGCCGATTTGCGTTGGCACCTACATCTAATCGAGATTCTTCTGCGTCGTCAAAAGGCAGAGCAAGCGCTAGAAACAACCATGATTGCATTACAACATCATCCAGAAAACGCAGTGCTGACGAAATTGGTGCAGGATATTCTGCGCCGTGCACAGAAAGGGGAGTGATGACGCAAGAGGTGTTCCTGTCCGTGGTCATACCCGTCTTCAACGAAGAGGAGAGTTTGCCACCGTTGTGTGCCAAGTTGCACGAGGTGTTAGAGTCTTTGCAGCAAAGCTATGAGGTCATTTTTATCGACGATGGCAGCACGGACGATTCCTTTGCCGTGATTCAGCAACTCAGCGGCGAATATAAGGGCATTCGCGCGGTGCGCTTCCGCCGTAATTACCGCAAGGCTGCAGCTTTGGCTACGGGGTTTAAGGAAGCACGCGGTCAGATTATCATCACGATGGATGCAGATTTACAGGACGATCCGGACGAGATACCTCATTTGTTGCAGAAGATAGACGAGGAGTTCGACCTGGTTTCAGGGTGGAAGAAAAAACGCCATGACCCGTTGAGTAAAACGCTACCGTCGCGCGTCTTTAACAAGGTGACGTCGATGGTTTGTGGTATTCGTCTACACGATTTTAACTGCGGCCTGAAAGCCTATAGACGCGAAGTGTGCGAAGATGCGTTGCCCTATCTCTACGGCGAGTTATATCGCTTCTTGCCGGCTATAGCACACTGGGCCGGCTATCGAGTAGGGGAAATCCCCGTTCAGCATCATCCGCGTCGTTTTGGTTATTCCAAGTTTGGCACGAAGCGTTTGCTCAATGGTTTTCTCGATCTGATGACGATTACTTTCGTCGTGCGTTTTATGACGACGCCGATGCATATATTCGGTAGCTTGGGATTACTCTCTACTTTGGCTGGGTCGCTGGTCTGCGGGTATGTCGCCCTATTGCGATTTGAACATGGTAATATTCAAAATCGCCACCCATTATTATTGTTGGGCATGCTGTTGATCATTGTTGGTATTCAATCCTTTTCCACGGGACTGTTGGGTGATATGATCGCCAGTATGAATCAGCGGGGAGGTAAAACTCCGCGGATTGCAGATCGTATATGACCTAAGTATTTGTTTTATAAACTAAAGTGATGTTTTCTGAGCCGGGACAAGGTATATACCTTGTCCCGGCTTTTTCTATGGCGGCAAAACTTTCCCCCCTAGGTGATTTTCTTTCTCTAATTGCCGTCATTGAATCGATTTATCGCTCTTAATACAGTGTCTTTATGTCTTATAAGACATTAAATAACAGTGACTTAGGGGGTTTCTGTGTGTGCGATGGCATATTAATTGCTCATAAGGGAGCAGCCACCAAAAAAAGCAATGGAGTAAAAAGCATGTTTCTCGATAAAGTGATTTTCAACAAAACGAAAGTGCCCGTACTAAATGCTGTTTTGGATGTCACGCAGCTGCGCCAGCGGGTTATCGCAAATAATATTGCCAATGTTTCGACTAAGGGCTATCGCAAGCAGGATGTGCAGTTTCAGGAATATCTCGAGTCTTTTGTGCGTCAGCCGGCCGTAGAGGGGAAGATGAGCGATGGTCGCCATATTC
>JBLHGI010000146.1:0-13809 GCA_047616505.1 Planctomycetota bacterium
TGGGCCCTTCCGCCTGCCTCTCCCGTGGACCGAATGGGAGTTTTAACGGCCCTGCGATGGCTGTAACGCCGACTTGGTTCGCGCCCACCCCATCTCTTGCACGGCGGTTTCTTGGTTAGCCAGATTGTCCAGCGACCAGACTTCGTTAAAAAAACCAACTATCGCCTCGCCACCAAAATAGAGTACGCGATTCTCGGATTCGATATAGACAGCCGCCGCGCCGCTGCGCGCCGCTGGAGCCACGCCGTTTATCTCTAACGAACTCCAGCTGTTTTCTGCTAGATCAAAAGCCCACACTTCGGCACTCTTCTCGCCGCCGGTATCGCCGCCATACAGGACGAAGCGGTTGCTGATCGTTTCGTAAATACTGGCGGCAAAGGTGCGACCGGGTGGAGTAGTAGCAGCGGTCAGTTCGCTCCAACTATCTCCGCTCAAATCCAACGCCCACAGATCGCCCAAACGGCTCGAACCGCGCTGGCCGCCGTAGATCAGCATGCGGTGCAATTGGCTGTCGTAGCTAGCGCTGTGCAAACAGCGCGGGCCGGGGTTGCTCGCGACGCTGAGCTCGTTCCACAGCGCGCTGTTGGGATCAAAACGCCAGGTATCATCAAAGCGCCCGGCGTCGGTAAAACCGGCAAAATTGACTAGTTCGTTGGCGCGCGGATCAAAAATGGCGGCCGTGCCGTAGCGCAAATTGGGCAGCGGGTCGGACGCGACTAACTCGCTCCACGTATGTTCGTTGAGATCGAAGGCCCACACATCGTTATAGAACATGCCGCCGCGCCGACCCGACCACACGAGCATGCGATGTACCGTCGGGTCGTAGACAGCATTATGCGACCAGCGCGGTGTCGGTGCAGCCCCGCGCCTCGGCGTGATATTCTGCCAGCGCATTGCGCTCAAATCGAGCGACCACACATCGTTGAGCTCGCCGCCGGGCACGCGCCCACCAAAGGCGACCAATCGATGGGCGACAGGGTCGTAGATGGCGGCGGGATTGCCGCGCGGCACCGGCACATCGCCGCCGGGCTCTATGTGCATCCACTGCTGCGCGTGTGCCTGGCTTATGAGCAATGCCACGAAAACGAGAAAACGCATAGCCACTCCTGTGCTGGCTAGAAGGCGATTGACTCCCCTCAGACGCGTGCCCCTAGCCATGGGTTTCGCTAGGGCGTTCGCTAAGGGGGCGGCCGTTTAATGGAAATGGGAATCCGAGGCGTGCTTTTCGCCCAAACCCTGCCCGTGTGTCATGCGCATCAACTGCTTCTGGCGCTCGCTCAACCCATCGAACCATTCCGGCGGAAAGTCGTCGTGCGGATCGAGCTGAAAGAGCAGCATATTTTTTCTGTAATGTCCAAAGAGGGCGTGGCGACTGCGGTCGCTGGTATTGGCACCGCCACCGTGCCAGCACTGACCATTAAAAATGATGACCGAACCCGCCGGTGCCGTCGGCTGCACTTCGTGCTGAACGGCGAACCCCTCCGGCACTTGCACCAACCCGCTCTTATGCGATCCCGGCACCACGCGCGTGCCGCCAATTTCTGGGCTAAAATCGTCGAGCAGCCATACCGTATTCATCATCACGGGCGAGGCCATATTGAGCATGTGGGCCGGTATATCGCTGTGCAACTCTTGGTAGCCATCACCGGGGCGCACGATGCGCGAGTTGAGGCTGCCCAAGATCAGAGACGGCTCCAAAAAATGCTCCAAGACCGGCAGCACGCGCGGGTGGTCAACGCATTGGTGAAAGATGCTATCCAAGGTCGGCAAATTCGATACGTGACGCGCCGAACCCCGGTGCGTGTGCTCGGTGCCGACCTCGCGTTCGCAGCGGATTAACGCCGCGCGCACCTGCTCTGCGACCTCCGTGCTCAGCACGTTTTCGAGTAGAGTAAAACCGTAAATTTCCACTTCGGCGATAGCCTGTTCAAGTTCGTTCATACGTATTCTCCAAATAGGGCCTTGGCGATCATGCGCAGGGCGAGTAAGGTGATCAGTACTTTGAGTATTTTGCGAAACAGGGCCTCGGGTAAGCGGCCGCGCAGAAAAGTGCCCGCATACGAACCGAGCGAAACGGCAACGACCATGGCGGCAATAAGCGCCAGGTGCGGCGCAAAGACAAAACCCATAAAACCAAGAGCAACGGCATATGCTCGCTGGGCAAACGCATTACCAGCGGCGAACCCAGCGCGACACCGAGTATAGCACCACCGAGAAACGGCCAGAAAATGCGCCATTCAATGTGGCGTAAGCCAAAGAGCACGCGGCTGGCATTCGAGGCAATCTGCACGGCGCCGTGCACCGGCACCACGGCGGCAATTGGCAAAAACGTCGGCATAAAGGAAATGAGCAGCATGCCGCCCCCCATGCCGACGACTGCCGTCAGCGCCGAGGTAAAAAAAGAGGCGGCCACCAAAAATATAATATCCATTTATAGGCGCAGACTTATAGACGCCGATTTATAGACGCCATCTACGCCTGCACGACGCTGGCGCTCTCCCCTCTTATACATCGAGCACATCTGCTGCGTAGGCAAAGAGCGCCGGACTGCCGCCGGTGTGCAAAAAGACGACGGGACGCTCCTTGTCGAACTGTCCCTCGCGAATGTGCTGGAAGAGGGCCGCCATGGCTTTGCTGGTATAGACGGGATCGAGCAGAATGCCCTCTGTACGCGCCACAGTGCGCAGCGCATCGAGCCCTTCTGGGCTGGGAATGCCGTAGCGTTCGCCGACAAAACTATCGTCGTTGTCGAAATCGCCTTCTGCCAACTCGATATCCAACCCCAGACGTCTGGCCCCTTGGTTGGCCATGACCGCCATTTCGGCGCAGCGATCCGGCACATCTTTCAGCGGGCAAAAGCCGCGTAGCTGCATATCGCTCTCGGTCCATGCGAGCCCCAAACCAACGCCGGCCTGCGTCGTATCGAGGGCACATAAATAGAAATGTGATGGCGAAATATCTAGATCGCGGCACTGCTGTACCACCTCCAAAGCCGACTCGGCATAGGCGATGGCATCGAGGTCTACGGTGTCTTCTTGGCGCGGCCAGTAGACCTTTTTCCCCACGGCGCTGAGCTCGGCGATCTTGGCCTCTATCGCCGCCTTTTGCGAGGCGTGGTCGTATTGGCCAATAACGGTAACGTGAGCGCCGAGCAAGCGCTGTAGCAAATTATTGCCCTGCTGGTCAAGTCGGTCGCTCGGGCGCACCGGACGCAGCACTAAGTGCAGCTCCAAATCGAGCTTGGCGCAGGCGGCCGCGAGTTGGCGGCAATAATTGCTCTGCACGGCCGAGCCGGCGACAATGGTATCGGCGCCTTTGGCCAGCGCGTCGGCGAGCGAAAACTCGAACATACGCGTCTTGTTGCCCCCCATGGCCAAACCCGTTAAATCGTCGCGTTTGATATAGAGCGGCGGTCCACCAAGGTGGGCACTGAGACGTGGCATGGGCTCTAACGGCGTAGGGCGTATAGAGGCCAATGGCACCCGCGGCAATTGATTTATAGCTTTTATGAGCTGCTGTTCTTTGTCTTGGTTCATAATAGATCCTATTTGACATGCGGAGCAGAATGACCGGACATCGCGCAAGCGGCGAGAAGCGCGTATGGGCGATTAGTTAGCAGAACGGTTATCTAGATGTCAAGTGCGAGTTGTCGTCGTTGCTTTACCTGATTAGTTTTGAGAGTCGTTTTATGCCATAGATCGCCCGAGGGGAGTTGCAAAAAGAGAACAGTGCAACTCGACCCGCCGGGCCTCAAACAGCAATAACCATTTTGGCAACACCCCTTGGGCTTAGTTCGCTATGAAGCACCTTGTATTAGATACATTAAATGCAGAGTCATTTCCCGTCAGCGCACTACCGGGAGTAGATTTTCGCACGCCTTGGCGGCGCTTTGATTATGCCGTTGTTCAGCCGGGTGAAGAACTCGATATATCAGTTGATGGGGAATACCTCGAGCAGGGCTATCTAGTATTGAATGGGCAGGTCGAGCTCGTTGCTCAAGGTCAAACGGCACCGAGCAAACGTCTGACGGCGACTCACGGCGTTGCGCCGGCCTTTATTATTGGCCCGTTGGGATTTGACCACAAGCTGAGAAATGTTGGCCCCAACCCCGCACGCTTGTTACACGTGAGTGTTGCCGCGACCACACAGGCGATCGACCACCGTATCTACGTCGGTTATTTCACTGCAGAGTTGCTCAAGTGGCGCGATGCTATTCACGGTGGCAGCGGTCGAATTGCGACGCGCCACGTGCTGCGACCAGAGGACTTCCATAGCACGTGGACCTTTCTCGACCAAGCCGTGCTCAGCGCGGGCGGCTCCGTCGGCTATCATTATCACGATGCATTAGAAGAGTGTTTTGTCGTAACGAAGGGCCGCGGATATATGACGATAGATGACGAGACCTTTGCGGTCGGACCTGGTTCGATTACGTGGCAAGGCATCGGCAAAGGCCACGGCATATACAACCCCGGCCCCGGTGAACTGGACTTTCTGCGCCTAGCCGTAGCACAACCAGACGAGGAATACACGACGATCGACCTACATGACGACCTTGCGGGGCGAGCACCCAACGCAGACTAATTTTGGAGGCAATACAATGAGCCAGATAGATACAGCAAAACGCATGAGCGATGCGGCGGGCGTCTTCTTGCAGGCATTAGATGCAGGGCAGCAGCAAAAGGCACAGCTGGACTTTTCCGATACCACTGAGCGCAAAAACTGGCACTATATCCCGCGCGACCGCGCAGGGCTATCCGTAAAGGAGATGGATGCCAAGCAGCGGCAATTGGCGCATGCGCTAGTGGCGACGGGTGTCAGCTCAACGGGTTACGAAAAGGTCAAAACAATTATGTCACTCGAAGATGTGTTGGCCGAAATCGAAGGCGAGGAACGCCGTTTTATACGCGATCCCGAGCTCTATTACCTGAGCATTTTTGGCACACCCGCTGGCGATGAGCCCTGGGGCTGGCGCTTTGAAGGGCATCACATATCGCTCAACTATACGGTGGTCGCAGGTGAGTTGGTCGGACCGACGCCGCTCTTTTTTGGTTCCAATCCCGGGCAGGTGCGCCACGGAGAACAAGAAGGATTGCGCGCGCTCAAAGAAGAAGAAGACCTGGGACGCCAACTCTTGCACGAGTTAGATGGCACACAACAGAGCCAAGCTATTATTAGCGTCGATGCCCCTGCCGACATTCTCACGACCAATGTGCCGCATATTGGCGATGAGGTCCGCCCCGAAGGCCTTGCCGGAGCCGATATGAGCGAGAGCCAACGCCAGGTCCTCCGCGCACTCGTAGAGGTCTATGTCGGGCGTTTGCCCGAGACCTATGCCGCTGCCGAGATGGAGCGCATTGCCAAGGCAGACCTGAGAAAGGCGTATTTTGCTTGGGCTGGCGTAGCAGAAGTCGGGGGACCGCACTACTATCGCGTGCAGGGCCCAATGTATGTGGCAGAGTATGACAATACGCAGAATGATGCCAACCACATTCATGCGGTGTGGCGCGACTTGCAGAAGGATTTTGGTGAGGATGTGTTGCGCGACCACCTGCGGCAGGGACATGTGTAAATAGCGCCCAAGGATACTTGTGATTGGGGGAGTATAAACCCTAAGGTATTTAGGTATAATAGACTTAAAACACTGGAGCCGACTTGACTGCATTGCCCGTTTCTGACCCCGCTACATTGCGCGCCATTTTCTACGAACAATTGCACCGGCGTTACGAGCGTCAGCACTTTGATAATTGGGTGGTGTGGGCAGGCAATGAATCTGTAACGATTGGCGAGATAGAATACGCTTCGACACTGGCGCGCGCCTACCTAAAGCCGGGACGACCCAGTTCGCCAGCACGCGCGCGTTGCGAGCTCTTTGTTGCCGATGTCGATATGTCACAGGTGCAATCAAGCGATATCGATGCGCGGTTGTGGACAGATGCACTAGGCAGTGGCAGCGGTCGGTATGTGCCGATGAACTTGCTCTTGACGACGGACGGCGCGCCGGCACTCAACGGCAATAATCTGGTCTTTGAATCCGACCCTTTTGTATTGGAGAAAATGGGCGCCTTCAACTACAACGTCGAGTTTTCCGCAGACAGTCACGTCGAGGCTGGGCGCAAAGAATGGATTGGCGTTAACGATATGGCCGACAACCGCGACGGCGTCATCGTCGTAAGCCCAGACTGGGTGCGGCAGGGCCCCGTCGTGGCCGAAGTCTGCATCCGCAAAGTTGGCGCCCGTACGGAAGCAGGTCTCTTTCGCAGCGGTCGCATCGCCGATGTCACGCGTGAATTGGAGGCCATAGCGGCGGATGTGGTCTATCTGCTGCCTTTTTATCGACCTGGTTTTGCCGATTTGCACACGGGAGAAGATGTGCGCAAGGGCAGCTTAGGCAGCCTCTATGCGGTAAAGGATTTCTTTCAGATTGACCCGGAGTTGATAACTCCACCCGAAGAGGTGGATCTAACGGCGCTCGTGCGCGATGAGCTATTGCTCGATGCGGACTTACCCGGTATCGCAGCGGCGGACCTGGTGCTATTGGAACCGGCACAGATTGCACAAAAAGTAGATCGCGAAACGCTGATCCAGGCGATTGGCCGCGCCGAACTACGCGCTATGACGCGGCGCGCGCACGCACTCGGCAAAAAGGTCATCTTCGACCTCGTGCTGATGCAAACGAGCCGCGACTGTCCGCTCATCGAGACACACCCCGAGTTCTACGTGCGCGACGAGCAAGGGCGACCGGCAATCCATCAGATCGCCTGGCTCGTCTACAGCGACGTGGCACTCTTCGATCTCGTTTTTAACGACAAGCTACAGGACTATCTGCTGGAAGTCGCGCCCTATTGGATGGAGACCTGCGACTTGGACGGCGTGCGTATTGATGCCAGTCAGACGATCGACCGCCCCTTTCTCAAGAAGATCAAAAATCGCATCCAAACGCTCAAGCCAGAGGCGCTCGTGCTGGGTGAAACGCTCTGTCCTTTGCACGAAGCTGTCGATGTGCCCGTGGATATGGTCTACGCACTGATGGTCGATTTTCACCGCGATGTCGAACACGCACAGCCGCTTACCAACTTTATAGAGGAGGTACATCGCAGTTTTGCACCTGGCACGGTGGCGATGGCTTATTTCGAGAATCACGACAGCCCGCGCGCGACGCATATTTGGCACGAGAAGTATCGTTCGTTGTTGCAAAACGACGAGGCCGCACGTCGGTATTGGCAGGAGGTCGGCTGTGCACTGCCCAGCACGGAGCGCCCGCAGCTAATGGCGCTACTAAAAAATCTACAGGCCGCACTCGTAGACGCCTCGGTCGGCACCAGCACCGGCACCAACCTGACGCGCGGTATGGAGTGGGGTAGCGAATGGGGCGAAGAAGTGCGTACCGACTTTGAAAATGAAACGCTGCTGCACCCTCAGCAACGCAGCCTCGAACCACACGCCTCGTTAACCCGAGCCTATGCGGAACTCTTTGCTCGGCGCGCCTCTTGGCCAGAACTATGTTCGGGACAGGTTTATTATCATCGCAACGACCGTGCCGGTGGCGATGTCGACGACCGCATCCTCGCCTACGTGCGCTATACCACGCGAGGGTCTTTGCTGGTCGCCCACAACCTGGACCCTGTGTGCACGCATTCGATGTGTCTCTGCTTCGACTATCTCGACAATATCGGCCATCTCGATTTGCTCTTCGACAATTACCAAGCCCTGCAGGCGCAGTCCAATCCGGCGCCAATTCAGGCCAACGGCGAGTGGAATATCGAATTGCTCCCCCTGCAGACCCGCCTCTGGCGACTTTCTTAACTTATCCCTACATTTCCCCAATATACAGCCCCGATCCGGCTCGCCCGACCCTAAACTCAGCCCCGATCCGGCCTCCCGAATATTCATTATAACTATGCTAATAAGGCTTCGGTCCCAGCGCTTGAAAATCTTTCAGGCACCCGGTCCTATCGCCATTATCAGAAAGGATGTTCGCATGAAGAAGACCCTCGGCCTATTTGGTGCCGCGCTGCTGCTAGTTGCGGCCTGTGGCACCCAACAAGAAGAAACTAAAGTGGTTACACCCGAGACCGAAGAGGAAAAACAGCTCTACGCTATTGGTCTAAGTGTGGCCGGCAATACGCTGAGCCCTTTTAAAGGTGAATTCAGCGCCGACGAAGTCGACCTGATCGTCGCCGGTTTTGCCGATGCGCTGCTCGACGCGGAAGCAAAAGTAGATATTGAAGAGTACGGCGAGAAGCTGAATACCTATTTGCAGCAGCGCTTTGCCAATGTGCAAAAGCGCATGACTGAGCAAGCTGTAGTAGAGAAGGAGAAGGGTACGACTTATCTAGATAAGGCCGCCGCGGAAGCCGGCGCCGTCAAGACGGAATCGGGCATAGTCTATATCGAAACGCAGGCCGGCACGGGTGCCGTGCCCGAGATGACGGACAAAGTCAAAGTCCACTATACGGGCAAGCTCATCGATGGTACCGTTTTCGACTCTTCAGTCGAGCGCGGCGAACCTATCGTGCATCCGCTCAATGGTTTCGTGCCCGGTTGGTCCGAAGGGGTGAGCATGATGAAGGTCGGCGGCAAGGCCCGGCTCGTGATTCCACCGGAATTGGCCTACGGCGACCAATCTCCTCCTGGCAGCAGTATCCCACCAGGTTCGACCCTGATCTTCGAGGTCGAATTACTAGGTATCGAAGAGTAGGAGATTCGAGCGATGTCGGATAAAAAAATTGGCGTAATTCACTACAATTGGCCCGGCTACGACCTAGAAGGTTTTGCCCGGCGCGCCAGCGATATCGGCTACACGCACTGCGAGATCCGCGCCAGCGATATTTGGCTGGACGATGCGGTAAGCGGCGAACACCGTGCAGAGGAAGTTCGCGCCCTGTTGGACCGCTACGGCATAACGATCTCAGCGGTGGAAATCGGCAACGACTTCCTACAGGCCGACCCGGCCACCCTAGAGATGCAGATCGAGCGCTATCGCCAGCGCTGTAGCGTCATCCCGCTCACCGGCACGGATATCGTGCGGTCAGATGGTGGTTGGAACCGCAACGATCAGGTGCCCGAAGACCAGTGGGACACGATGATGCTGGAGGCCTTTAAGCGCTGTGCCGATTTTCTCGAAGAGTTCGATGTGCGCATCGCACTCGACAATCACGGTGTGACGACCAATGACGGCGATTGGCAATTGAGCCTGATCGAGCGCGTTGGCTCCAAGCGGATTGGCGTCAACCTCGACACCATGAACTATCGCTGGTATGGTCACGACCTAGAAAAAATAAACCACTTCTACGAAACCTTGGCACCGCATGTCTTTCACGCCCACATGAAAGATGGCACGGGGTCGCGCCAAGACTACAAAGGGGCGGCCTTGGGCGAGGGGGAAATCAACCTCAACTATGCGGTCAAGCTCTTAAAGGAAGCGGGCTATAAAGGCGCTTGGACGGCTGAGTATGAAGGGCCAGAGGCCGAAGGCGGCATCGGCTACGAAAAGTGCTATACTTGGTTGCAAAACAATATCTGAGATCGAAGGCTAAGCAAACAAAAAACGGCGAGCGCATCTAAGCGCTCGCCGTTTTTTGTTTCACTGCTATTTTCTTTACTCTACTTTGCGCATACCCGTACGCTGCTTGCGCGCCTCATCGTCCTGTTGCAGCGTGGACGCTTCTTTTCTGAGACGCGACAGGCGTTTGGCAATTTTTGTTTTTTTGGTGGTCAGAGACCCCTTGTTCTGGTCTGCTACGGCCTTTTGGCTCTGAACCATCTTGAGACGGCCCAGTGCTTCTTGCTTGATATGAGCCACATGGCTGATCTGGTGCTTCATGCGCGAAATCATTTGCGCCATAAAGACCTTGGCTCCTACCGAGGCGAACATCAGCAGCAGGGCAGCAACCATAGCAGGTACTTCAACGGCTTCCATACACTAATATCCTCTGAATTCTTAACAAGATACGAAGACCCTGAAATTAGGCAAGTTTTTTAACACCGGGGATAGTTGCTAACGCACGGGCCGTATTTTCCGCATCGGAAAAGAGCACAGTAGCCATACCCAACTTCTCAGCCGCCTCTATGCAGAGAGGATTATCATCGATAAGGATCACTTCCGCAGGCTTGCAGTCGATTTGTGCCAGTACATGGAAGAATGCATGGGAATCAGGTTTGAGCAAACCGATTTCGTGTGAAAGAAAGATGTGTTCGAAACAACCGAGTACGCTACAGACGCGCTGCGTGCCGCGCCAGAGCAAGGGGTTGTTGTTGGAAAGAGCATAGAGCGGATAATGGCTGCTCAGACGACGAACGAGGTCGGCCATACCATCGATCTCGTGCAGTATCAAATCTTCATAAGCCCGATTTAGCTCATCTGCATCGGCGCAAAGTTCTAGATCGGAACAGAACGCGGCAAAAAAGGTCGTCGTGTCCACTTCGCCGCGTTCATAG
Organism: Planctomycetota bacterium; assembly: GCA_047616505.1. Classification (GTDB taxonomy): domain Bacteria; phylum Latescibacterota; class UBA2968; order UBA8231; family UBA8231. Next base: position 10,438 of record JBLHGI010000146.1, read on the forward strand.
GCGCGAAAAACCTCGCTGTGTACAAACCAGTTCTCGACCTCTTCTGCACTATAGCGCCCCGTTATACCCGATAAGTTTAATAAACCGGGCACCCCTGCGGTGCGCACAATCGTATCGCAGAGATCAAAAATAAGCGCCTTGATCACAGCGTGCGCCCGATCTGTTCGAGCGCTTTGTCGAGCCGTTTGGGAGAGATCGGATGGGCCGTGCCCAGCTCCTGGGCGTAAACTGAAACGCGATATTCTTCTAACATCCAACTATAGGCATCAATGAGTGCACAATGCTCTAAGCTGCCCCCCTCTTCGGCACGAAGTGCATCGAGCTTGCGCTCGTAGGGAGCAATCAGTGCCGCGCGCTGTTTTTCTTTGCCCGGATCGTGCTGGGCGCGCTCGGCGCGCAGTTGCAGTGCCTTGAGATAGCGGTGCAAATGCGGCAACTGTTCAAAAGGCGTGTGCAGCAGGAAATCACCGGGAAAGAGGCGCTCTAACTCGCCGGTCATGACGGCGAAGCGACTGCCGGAAAGACGCAGCTCTTGGCGCAGCCTAAACAAACCTTCTACCTGCGATAGAAAGCGCTCCGAAAGGCCGCGCATCAGGCCCTTAGCACGCTCCAACATCTTGGAAAAATCCGCCTCTTGTAGCGGCAACGGCCGAGCACAATAGAACAGGTAGCGCTCCAAGTGCGCGTAGGCCTGCTCGCGCATTTGCAGCGCCGTAGCGAGCGACTGATAGAGGTCTTTATAGCTATTTAGCCCCTTGAGTTCGCGCTGTAACCAAGCCATCTCATCGCCTAATAATAGGCTGCAGAGACAGGCCAGCCCACGCCGGGAATATTCTTCGGCTTCGTCGCGCCTCTTATAGAGACGCAGAGAAATGGCCCTCTGGTCTTCTTCGTCCTGCAAGCCGGGATAACCGTAAATGGGCACCCCCCCAACCTGCGCAACTTCGATCCGCTCCGGCAGGTCGCCGAAGTCCCACTGTATGAGGCCGCGCCGCTCCCACTTTTGGACCGCCTGTTTCCAAGCCTCTAACTCCGCCGGTGCTTCGTGTTGGTCGAGTTTTTGTTTTAGCTCTTTCAGGTTGCGCCCCGCCGCCAGTGGCTTGTCGTCACCTCCCTCAATCTCGACGCGCATACGCAGATGCTTGGGCACTTCTTCGGCATCCCACTGCGCCAAACTCACATCGATGCGATAACGCATGCGCACGAACTCGTGCAGCGATTCGATAAAGGTCGGATGCGTAGGTTTCAGTTCAGCGGCAATAAGGCGGGCTTTGTCCGGTATGGGCACCAGCTGCTTGCGCACGCTCTTGGGCAGGGCGCGTAAGAGCGCGGTTATTTTTCCCTCTAAGAGCCCGGGCACCAACCACTCGAGTATTTCCTGGTCGACCGCGTGTGCCAGCTTATAGGGAACTTTGACGGTGATACCGTCCACTTCCTCGCCTGGTTTATAGGCATAACTAAGCGGCAGCGGTTCGCCGTCAAAATCGAGCGCATCGGGGAAGGACTTTTGGTCGAAGCGGTCGTCGGCTGCACCGAGTAGGTCTTGTTCTGACATGGTTAGAAAGCCATCGCGGCGATCGCGCAATACGCGATTGAGATCGTGCAGCGAAGAAACATCGTCTAAGCGCTCGGTATAGAAGCGGCAGGCCGCTTGTTCTACGTCGAGGTCGCGGTAGGAACGCGTGCGCGTCTGCCAAGTCTCCAACTTATCGCAGAGGCGGCGGTTGTGTTGTAAAAATTCGTGCGGCGTATGAATCTCGGCCGGCACCAGTGCTTCGCGGATAAAAATTTCCGTGGCTTCACGCGCATTAATGCGGCTGTAGGCGACGCGGCGATTGAGCACTTCTAGACCATAGAGCGTGTGCTTCTCGCGCACCAAAACGCGCCCCGAACGCGCATTCCAATAGGGTTGGTCGTAGGAAATCCGACATTGATGCGCACCCAATTCAGCCAGCCATTCAGGCTGTACTCGCGCTACCGTGCGCGCGTACAGCCGCGATGTCTCGACGATCTCACCTGCGACTAACCACTCGGGATTTTTGGCGCGTTCTGCGGCGCCGGCACCCTCCCCATTGGTCTCGGCACTTTTTTTGTTCTTCTGGCGCTGAAAAAGCCCCGAACCAGGAAAGATCATAACTTCTCTGTTGCGCGCGGCTTGGTAGATATTGCCTTCTTTTTTTATGGCGATATTACCCAAGAGTCCCGTGAGCACCGAGCGGTGGATAGCGTCGTAATCGGCCTCTTCTTTGTTAAAGTGAAAGCGGCCAATTTCCTTGAGTGTCTGCCGGAGCTGCGCGTGGATATCGCGCCACTCGCGCATCCGCATATAGGAAAGAAAATGCGCTTTACAAAACTTGCGCATCTGGTTCTGCGAGGCCTCTTCCATCTTGTCGTGGTAGGCCTTCCAGATATTTAGATAAGAGAAGAAGTCAGAGCTTTTATGGTGGAAGCCCCGGTGCATTTGGTCGGCGGCTTCCTGTGCTTCTAACGGCCGTTCGCGCGGGTCCTGCACGCTGATCGCCGCGGCGATGATCAGGACTTCGCTCAGCGCGTCTTCGTCGCGGGCTTGCAGGATCATGCGCGAAACGGTGGGATCTATGGGCAGGCGCGCCATGTCGCGACCGCGCTCCGTTAGGCATCTGTTCTCGTCGATGGCACCCAGCGCGCTCAGTTGCTGAAAACCGCCGGTGATAGCCTGTTTCTGCGGCGGGTCGATAAAAGGAAAATCCTCGATATCTCCCAGGCGCAAATCGATCATGCGCAGGATGACTTCGGCCAGGTTCGCGCGCTGTATTTCCGGCTGAGCGTATTCCAGGCGAGCGGTAAAGTCCTGCTCGCTGTAGAGGCGTACGCAGGTGCCATTGGCGACGCGGCCGCAGCGGCCTTTGCGCTGATCTGCGCTGCTCTGCGCTATGGCCTCTATCGGCAAACGCTGGGTATGCGAGCGCGGATTGTAGCGGCTAACGCGGGCCAGCCCCGTATCTACGACGTAGCGAATGCGCGGGATCGTCAGTGAAGTCTCGGCAATATTGGTCGCTATAACTACGCGACGCAGCGCCTGCGGTGCGAACACGCGCTGCTGTTCAGCGGCGGTCAGCCGGCCAAACAGTGGTAGGATCTCCGTGTGGCGATGGCGACGACCTTCTAATTTTTCGCGCGCCTCGCGGATATCGCGCTCGGAGGGCATAAAGACCAGTATATCGCCCTCGCGCGATTCGCCGAGCAATTCGTCGACGGCACCGACGGCCGCATCGATATAGGTGCAATCACCGTTTTCCTGCTGCATGTCGTCTACGGGCCAATAGCGCACATCCACCGGATAGACCCGCCCCGAAACTTCGATAACAGGGGCACCCTCAAAGGCCTTCGAAA
>JBLHGI010000147.1:0-13622 GCA_047616505.1 Planctomycetota bacterium
GGGATGAGCCTGACGACTGCATCGATTAAAATTAATGCCGCCGGTTCGCCGCCGGTGAGCACGAAGTCGCCGATGGAGACTTCGCGGTCGATCAAGTGCGTTCGTATGCGTTCATCGACCCCTTTATAGTGTCCACAAAGCAACACCAAATGCTCTGTCAGCGAGAGCTCAACGCTTAGGTCATGGTCGAGCTTCTGCCCGTCTGCTGTCAGGTAAATGCAGTGTGCTCGTTGTAGCTGTTGTGCTTCCCATAGAGCGAATACAGGCTCTGGCTTTAGCACCATACCGCCGCCGCCGCCATAGGGTACGCCGTCGACACTTCTGTGTTTATCGGTGGTAAATTGACGTGGATCGTGCGTCTCCACGTCAAGCAAATTTTTCTTTGCCGCCCTCGCTAAAATACTCGCATCCAATGGAGACGAAAAAAAATCTGGAAAAAGCGTTACTATATCTATTTTCACGCCAACAGTTCTTCAATGCCACGTACGACAACGCGGTGCTCGGCTATGTCTACTTCAACTATATAGTCTGCGACGGCGGGAATGAGTATCTCGCCACGATCACCGCGCACTACATATACATCGGCCGAAGGCATTTCTAATACCTCGTCTATTTGACCGACTTCATCGCCCTTTTCGTCCTCGACTCGACTGCCCACTAACTCAAAGATATAGTAGGTGCCCGATGGCAGTGGTGGCACGTCGGCACGCGCAATAGTGACATAGCCTTTAACTAAGGCTTTGCGCGCATCTTCGGGTGTGTCTATGCCGACAAATTTTAACAGGATACCAGGTTCTTCTGGTTTCCAGTGCTCCAATTGCAATGTACAGTCGGGTAGTCCCTGCTTTTGCACGACGACCGATTTAATTACATCGAAGCGCCGTAGATCTGTACTGAGCAATTGTGCTTTGACGTGACCGTGAACACCTTTTGTGCGGCCAATATAAGCGATGGCTATGCGATCTGCGTTTTCAGATTCCACGTGTGCACACCGTGCCGCAGCTTATTCGGCGTTCGCTTCTTCGGCTGGGGCTTCAGCCGGTGCTTCTTCAGCTGGAGCTTCGGCGACGACGGGAGCGGCAGAAGCCGTGGCGAGCTTGCGGCGACGCTTTGGTTTGTCGACGTTGAGCGCGCCTTCTTTAACTGCGCCTTCAAAACCCTTCCAACGAGCCAATAGGCCCTGGCTGCGGAAAAGCGCCTTGACCGTCTCGGTCATTACGGCACCGCGATTGAGCCAGAGCAGGGCATCTTCTTCGTTGATTTTGACGATCGAATGCAGTGGATCATAGGTGCCCACCAGAGCGAGAGCCTGACCTTGACGTCCTACGGTCGCGTGCGTGGCTACGATGCGATAGAAAGGCTGCTTCTTTTTTCCCATTCTCGAAAGACGAAGTTTAACCAATGGAGTTTTCTCCTGTTTAGTGTTCAGCCCGCGAAGGGCACTTTGAATTTTCTTCCCATTTTGCCCGATTTTGCCCGCCCCATCATCTTCATCATCTTCTGCATTGCCTGAAACTGCTTGATGAGGCGATTGACGTCCTGTATAGTCGTGCCACTGCCGCGCGCAATGCGCTTGCGGCGACTGCCGTTGAGCACCTGCGGACGCCGTCGTTCCTCCATGGTCATAGAGGAGATAATGGCCTCTACCTGGGCAAAGGCGTTGTCGTCTACTTGCATGCCCTTCATGGCTTTGCCGGCGCCTGGGATCATGCCGATGAGTTGGTCTAAGGGCCCCATCTTTTTGACTGCTTGCAGCTGGTCGAGGAAATCCTCAAACGTGAAGGTCGCCTTGCGTAGACGGTCCTCCATTTCGGCGGCTTTGTCGTGTTCTATAACGGCTTCGGCTCGTTCGACCAAAGACAGTACATCGCCCATGCCGAGAATGCGTGAAGCCATGCGATCAGGGTGGAAAGTCTCGATATCCTCGACTTTTTCACCCGTGCCGATAAATTTGATCGGTTTGCCGGTCACCTCGCGGATAGAGAGGGCGGCACCGCCGCGCGCATCGCTGTCCATCTTGGTCAAAACAACGCCGTTAAACTCGAGCAACTCGTGAAAGCGCGCGGCCGTTTCCACGGCATCTTGGCCAATCATACTGTCGGCCGTAAAAAGAATCTCGTGTGGCTGAGTGACTTCCTTAATGCGAGCCAACTCGTCCATCATCGATTCGTCGATACTCAGGCGGCCGGCCGTATCAAAGAGCACTACACTGCGATTGGTCGCACGTGCTTGGTCGAGACCTTGGCGACAAATCGCTACTGGGTCTGTGCCCGGTGGGGCGCTGAACACGGGTACGTCGATTGAGGCGCCGAGCGTCTGTAATTGGTCTATGGCAGCGGGGCGGTAAATATCGGCTGCCACCAAAAGTGCCGGTCTGCCTTGGTTTTTAAACTGCCGTGCGAGCTTGGCGGCCATCGTCGTCTTGCCGCAACCCTGAAGCCCTACCATCATAATGATCGTCGGCGGATGATCGGCCAACTTGATAGGAGCGCTATTGCCTCCGAGCAGGGCTATTAATTGGTCGTGCACGATCTTGACCAACTGCTGGCCTGCCGTCAGGCTTTTTATAACCTGTTGACCGAGTGCTTCTTCTTTAACTCGCTGAATAAAGGTGCGCGCCACCTGAAAATTAACATCTGCCTCCAGTAGCGAGCGGCGGATCTCGCGCAGGGATTCATCGATATTGCGCTCGGTGATGCGCCCCTGGCCGCGTAAATTGCGGAAGATGTCGTCAAAGCGTTCACTTAATCGGTCGAACATAGCATGGCCCAACACGCCCCGAAGGGCCGTAAATTCAATGAAACACTTAATATAGAGTTATCTATTCAATCGAGCAACAGAAATGCGGATGAAACTAACCGCGCAGATCGGCGATGGCCCGAGCTGGGTCGGCTGCGCGAAATACAGCCGAACCAGCGACGAGGATATTGGCACCGGCCTTGCGACAGTCGGCGGCGTTTTGCGGATTGACGCCCCCATCGACTTGGATGGGTAGATTTAGGCCGCGCCGCTCTATTTCCCCGCGGAGTTTTTCAATTTTTACCAGGGCCTGTTCTTGGAATATTTGACCGCCAAACCCCGGCTCAACAGACATTATTAAAGCCAAATCGAGTTCGTCTAAATAAGGGAAAAGTTTCTCGACGGGGGTGCCCGGATTGACGACGAGCCCACACTCTAAACCGACCGCGCGCATGGCGGCAAAAGCGGGCTTGGGATCGGGGCAGGCTTCAATGTGGATGGTGAGAGAGTTGGCGCCCGCCGTCTTGAACGGTTCGATATAGGGCAGTGGGTCGACGATCATCAGATGGGTGTCAAAAGGGAGTTGGGTCGTTTTGCGGATGGACTCTATCACGGGAATGCCAAAGCTGATATTGGGGACGAAACGCCCATCCATGACGTCGAGGTGTAATAAGTCGGCTCCGGCCTGCTCAATGCGCTCTATTTGTTCTGCTAAACGGGAAAAGTCGGCTGCTAAAAGAGAGGGGGCGATGCGAATAGTGCCGTTCATGGTTGACCTCCGTTTTTCACTTGCCGTGAGCTAACGCTTAGATTGATCCGCGAGTTGCGCTGTACGCGGGCGTTGGCCGCCGGCGTTTGGCTCAAAATAGTCCCGGGGGGATAGTTGTTGTCTATGCGATTGTCAATTCGACCGAGTTGCATTTCGTATTTGCGCAGCGTGTCTTCTGCCGAATCGATAGGGATCTGTTTCAGGTCGGGTACGCGTTTTGGTGACGAAAGTGGGCCGTTGCTGATGCGCAAATCTACGCTGGCCCCACGGGCCAGGAGTGTTCCGGCAACGGGAGATTGGTCGATGACGGCTGTTTGCGGTATCTCGTCGGAAGATACGTAGAGTATAGCGCCGATTTGTAGTTGGTTGGACTCGAGCTGTAAACGCGCTTCGCGCAGGCTCACGCCACTCAGTTTGGGCACGGGGTAGGAGCGCGACCCCTTGCTCAGGGTTAAGGTAATGCGCCGACCGCGTTTGACGCGCTGACCGGCTTGGGGGGTTTGGTCTATGACGTCGCCGCGGGCAATACTCTTGTGGTACAGGCTGTCGCCAATGGCCATCTTTAGCCCCCACTGCTCTAGTCGTTCTGCCGCCTTGGCGGCAGAGAGGTCGTGTAGCCGGGGTATTTTAATGTTGGGCACGTCGACGATATAAGGCATGACGAATCCATCGATCAAAACGAGCATCAAGATGGCGGCACTTCCGGCGCAGGCGCCTAGTAATAGCACCTTGGCAAAGAACTTTTTCATGGAATTTTTTTGCGGATGCGAGCGGAAAAACTGCCGTCTCCGATATGTTGGCCGGGGCGTGTCTGCACGTAGCGCTGGGCGCGGTCATCATCTGGCAGGTGATCGCTGGCCTCTTCGAGTTGGGCGGTGGCATTCAACTCCAAAAAGGTTTCCACGATATCTTCATTTTCCTCTGGCTCGATACTGCACGTACTGTATACAAGTACGCCACCGGGGCGCAGATAGGTGAAGGCGCGGGCGAGAATCTCAGTCTGCCGCGCAGCCAGGGGAGCCAGTTGATCCGCCTCTTTATGCCAGCGCGCATCGGGGTGGCGTCCGATGATGCCAGTACCGCTACAAGGTGCGTCTACGAGCACGCGGTCGAAGAGCGTTGGTCCCAGCGTGCGGGCATCCAACGCCACTAGGCGAATGCTGTTTAGATGTAGGCGCTGAGCATTTTCGCGCACGCGCAGAAGGCGCTGTGGCGAGAGATCGGCAGCTAAGACCATGCCGGTATCGCGCATGCACTCGGCTATTTGCGTGGTTTTGCCACCCGGAGCGCTGCACAGATCGAGTATGTTCTCTTCGGGCTGTGGATCCAATAGAGCAACGGCCAAACCGGCTGAGGGGTCCTGGATTTGAAAGTGGCCCTCGCTATAGGCGTGTGAGCGGAAGATTTGAGAAGGGGTGAGTGCGCGATAATAGCCAGCGGGACCGGGGTCTAAATCCAACTCGGCACATAGGGACGGCGCATCGGTGCGCAAGGGATTAAGGCGCAACCAGAGATCCGATGGACGGTTGTTGGCCTCTAATAAAAGACTTGCACTTTCTTGTCCCCAGCGCTTGCGCCAGCGCTGAACTAACCATTCGGGATGAGAATGGTAGAGGGCCAAATGGCGCACGGGATCGACTTTAATATCTGGATAGGTGATGCGACCTGGCTGCCGCTGTAGATTGCGCAAGACAGCATTGATCAAGCCGCTGGCGTGGAGTGCGCCGTGGCGCTTGGCCAGCTCGACTGAAGTGTGGACGGCCGCGCGTTCGGGCACGCGGTCCATAAAAGTTGTTTGGTAGACGCCGAGGCGCAATATGTTGCGCACCGTTGAGTCTAGTTTGTCGACGGGGCGACGGCAGAAGTGGCCAATAATCCAGTCCAGGCGTTTGCGCCAACACAGTACGCCTAGGGCGAGTTGGCGGGCGAAGCGCTGGTCGCGTCCGTCGGAGAGGGCCGTGTCGATTGCGGCCACTAACTCTTCGAAGGGTTGCTGCTGTTCTTCCCAGGTGTTGAGTAAGCGGAGAGCTGCTGACCGCGCGGCATCGTCGCTTGCCATCAGCGCAGCAGCAGCATGCGGCGCAACTGCTGTTGGCGGCCTAGCTGTAGTTGGTAAAAGTAAATGCCGCTGGCTGCGGGGTTGCCGTGCTGGTCGTGTCCATCCCAATGCATTTGGTATTGTCCCGGTGCTAAAGATCCCGAAAATAAAGTCGCGACCTGCTGGCCGACGAGGTTGAAGATCACTACATGTGCGTCCTGATGGTGTGCGGTGATAGCGATGGGAATTGATGTGCCGGCGTTAAAGGGGTTGGGGTAATTGGCCAAGAGGCGGTCGGCGATTGGCCCCGGGCTTTGGCTGCGGTCTTCCACGGCTGTGGTCGGCTCTTCCCAAATGAGTTGTCGGGTCGCACACAGCGATTGTGCCGCGATCTCTGTACATGCTGTAATCGTAGCGGTCGTTGCTTTGCCGTCGGTAGATGCTGCATCGAGTGTGAACTGCGCATCGCCGCGCCGGTTGCTGGTCCACTGAATTTCGGCGTGGTTTCCGGGTATTATTGGCAATACATCACCTGTCTCGAGCAGTGCATAGAGTGTGCCTGGGCCGGGATTGTCCACCTGCCAAGTGATATCCTGTCCCGCGGCGAAAGCAGCCTCTTCGAGCAGACGTGTGACGAGGGATATTTCTCCTATACTGGCATCGGCTACCTTTGCTTGCTGGCTGGATGAGTAGATACCCTTAGGGCGTGAAACATCTAGATACAGGTTGCGTATGAGCGGTTCACCCTGTGCATCGCAATAGTTGGCGAGGATGACGGCCTCCGCAGGTAAGATGGTATCGCGCTCGGCAAAAGAGGGGCCCATAGAGATGGCATCAATGTAGATGGCCAATGGCGTGTCGATATCTATATCAGCGCCGAGTTCAAAGCTGAGGTTGGCCAGTAGGCCTTCGCCAAACAAGCCGTCACCAGCGAAGACGGCCATGCCATACGAGGCGAGGCCATCTTCAATTTGCGGTGGGCCGGGGGCAATAAAGGCTTTGGCTTCAGTCGCTTCTGCCGTAGAACCCTTGGCCGTTGTAATGGATGCGCTGGGCGTCCAGCTAAAATCGAATTTAATCTGGCGCACTCCTTGCATCTGGCGGGCGCCAATGAGAAACTCGATGCGGTCTCCTGCTTTGAGACCGCAGGGGGCACTCAGCGTTGCAAAGCCAATTTCGACGTCGGCATTTGGACCAGCTTGCACGCTTGGGGTCAAGACGAGTAACAGCAAACATAACGGGCGGAAAATGATCAAGTGAACTCCTGATGGCGAACCGGTAAGACTGGTAAATCTAAACAACGATGAAGGGGGGGCAAGCGCGGGGTAGTGCTCTTGAGGGATTTTGCGCTGCGGTGTATATTGCTAGGTTCAAAGTGTTTTCCCCTATTCTACTTAGAATTGTTACGTCATGCGTCTCTATCCCGTTTGGAATATTCGTCACAGTGACTCGTACGATTCACTCGTAGAAACGCTGTTGGCAGTGCGCAACCTACAGCGCGAGGACCTCGAAGTGGGGCCAGAAGTAATGCATGACCCCGCTTTACTCAAGGATATGGATCGCGCTGTTGAGCGCGTGGAAAAAGCCATACGCGGCAAAGAAAAAATTGTCGTTTTTGGCGATTACGATGTCGATGGCGTGTCGAGCACCGCTGTTATGCTCGATTTTTTAGAAGCGACAGGGGCAGATTGTGCCTATTTGCTGCCGGATCGCCACAGGGATGGGTACGGGCTCAAGCCACCTAGCGTTGAGCGTGCGCTGGCGTTGGGCGCGAGTTTAATTGTTACCGTTGACAATGGTATATCGGCTTTCGAAGCCCTGGAGTTGGCGCGCGAGCGCGGTGTGGATGTCGTTGTGATAGATCATCACCAGCAGCTCGAAAAACTCCCCGTAGCCGTGGCTATCGTCAATCCGAACCGCCGCGACTGTACCTATCCTTTTAAAGAACTCGCTGGAGTGGGTGTGGCCTTCAAGGTCGTGCAGGCGCTCAGTGCCGTTTTTATGAAAGGAGATGAGAGGCGGCGTTACCTCAACAGCCTCTTGGACCTCGTCGTATTGGGCACGGTGGCTGATGTCATGCCGGTGTTGGGAGAAAATCGTCTTTTTATCCAACGCGGGCTACAGATACTCAACCAGACGGAACGCCCGGGGTTGCGCCAACTCAAAGGGGTGGCTGGTTACGCCGAAAAGCCGGTCAAGACGATGGGCGTGGGTTTCCACATTGGCCCGCGCATCAATGTGGCTGGACGCTTGGAAAAACCCGACATCGCGTTGGAATTGATCCGCGCCAAAAGCGATCCGGAAGCGGCGCTCTTGGCCGACGAACTCAACAAGCTCAATGCCCGCCGTCAGGCACTGCAGCGCGAGGGCATGGACGAAGCGGAGAGCCTAGTCAGCAGCGAAGACTTAGATCGCGATCGCATTATTGTCATTTTGGGCGAATGGAAATTGGGTATTGTTGGGCTGCTGGCGGGCAAGCTCTGTGAGAAGCACGTGCGCCCTGCTGTCGTATGTAGCGAAGATGCCGAGGGGGGAATCTACGTAGGATCGGCGCGCAGTATCCCCGGTTATGATATAAGCAGGGGCATTAGTTCCTGCGCCGAGCATTTAGTGGCCTATGGTGGGCATCCAGCGGCGGCGGGCTTTTCGCTGCGAGCGGATTCTTTTGAGGCTTTTCGCATGGCACTTATCGAACATGCCAATAGCCATCTCGACGAGAAAGACATGCAGGCTGAGCTCGATGTGGATATTATTATGGAGGCGCGGGATCTAGATATCGCAACGATAGAAGCGATGGCGGAACTGGAGCCTTTTGGCAACGGCAACGCGGTGCCGCTCTTTGCCATGCGCGGTTGCAAAGTTTTGTCGCGCCGGCAGATCGGCCGCGGCGGTACTCATCTCAAGATCGAGTTGGAAATGGGGGGGCGACATTGTAACGCGCTGTGGTGGAACCAAGGCGATGTAGCCGACAAAATTCATCCGGGCCAGCGCGTTAGTGCCGCGTTTGCTTTAGAAGAAGATAGTTATGCCGGCAATGGAGCCGTGCAGATGGTGATCAAAGACATGTATTTGGAAAGGTAGTGACGAGCGATGATTAGCAGCGAATATACCAGAGACCTCTGCGTGCGTGGGGCAAAAACAAAGATACTGATGTTAGTTGTCGATGGCTTGGGGGGCTTGCCGCACTCGGACACGGGTCTATCGGAACTCGAAACGGCTAAACTGCCCAATTTAGATGCGCTGGCCGCCGCTGGAAGCTGCGGTTTAATTTCGCCGCTGGGCGGAGGATTTACTCCGGGTAGCGGGCCGGCACACCTAGCGCTTTTTGGCTACGATCCGTGGAAGAGTGAAATTGGGCGTGGTGCACTTTCAGCACTGGGCTTAGGGGTGGATTTTCGTCCTGGAGACGTGGCGGCTCGGCTCAATTTTTGCACCGTCGACGCCGACGGTAACGTAACGGATCGCCGCGCCGGCCGCATTCCGACGGAAAAGGGGCGCGCGTTGTGCGAAATATTGGCGGCGGTGGATATTCCTGGCATCCAGACTACGGTTGCCGCAGAAATGGAGTATCGCGCTGGGGTCGTCTTTCGCGGGGAGGGCTTAAGCGACGGCGTTGGCGACTCGGACCCTCAGGTGACAGGAGTGCCACCGAAGGCGTTAGAAGCCCATAACGTGGAGTCTGCACGCATGGTAGAGGTTGCCAATGCCTTTATACAGCAGGTACAAAAGCTGCTCGCTGAAGAAACCCCGGCCAATATGGTGCTCATGCGCGGTTTTGGTCGCTATCCCGAACTGGCGCAGTTTGATGATGTATATGGGCTGCGTGCTCTGGGCATTGCGGGTTATCCGATGTATCGCGGGGTTTCCGGTGCCGTTGGCATGGATACGGTCGAGGTTAATTGGGATCTGGATTCTGAGTGCAAAGTATATGAAGAGCATTTCGCCGACTACGATTTTGTATATATGCACGTCAAAAAAACGGACAGTGCTGGCGAAGATGGCGATTTTTCTCACAAGGTCGAATTACTCGAAGAGGTCGATTCCTATATACCTCGGCTTTTGGCGCAGAAGCCAGATGTTGTGATCGTAACGGGAGATCATTCGACGCCCTCTATTATGCGGGGTCACAGTTGGCATCCGGTGCCGACCTTGATAAAGAGCGAGTGGTCGATAGCCGATGCGGCCCAGTCCTTTTCTGAGCGCGGCTGCCAGCAGGGCAGTCTTGGAGTACTGCCTTCAGCGGCTCTGATGTCTTTGGCATTGGCGCATGCTCGGCGTTTAGACAAGTTTGGCGCCTAACCGTGATACCGCCGCTGCGCATCGCTCATCGCGGTGCTTCGGGCCGGGGGTTGGAGCCGGAAAATACCCTCGCCGCCTTTGAAAAAGCCATAGAGATCGGCGTTGATATGTTGGAGATTGACGTGCGAACTACGGGTGATGGGCATATTGTGGTGCTACATGACCCTAGTTTAGATCGCACTACGGACAGCCAAGGGCTGGTGCGAGATATGACCCTAGAGCAGGTGCGCCAAGCCGATGCCGGCAACGGTGAACGCGTTCCACTCCTGAGTGAAGTGCTCGATCTGGCGCGGCACCGGGCGCAGGTTTTGGTGGAGATCAAATCCGATTTTGTTGCCGAGCGAGTGCTACAGGTCATTTTTGATGTGGGCGCAGAAGACCATGTCGTCGTTCAGTCTTTCAATCCGCAGACCGTACAGCGCACGAAGTTATTGGCCCCACAGCTACCAGCTTCCTTGCTGGTAGGACAGCTGCCTACTACGCCGTCGCGAGTGCGGGCGCGCCGTCTCGTGTCGCAAGTGTTAGAAGTTGGAGCTAATGCACTTTCGGTTTGGCACGCGACATTGACGCCGCCTCTAATAGAGGAGATGCGCAAGCGTGCAATCGCCGTTTGGGCCTGGACTGTGGACGAAGATATCATCATGCGCGATTTGGCGATGATGGGAGTGCAGGGTATCATCACCAATTATCCCGATCGCCTCAACGGGGTTTTTGAAGACCTCGTTGACAGTGGCCAAATACAGCCACCCCTTGGACGGCAACGCCAGAAGCGCAGCCGTTGGAGTCGGCGCCGACAACTGCGTAAGATGCAGGCGACTCGGCGGCGTTACTAGTTATGAAGGCCGATGTGCGCAGCAGTGCGCGTCAGGCTCTGCTCATGGCGTTGGTGGCTACGGCCACGATGGTATTGCGTTTGCCGACCCCTGCGACCGAGGGGTATATCAATTTGGGAGATGTGGTGATCGTGGCGGCTGCGCTGCTCTTTGGTCCCTGGGCTGGGGCCGTTGCCGGCGGTGTTGGTTCGGCTATGGCCGACGTGCTCGGAGGCTATGCCCATTGGGCTCCTTTTACGCTATGTATAAAGGCTTTAGAGGGGGCGATTGTCGGATGGATATTTAGAGGACAACTCGCGACTCTGCGCGCTTATCTGCTGGCTGGTTTTGCTGGTGTCGCGGGAGTTATCTCTATGTTTCTTGGCTATTTTGCCGTTGAATGGATGCTTTATGGACCTGGACCTGCGCTGGCGAGCGCCGTGGGCAATGCCGTTCAGGCCGCAAGTGGTGTATTCTTGGGAGTTCCACTGGCTATTGCCCTGTGGCGCAGTGGTTTGGGGCGATTGGGAAAAAGCGCTTGACGCGCCACCTTTTAGAAATCTATATTGAATGACATTAAGTAGTGTATCTCTTTTTCTTTTTTGATAGATAGGTCGGATTTATGTCGTCGTCTCCCGAACTTGAAATATTGAGTACCTCCCCCCTTATGCACGGCATGGGTGAAGAGGAACTAAAAGCCTTGCTAAGCACTACAGAGAGGCGTTTGTATGAAGCTGGTGAGCGCATTGTAGAAGAAGGTACTCCGAGCGACTGTCTATTTATACTCGCCGACGGGGCAGTCGATGTGGTTAAGGGCATGGGAGATGAAGCGGTCATGCTCTCGACGTTAGACGAGAGCGGCGATTTCTTTGGCGAAATGTCGCTAATTGATATCCTTCCGCGTTCGGCCAATGTATTAGCCTGCGGGCAGACTCGGATACTGGCATTTCCCAAGAAAGTACTTACCACCGTATTTTCCAAGGTGCCGCGCGTGCAGATGACGCTCGTGCTCAATATCGCTCGCAATTTGTCATTGCGTCTGCGCGAAGCAGATTCGCGTATTGCCGACCTTTCGCGCGAGGCGAATGCAAGCAGCGGAGGGAGTGTAAAAAGTGGTTGAAAGTCCGGATCTTCGGGAAGCTTTCTTAAGTGAATCGCCGCTTTTTGATGGACTAGGTAAGGTAGAGATAGACGACCTGGTCGAGCGCGCAGAAATTCACGAATTTGTCGCCGAGCAGATCGTCGTTGAAGAGAGTACGCTGGGCGATGCTATTTTCTTGTTATACGATGGCAAACTCTCGGTGCATACCCGCGATAGGGAAGGACGTGATATCAAATTGGCTACGCTGGGGCAGCGCGGTGCGTTTTTCGGTGAAATTGCCTTGGCCGATCCGGGGCCGCGTTCGGCGACTGTGCGTGCCGACATGGGTGCGGTACTCTTGAAATTACCCCTTGACGCTCTGAATGCATTTTTTGCACAATTTCCCGATGCACAAGTCGTCGTCTTGCGCAATATAGCCCGTGTTCTTGCCCAGCGGTTGCGAGAGTCCAATGCGCTCGTGTCGACTATATCTTCATCCTAAGCAAGCTTTTTGAGGATGCTGGGAACGGCGCTCGCCTGTTTGCTGTTGATCGTTATTGTCCTGAAGTATCTCAAGCCATTTGGTCAGCGGTGTCCGCAGTGCAATCAGCGGCGCGAGGATGTGGAAGTGCCGCTCTGCGCTAGTTGCGGGTGGATTTATGAGGTGCCTGGAGAAGACGATGAGGATTATATTGACGCCGAAGAGGAGTCTAAATTCTGAATGGAATGGGTAATTGCCGTTCTGGCCATAGGCTGTCTGTTTTTTGCCTTTCAGATCATTATGGACTACATCAAGCACAAGGCGGTTGTAGGTCCGCGGATTCAGCGTCTAGAAGGCACTCGCACGGACTTGGAAAAGCGCATAGAGACGGCTAAGGGACAGCTCGAAGTTGCGCAGGATCAACTGGGGCCGGCTCGCGAGGAGGTCGAAGAATTGGAGCAGGCCTATTTGGAGCTTCAGGAACAGATACAAGCCGAACGCGCGAAACCTCGGCGCCGGTCGCCTTTAGTTGATGGCGATGAAAGGTGAATTTGAACGGTGATAAACGGGTTTGCCAGAGTTTTCGCTTGACAATCCTATGTACTTATTTTTAGATTGTTTTTGCTGTTTCCGGTAGTGTAAATAGGTCTAAAACATCGATTTTTCTGCAATCAGGAAGGTGACCATGAAAATGCGGGTAGTTTCGCTCTTTGTAGCTTTGGCCAGCTTGGCTCTTATCGTCGGCTGCGGTGGCGAGCCCCCCACATCCGATTTGGCCGCGGCCAAACAGTCTCTGGATGCGGCGCGTGCCGCTGGAGCTGAGAAATTTGCTTCTTCGGATTACTCTGCAGCACAGAGTGCGTATAACGGTGCTGAACAGTCTGTGAATACCGAAAATGAAAAGCTCTTTAAGAACTTTGATCAGACCAAGCAGCTCATCACAGATGCCAAGGGCAAGGCCGATCGTGCCAAGTCTGCCGCCGATTCTGAAAAGGGTCGTCAGCGCAGCAGCGCCGAGGGGATTATTTCCGCCGCCGCCGCCGCCTTGCAGCAAGCGCGCGCTAGTCTCGACGGTGCACCGGCCGGCAAGGGCACTGAGAGTGATATTGAGCAGCTGCATGCCGATCTAAATGGTGCCGATGCCGATCTGGGTGCGGCGCGTTCGGCTGTGGCTAGCGAGAACTTTGATCAGGCCAAAACGCGGGCTGGTAGCGCGCAGCAGAAGGCGCAGGATATATCAGGCGGCGTACAGGCTGCTACGCAGAAGTACGAGGAACTAGTAGAGAAGATGCGTCCATGGTACGATCGCATCTAAGCTAATTATTAAAGTTGCAAAGCGGCCGGGAAGAATACTTCCCGGCCGCGTTTCTGTTATACTTATTCCCATGGATTCGTTTTTTTTG
>JBLHGI010000148.1:0-13521 GCA_047616505.1 Planctomycetota bacterium
GTCTGCGAGCGCATCTCGCTGCCACTGACCGGCGAGAATGGCCTGTAAATTGCCGATAAAGACGCGTTCGCGCTCGCCGTCGGGAACGATCAGGTAGAGGTAGCCTTTGCGCGCTTTATTGGAAATACTTTCGGCGCCGCCGAGACCTTCAAAGTCGATATTTATCGCCAACTCTAGTGCGCGGTTGGGCGCTAATGAGTGCAGCGATAAGGCCTGTAAAACCCCTTCGGAAACATTGGACTCTTTCAATTCTACGAGGGCATCGACTGAGGCGTCGCAAGCGCAGCGGCGCTGTTCGAGCATCTTGATAATGGTTGCATCGCTGAATTTGTTGGCGCTGAGTTTTTTTATGTCTTCCAAGCTCAGAGGTAGTTGCTGCGAGCGCTGATAGCGCTGGGGTAATTGGCCGCCGTCCCAATCCACGATATTGACAATCTGGCCGCGTTCGAGCGGGTCGATGCCACCGGTAGAAGTGCTCTTTTGGGCCTGCAATTGTGTTGCACATACTAGTCCTGTGCAGGCTGCTATCCATGTCCACGTTTTCATTTTTCTGTTCTCCTCAGCGGAATATCCGCGTGCTCAAGAAGGTCTTACCCTCTGCCGCGACTTCGATGGGCGGTAGGGCCTGTGTCTTGGTTACTCGACCCTGTGCGTCGAGAAATTCTAGCGTCAGCGTGGTCGCACCAGGGTTGATGGGCATGCGCGCGATGTGGATCGACGACGGCAGCGATAGCCACCCGCGCGTGTCGGCCGCTTCCGTAGCGGCGCTAAATAGATTGAACAGGCCACCTACTAAAGCGCCGAGTCCTTCTTTAAACTCGGTGTTCTCGTCGTTGTCGCCCGCCTTGGCGATGGCTTTCTCAATGCCTTTTGAGGCTAGATACTTGGCGATCCCGCGGGCGGTAGTGCGCAGCAGGATATGATCGAATTTCTGCTCAAAGGTGCGGCGGGCAATGGCGTCTATATCTTCGGCCAATACGGCCATCTGACTATCTGTTTCACTGCGCAGGCGCACGGCCTGTGCTGGCGGCGCTGCGGTGCGATACTCGGGTAGAGCCACGCGCAGCCAATAGTCTACTTCGCGTCTGCGGTAGGTATAGTGTCTGTGGTAGCGATCTACGGCGCGCTCCGATACCGTCCACAGGGCTGTGCCGTTGTCGTTTTTGAGAATGGGCAGGTTTAGCTCGGTCTGATGCTTGCGGGGCACGAAGCCGCTCTCGATAAAGACCACGACTTCGCCGTAGTCTAAAGGTTTCAACTCTTCGGGGCGCAGTTGGTATGTTTCGCGATAGTGCGCAACGTCATCATCGTAGCCGAGTTTCTGCGCCAAACGAGTCACGTCGACTAAGAGCATGCGCGGGATGCGTGTACCAAAGGTCTCGGCATAGGCCTTATAGCCTTTTTCGGCGTCTTTATAGGAGATATAGGCGTCGTTTAATTCGCCCTCGGCCTCGTAGAAAAGCCCCGTCGCATATTGCAGAAAAGCATCGTTTTTATAGGTGAGCTCGTACTCGGCCTTCTGCGCGTAGTTTTCGAGTTTGAGGTTGGCTTTGCGGCATTCGACCAATGCGGCCTGGCGGTCGCCGAGCCGCTCGTAGTTCATGGCGCGGTAGTAGTGAATCAATGTCTGCTCGAACTCTTCGCCGCGATAGGCGACGACGGCGTCGTTGGTCAGCAGCGCCGCTGTTTCGCGCGATAGCGAACGGGTGTAGAGCCGATCGATTAGCGTTTCGGCTTTTTCAAACTCGCCATTGGACTCAGCATAGCGTCCCTGGTAGTGGTAGATCAGACCCTTTTCCAAGCGATAGAGCAGTTTGTTGGTCGAGCCATCGGGCTTTTCTAATTTGGCGAGCGCGCCTTCGTAGTCCCCTTTTTCCATGTGTTTGAGCGAGCGCGACATATAGCTCGAATAAGCGGCACCACAGCCACTTATAAAGAGCAATATTGCACAATAGACACCGATCTTAGACAACAAAGAACCTCTCATTGCTCAGGCGCCGTCCCTTCGTCCCGTGGTGCA
This sequence comes from Planctomycetota bacterium, assembly GCA_047616505.1. Classification (GTDB taxonomy): domain Bacteria; phylum Latescibacterota; class UBA2968; order UBA8231; family UBA8231. The sequence goes on from JBLHGI010000148.1 coordinate 2,021, forward strand.
CACAGGTTGGATGCTTTGTATGGCTGCTGTGTTCCCATAGCCCTTTTGCCTGCTGCACTGATTAAACACATGAGTAGAGTGTAAGTGTTACTGCGCTTTTTCGACACGGATTCTCATACCGTCGCGCACGCTGGCTAATTCGCGCGGATTGCCTTCGATCTGGCCGAGGATATTGACTTCCGTAACGAGTCGGCACTCGTCGCCATGCGAAGCGGGTGTGGGGCCGTAGGGCAGGGCCAGCGAGTTGCCGCCGGTCCAAAAGCAGACGGTGCCGGCTTCGACAACCTGGCGCGCGTCGTCTTCGAGCTCGACATGTACAGGCATTTCAAAATAAACTTCTTCGCCCCAAGTGCTGGCCGAGGATTGGCAGGGCAGGGCCTGCCATACTTGTTGCGCTGTGGCTGTGTCGTTGAGTTGGGCCGTTAGTTGGCCGCCGTCCCAGATGATTTTTACGCGCATGACGCCTCCGTGAAATTTGCCTAAATCTATGACGGGCTTTAATATAAACAGCTGTGTCACTCCTTACAAAAACACACGTCTGATCAATTCTATAGGTGAACGTATGAGCAAGTCCAAGGTCGTTGTTATTGGGTATGGATTTGCCGGTCGCTGTTTCCACACTTATTTGGTGAACTTAGCAGAGGGGCTGGAACTCTACGGAGTAGCCACTAGTCGCTCGGAGGCGCGCGCCGATGTCGAGCGTCGCTTTGGCATTAAGGTTTTTGCTTCTTTTGCGGAAGTTCTGGCCGATGATCAAGTCGATTTGGTGGTGCTAGCGACGCCGAACGACCTGCACGCCGCGCACGCTATTGAGGCGATGGCGGCGGGCAAACACGTAGTCACGGACAAACCGATGTGTTTGAGTTTGGCCGAAGCCGACGCGATGCTGGCCGCTAGTAAAGAGCACGATAGACTGCTCAGCGTTTTTCAAAACCGCCGCTGGGATGGCGACTTCCTCACGGTCAAGAAGGTTATTGAGGAGGGAACTCTCGGCACGCCGTTTCTCATCGAGATGTTTTGGGGGCAGTATGGTGCACCGGGCGGTTGGCGCGGGGACGCCGAGCACGGCGGCGGCAAATTCTTGGACTTGGGTACTCATCTCGTTGATCAAGCGCTGCAATTAGTCGATGCACCGGTCGAGCAGGTCTACGCGAGGTTCCATTCGCCGCCCGGGTGGGAGCGCGATATAGAAGCGCACGCGATGGCGACGATCACTTTTGCCAATGGCGTCGAGGCGCGCGTAGAGAATTCATCGTTGGCAAAGAAGGCAAAACCGCGCTGGTACGTGCTGGGCACCCAAGGGGCGCTTGTTAAAGAGGGCCTCGACCCGCAGGAAAGGGCGATGATCGCCGAGGATATCGATTCGGCGCGCGAGGCGCCAGAGCACCGTGCGCGGCTCTTTACAGAGGTGGCGGGTCGCCCAGCCGAAACGGTGATTGACTCGGTACCGGGGCGTTGGCGCTCGTTTTACGAAAATATTGCCGAGGCGTTAGAGGATCGATCTAAGCTGGCCATTACACCGGAGAGCGTGCGCGCGGCTTTTGCCGTGATCGCAGCGGCGCGCGAGTCGGCTACTACGGGCCAGGTGGTGCGGTTGGCATGAAGCTGACGCCGGGCAATTATGGCAAGGAGACCACGTTTGAGGTGCGCAATTTTGACGTGGCTATTGCGGTAGAAGAATATGCCGAACTCGGCAAACACCCGCTTTATTTGGTCCTCGACAACCTGCGCAGCGCCTTTAATGTGGGCTCTATTTTTCGCAGCGCTGATGCGGCGCGCCTCGCGGGGGTTTTTACCTGTGGTTACACGGCGCATCCGCCCCACCCCAAGCTCGATAAAACGGCTTTAGGAACGCTCGCTTATGTGCCGACGCGCCACTTTGATACAGCGTTAGAGGCACTTGCCTATCTCACAGCAGAGGGGGTTGCCGTCTGGGCTTTAGAGACGACTTCCGAAAGTGTCTGTTATACGGACGTAGAATATCCGGCGCCGCTGGCCTTGGTATTGGGCAACGAGGCACTGGGGGTCGAACGTCCGGTGTTAGAGCGTTGTGAAAAAATGATTGAAATTCCGATGTACGGTTATAAAAACTCGCTCAATGTCGCCGGCGCGGCGGCTGTAGCCGCCTTTGAAGCGTTGCGACAGTGGAAAGAAAAGGGATTGGTCCGCGACCCTATGCCTAATGCCTGAACTTAAATCTGAAACCCATGGTCCCATTGCCATTTTTCTAAAAAAATGGCTGGGTATAGAGTTTGCCTCACGCATCTATATCTATAGCCTTATCGTAGGTGCTGTCTCTGGTGTCGGCGCTATAATTTTCACGTATTTTCTCGAGTTGGCTGGCTTTGTATTTGTTGAGAAGTTAGCTGGCTTTCGCCAGGTGCGGCCCGATGGTGAAGTACACTTAAATTTTTCTTTTTTAGAAGCGCCTACGTACCCCGAACACCTGTGGGTCTTGTTGCTGTTGCCGGCGCTAGGTGCCTTGTTGAGCGGTTGGCTAGTTTATCGTTTTGCCCCCGAGGCAGAAGGGCACGGCACCGATGCGATGATCGATGCATTCCACAACGGCAAGGGAGTGATTCGCCCCATCGTGCCACTGGTTAAAGCCGTTGCTACGATCTTAACGTTGGGCAGCGGTGGCTCTGCCGGCAAAGAAGGCCCCGTCGCACAGATCGGAGCCGGGCTGGGCTCTTGGTTGGCCTCGCTGTTGAAACTTACGCATGCCCAGCGGCGCATCCTGTTATTGGCCGGCACGGCTGGTGGTTTAGGAGCGATTTTTCGCGCTCCGTTGGGCGGGGCTATCACGAGCGTTGAAATTCTCTATCGAGAAGACTTCGAAAGCGATGCGCTGATCCCCTGTGTCATTAGCTCGATCGTCGCTTATTCCATCTACACGCTCGCATTTGGTTCGGCTTCTATATTTAGTATTCCGGAACTAAAGTTATCGAGTTCCTACGAATTGGGCCTATACGTTTTGCTCGGTGTCGTATGTGTTGTGGTCGGTATTTTGTACGTTAAAGTATTTTATGGCATGCGCGATCGTTTTTTTAAAAAGTTGTCGCTGCCGCCTTATCTCGTTGTGGCTCTCGGTGGTTTGTTGGTTGGTGTAGTGGGTCTTTTGGATCCGCGTGCCATGGGGGCGGGTTTAGGTGTGATTCAAGAGGCTATTTACGGTCATATCGGATTGAGTTCCATGCTCTTGCTCGTATTGCTCAAGATACTGGCTACCAGTTTTACGATTTCTAGCGGTGGATCGGGTGGCGTCTTTGGGCCTTCCCTTTTTATCGGTGGCATGTTAGGGGGCTGCGTCGGTTTGGTCGGGCAATATTTTTTCCCAGATATCGTTCAAGAGCCTGGTGCCTATGTGATCGTGGGCATGGCGGCGTTCTTTGCCGGTGTTGCCAATGCTCCCTTGGGAGCACTGATCATGGTTACGGAAATGAGCGGCGGCTACCATCTATTGCCGCCGTTGATGCTGGTGTGCGCTTTCGCTCTTATCTTTGCGCGCAATTTCTCGATCTACAAAAATCAAGTACAAAACAAATTTCACTCACCTGCGCATATAAAAGACGTGACGGTTAATGTGTTGCAGAATCTGAGGGTCAACGACGTCTTCGATCGCCTGCAAAACACCTCGGAGGCGATCGTTAGCAACGGGCTGTCTTATTTTTCGCTTAGTGCCCTTAGTAAGAAGCTGGGGCATGTGCACTTTGTTGTCGTCGACGAAGCAGAGAATTTGCGCGGCTTGATCAGCTTGGAAGATTTGGATCTACCAGAAGATGATTTTTTGCGCAACTTGGTGCTGATCGAAGATATGGTAGTTGATAGTGTGCAGCCGATTGATGTGACTGAAGATCTACACGAGGCGCTACAAAAACTACTCGACTGCGGCTACGACAAGCTGCCGGTTGTTCGGCGTGAGGAAGAGGGCGAACAAGTTTTTCTAGGCTATATGATGTATCAGGATCTCATGCGGGTGTATCATCAGGAAGTGCAAAAAATGGAAGCCGAAGAATAGTAAATCCCTTTATTTTTTAGCTGAATAAGACTTTTTCAGAAAGCGTTTGGCGCGCTTGTGACTGCCGTCGTACTCGGGTAGCTCGAGCACTTTTTTATAGCGCGTTTGCGCCTCGGGTAGATTTTTTTGGGTATCGGCGGCCATGCCCAAATAGAGATTGGCCAGCGCCGCATAGGCCAGATCGCTTTCTCGTGGTGAATCCTCCATTAACTGATCGACGATGAGAAATTCTTCGCGGGCTTTGGCATACTGCCTTCTAAAAAAGGCATAGCGGCCGAGATAGTAGCGCGCCTCTATATGACCATACACGTGATACCCCGTTTGTCCGTCATAGTGGCGCTTGGTATACTGACCGTAGAGGGCTATGGCCTCCGGCCAGCGACCCACTTCGACGAGGGTGCGCGCCGTATAGCGGTGGAAGAGGGCATTGGTCGGATAGCGCGCATACAGGGTTTGTAGATAAGGCAGCGATGCGTTGCTGTCGTTTTCAAAGATGCGATAGATCTGTGCCAGGAAATACGCGGCCTCGGTGCGCGCATACAAACCTTCTTTGGCAACCTGCCGCAGCTGCTCTAAGCCCAATTCGCGATCGCCATCGGGCAGGAAGATCATCACGGGGCGGATGATGGCGTGGCGCTTGGGCATGACTTTGGCAAAGTAGTTGTAGAGGCCCTGCCCAAAGAGGATGTCCTTGTTGCTGGGTTCGAGCTGACGGCTCTTGTCGAGCAGCGACAAAGAGCGCAGTCCGTCGCGCGCGGCTTTGATATACTGGTTGCGGTCGCCGCGTAAGCGGCCGCGAAAACCGATGGCTCCCCCCTTGAAGAGGATCGCGTCGAAGTCGAGTGGGTCTTCTTTTAGCCGTTGGTCGCAGACCGCGATACATTGTTCTAGCTTTTTGTAGAATGCCTCGTCGTGGGTGCGATTTTCCAAATCGATAAGCACGCGCCACCATGCGACCATAGCACTAAAGAAATAGCCCAGAGGGTTTTCTGGATCGGCTTTTATAATGGCGGCAAAATGAGCGTCGGCTTCGTCGAAATGCAGATTGTAAATTAGGTCGATGCCGCGCTGAATGCGCGCGTCGAATCCGCGTAGGGTATAGGTTGCTTCGTCGCCGTGTACCGGCAGGGCGACGAGCAGACACAAAAGAAATAACTTTTTAATTTTTAGCAGCGCCTTGGGCATATTTGTAGAGATATTGGAGGATGCGTTTTTTTTCTTCTTCATTGGGCAGGGGCCGATTTGCATTGCGCATGAGTATAAACATGCGATCGGTCTGCATGTCCCAGTACTTGCGGCCCCCGGCCTGTGGCAGGATGGGGCCGTGGCATCCCGCCCCCGAGCAGTAGCGCACATATAGACGGGCATCTTCGCTCTCGGGTTCCGGTAGGGAGGCACATCCTACCGCCAATAGCAGGGCATTAAAACTGAGGAAGGCCACTAGGGCCAGCCACTTTGTCCATCTCGTTTCTAACACGCGCATCCTTTTTGTTTGACTTGCATCAAAGAGCGGCAGGCTTCGGGTTTTGTAAAAGATAGAAGATACAACGATGAGGGCATTATGAAAAAATACGATATCGTTATTATCGGCGGTGGTTCCGGAGGTTATGCCGCCGCGCGCACGGCGCATGAGGCGGGTGCCGAAGTGGCCGTCGTCGATCACGGACCGTTAGGTGGGCTGTGTATTCTGCGCGGTTGCATGCCGAGCAAGGCCATATTGCGCAGCGCTGAGATCATGGAGTACATGCGTCGGGGGCCTGAATTTGGCCTCAAAGATATTTCACCACAGGCGGACTTGGCGGCCATTATAGCACGCAAGGATCGGCTCATTGATGAGTTCGCATCGTATCGCGTCGAGCAGCTGCGCGATGGGCGTTTTACGCTCTACGAGGAGCGCGCGACTTTTATATCGCCTAGTCAGGTGCAGGTCGGCGAAGAGGTCTTAGAGGCCGACCATTTTATTATTGCCACGGGGTCCAGCATCCGCCACATGCCGATACCCGGCCTCGACCAAGTGGGGTATATAACCAGCGACGAGGCGCTCGAGTTGCGCGAACAGCCCAAGTCTATGCTGGTATTAGGCGGTGGTCCGATCGCGCTGGAGCTGGCGCAGTTTTATCAGCGCATTGGCACGCAGGTCCATTTGATTCAGCGCAGCCATCACGTGCTGTCTGCCGTCGATGAGGATATAGCGCGCCCAGTAGAGGCGCGGCTGCGCGAAGAGGGCATGCAGGTCTATACGGCGACTCAATTGCATAAATTTACAGAAGAAGACGGCCTTAAAGTGGCGCATTTTTCGCACGAGGGCGAAGAAAAGACGGTCACTGCTGAGATGATCCTACAGGCGATGGGACGCAAACCCAATACGGAGGGTTTGGGCCTGGACAAAGCAGAGGTCGAGGTGGAACGTGGGCGCATTGTGGTGGACTGCGAGATGCGCACGAACCAGCCGCATATTTTTGCGGTGGGCGATGTGAACGGCTTGCACGAAATCGTGCATATTGCCATTGAGCAGGGCGAAGTAGCCGCCTATAACGCCACGCACCCGGATCGCGCTGCGCACCGCATGGAAGACCGCCTCAAGGCACAGGTGACCTTTACCGACCCACAGGTGGCCAACGTCGGTCTGTGCGAGAAAGAGTGCCAGAATGAGGACGTGCCTTATCTCGTGGCGACGCACCCCTTTGACGATCACGGTAAATCGATGTGTCTGGGCGAGACGCACGGCCACGTTAAACTGCTGTGTGCGCCGCGTTCGGGCGAGATTATTGGCGCCCATATCGTCGGGCCGGAGGCGGGTGAGTTGATTCATGAACTCATTGCGGTGATGTATTTTCGCGGCACGGCGCGCGACTTGGCGCAGATTCCGCACTATCATCCGACGCTGGCGGAGATTTTGACGTATCCGGCGGAGGAGATTATCGAACAGATGTAGCTTATGGTAGCGTGGGGGCTACGGTTTGGGATTTGTCTGCATAAAAAAGACGGGCCGGCCTAGAGCAGCATGGGAGGTGCGATGAAGCTATGCGCTACCGCGCTGAAATCCGACCTCGCGTGGGGCGAGCTAGCCGTGGTGCTGGGCCTTGCAGGTCTTTTTTATTCCGACAAACCCCAAACCGCCGCTAGCTTGGGAGGGATGATAAGCCGCAATTTTTTAGAAAGAAAAGGGCTCCAAACCCAATAGAGGTTCGGAGCCTTCTCTCTTTTCTAAGAGCTACTTGAGGGGGAGGCGTCGGGGTTGCCGAGGAGCGAAAACCTTGACGGCCCTACCTCTCAAGCTAGCCCGCCTCTATCAAGCTTCCGCTTATATGCGCCTATGGCGCTTTGCCGCGACTTTCTAAATCAGCAATAGGCCGGCTTTGTTTTCATGCCCCAGAGGGTATTCGCCCCGCAGCGCGATCCCGACGCCGGCCTCACCAGAGAAACTAATCGTAATACTCTTGTCCCAAATGCGTGATCAAATCCTCACCCATCATAAAACGCAGCGTGTTCTTGAGCTTCATCTGCTGGATAAAGAGATCGTGCTCGGCATAGAGGCCGGGTGCCGTCTGCGGGCTCTTAAAGTAGAAGGACAGCCATTCTTGGATGCCGCTCATACCGGCGCGCTGCGCCAAGTCGGTAAAGAGCACGAGATCTAATACCAGCGGCGCGGCCAAGATGCTGTCGCGGCAGAGGAAGTCAACCTTGATCTGCATCGGGTAACCGAGCCAGCCGAAGATATCGATATTGTCCCAGCCCTCTTTGTCGTCACCGCGCGGCGGGTAGTAGTTGATGCGGACCTTGTGATAGATATCGCCGTAGAGGTCGGGGTGCAGATCGGGCTGTAGGATGTGTTCGAGCACGTCGAGCTTGCTGACTTCCTTGGTCTTAAAGGAGTCGGGATCATCGAGCACCTCGCCGTCGCGATTGCCGAGGATATTGGTCGAGAACCAGCCATTTACGCCGAGCATGCGCGATTTGAGGCCGGGGGCCAGGATCGTCTTCATTAGCGTCTGGCCCGTTTTGAAGTCCTTGCCGCCGATGGGCAGGCCCTGCTGCTTGGCCAATTGCACCATGGCGGGTGTATCGACCGTTAGGTTGGGAGCGCCGTTGAGAAAAGGCACGCCCTCCTGTAGGGCGGCGTAGGCGTAGATCATACTCGGAGCGATCGAGGGGTGATTTTCTTTCATCGCCTTCTCGAGGCTCTCGATCGTGTCGTGGATTTCACTGGGTTCGAGGTAGATCTCGGTGCTACCGCACCAGATCATAACGAGGCGGTCGAGGCCGTTTTCGGCTTTGAAACGCTGAATGTCATCGCGTAATTCTAGGACCATTGCCCATTTGTCTTTGCCGGATTTCACGTGTGATCCTTCGAGGCGGCGCACGTAGTCGCGATCGAAGACCGCTTTCATGGGTTTGATCGCGCGCAGGGGCTCCTCGATGGCGCTCAGTGTATCCTTGTCGAGTACGCCGGCATGAGAAGCGGATTCAAAGGCATTGTCGGGGAATACATCCCAGCCGCCGAAAACGAGATCATCTAGACCTGCTAAAGGAACAAAATCCTTGATGAGCGGGGTGCGTTTGTCCGTGCGTTTGCCCAGGCGTATGGTGCCCATCTGGGTTAACGAGCCGATGGGTTTGCCCAGACCGGCCTTGATGGCCTCGACGCCGGCGATTACGGTAGTAGCTACGGCGCCCATGCCCGGCATGAGAATACCGAGCTTGCCTTTGGCGGGTTTGACTGTGGGTTGTTGGTCCATTATGAGCTTGCTCCTAGTATAATGAGTGCGCTATTAAGAGTCGCGCTAAATGAAACATTGAACAAATGAATTATTATTATAGTATCTATAAATTTCATCTATAGATAATTTGTAGCTCGAGCATAGTTATAGTTGGAATATTTTGTGGGAATTTATCTGCTGGTTATTGTGGCCAAGGTGTGAGAACAAAAGAGAAAGATATAGAGCCGAGCGGCCTTTGTATTAGCGTTTGGCAAAGCGCGCCTAAGTCTATACCCATATAGGGCGTTTCGGCACAGAGGAGACGCAGTTTTAACACAGCTTTAGATCGCAGCTTTTCCACGCCGCGCGCGTTGCCTGCGCGGCGCTTGATGCACATCGCGGCCACTTGGATTAGCCCCTGCAGGAACAGAGCGCGATGTGCTGTAGACTCTTCTAGCTTCCACAGCCCTTCCCACGCTTCGTGGGCCTCCCAATAATACTCGTAGTTAAAGAGGTCGATGCCGTAGAGGTAGACTTCGTTATTGCGCCAGTTGTGCTCTATCAGTGGGGTCGCAGTCGGCTCTGGCGCCCCGTAGCTGTGGCCTTTGGGATGAGTGTGTGGGTGTGGTGTTTGCCCCGGTTGGTAGGCGTAAGGAGGGAAGGGGACAGCGGGGGCGTAGCGCATGGAAGCAATCGTGTTTAAGCGGCCAAACGCTCGGTTTCGCACAGCTCTTGCAAACGCGCTAAAAGCGGCTCCAGCTCTTTGTACGAGCTGAGTTCGGCGCGCAGTTGTGATGCGCCGTGCAGACCGCGGAAATAACCGGAGTAATGACGACGCATGCCTATCAGTGCATAGCGTTCTGTGCCGTGTTCGACGCAGAGCTCAAGGTGTTTTAAGCACAGCTCTGCGCGCTCTTTTAGCGTTGGTCCGGGCAGTAGCTCGCCCGTTTGTAGGTAGTGGCGAGCTTCGCGGAAAATCCAGGGGTGGGCAATGGCGCCGCGGCCGATCATGACCCCGTCGCAGCCCGTGGTTTCGAACGCGTTTTTTGCGTCTTGAGCGGTGACTATATCACCATTGAGTATGACGGGCATAGACACGACCTCTTTGACTTTGGCGATCCACGAGTAGTCGACTTGGCCCTTGTGGCCCTGCGAGCGCGTGCGGCAGTGGATACTCAGCGCCTGTACGCCGAGATCTTCGAGCATGCGCGCGACCTCTAGTATCTGGATATTACCCTGGTCCCAGCCGAGGCGCGTCTTGACGGTGACGGGAAGGTGCGTAGCAGAGATGACGCGGCGCACGACCTCCTTCATCTGTGGCAAATCGCGCAAAAGACCCGCACCGGCCCCGCGCAGGGCGACATTGCTCACCCAGCAGCCGCAGTTTATATCGATTAGGTCGGGGTTCTGGGCGCTGGCGATTTCGGCGGCCTTTTCCATCGATAGCGAGGTCGCGCCGTAGAGTTGGATGCCCAAGGGGCGCTCTTCTTCGAGGAAACGCAGCTTGCCGAAGGTGCGGCGCGGTCCGTCGGGCGCTTCGCGCAGCAGACCTTCGGCATTGACGAATTCGGTATAGACGATATCGGCGCCTAGTTCGCGGCAAATGAGGCGAAAGGGCAGTTCGGTCACGTCTTCCATGGGGGCTAAGAGCAGCCCGGGCTGCACTTTTATATCGGCGATCTGGAGCAAATCAGTTTTCCTTGCAATATAGTATCAGGTATAAAATAGCTATCTGATGCCAAATCACAATCCGTGCAACGCTACTTATTTGATCGTCGAATAGGGCAGCGCGTTCATGAGGCGCACTTCGCGACGACGAATCGTCGGGCGCAGCGTGTCGACTATTTTGGCCCATTCGGGGCTGCCGTAATAGGCTTCGATGGCTTTGTCGCGCGCCTTGGCATTGGCAAAGGAGCGCAGCCAGATAAATTCGTCCTCGCGCTCGGGGTTTTCCCAGGCGGCGACAAAGGTGACGCCGTACTTCTTCATAAAACTCTTGGCCTTTTTAAATTCCTTTAAGAAGACCTTCTTCTGCCCTGCGTGAAAGCGATAGATGCGCAGTTCTTGAATCATGGTATATCTCCTTGATAAGTGGTCGTTTCGGTGATAACTAGGTCCATCGGTATATCGTGCTCTTGGGTTGGCAGCTCGTCGCAGAGCAGCGCATCGTAGCCCAGACCGACGCGGAGCGCCTTAAAACGAGCCAAAAAGCGGTCGTAATACCCCGCGCCATAGCCTATGCGGCGACCTCGGCGATCAAAAACAATGCCGGGGACTACGACGAGATCAATGCGCTCCCAAGCGCTGAGCCAATGCGCCGTGCACGGATCGGGCTGGCGTATGCCCCAGTACTCGGCATTGAGTTCGTCTGGATGGCGTATGAGCGCGTGGGCCATAGCGTGCGCTTTAACGGCGGTATGCGGCGTGGGAACCTTTTTGCCAATGACGGGTACGGCCACTTCTTTGCCCATGTGCAGACTGTGTTCGATCAGGGGGAGTGTGTCGAGTTCGTTGTCCTTGCCGGAAACGTAGATATGTAAGCAGCGCGCACGCGTATAAGCCGATAAATTGAGCACGTGATCTGTGATGATTTGGCTGCTTGTCGCGATGCTCTGCGGCGAGAAGTTTTTACGCTGTTCTAACGCCTGTTGGCGAATTTTATTTTTGTCCAAGATATGCTCAGCTCTTTGCATGGCGGCATAATAGATCGGCGCAGCTCGCGTGTCAAGCATTTGTGGCACAAGGGCAAAGGGGCTGTATTTCTTGACGTATACAGGGGTAAC
>JBLHGI010000149.1:0-13470 GCA_047616505.1 Planctomycetota bacterium
CTGGCTCCACTGCAAGCCGTCGCCACCTATTTTCCATACAGATATCTGAGCATCTGAATGCGTTGTTATGATGATAGAAAACAATAAGATAAAGCGAGGGTATAGTGCGAACGGTAGCATGGGGATACGCTCCAGATGAAGGAACTGAAGGCTGCACATATCTTGGGTATTTATAGTATTATAACAAGTTTTACTAGTTTCATGAAATGTAAAGTATCCTAATAGGCAACGCCGATGGTGCGCAGCTGGGTGTCGTCGCCCGAATCAGTCCCTAGGTCAATGCTATACAACGCTCCTCGTCCTTAGCGGTTGTCTAGGTAGTGCTGCAGCTGATCGACTTCACCGTTTTGAAAACCGCGCAAGGCGATGCGGTCTGTAATGGGGTTTAGCAAGGGTAAGAAATTGAGCCAGCGCTGGCCAACTTTGAGCCCCATGGGTTTTTTTAAGTTTGGTGTTTGCGCACAGAATGCCTGCATTTTCTGTTCGGCATAGGCGTTGATGCGGGCCGTTACTACCTGGGTACTATCGGTCTGTTGCAGGCCGGCTTTGAATGCGGTGATATTCCACTCGGTGAGCAGCGGCTCGGGGGCAATGACATAGAGAATGGGTGCCGTCTGGGAGGGGGGGACAAAACTAACGGTGTCCCAGCCGGCGTATTGGGGACCGCGCGCATCGGCGGCTAATTGTGCTTCGTAGAGTTGGATGGATACCGTGGCCTTTTCTTCAGCCTTTTCTTCGGTGCAGGCGCCGGCCAAGAAGCCCACACATACTATTAAGTAGAGACGTTTCATAGGGGTCTTCCTCAACCGTTACCACCCCAGGCGAGTGCTTCGGCTTCGCGCTGGGAAAGAGTGAGATTGCTGGGAGCGGCCTCTTCGGGCTGCCCCTCTTTCCATTGACAGAGTAGGTCCATCAGCTCTTCTAATGACTCGGTCGTCAATAGCTGGCGCCGCAGCTCTGAGGCACGCGGCAGCTGTTTAAAGTAGAGCGCTAAGTGTTTGCGCGTTTCTAACATACCAACGCGCTCGCCTTTGTATTGGGCCATATACTCGAGCTGTTGGCGAGCCAAGTCGACGCGTTCTGCCAGTGTGGCGCCATCGCGGCCGGCGAAGATCCATGGGTTGGCCATGGCGGCGCGGCCGATCATTACGGCGTCGCAGCCGGTTTCATCGCGCATGCGCTGCGCATCTTCCAAAGAGAGCACATCGCCGTTGCCTATTATGGGGATGCTGGCGATTTCTTTGGCGCGGCCGATCCATTCCCAGTTGGCACGGCCCTTGTATTTTTGTACGACGGTGCGCGCGTGAATACCGACCGCCTGCGCACCGGCATCTTCGCAGCGGCGGACGACCTCCAATATATTAATGTCGCTCTCGTCCCAGCCAATACGCGTTTTGACCGTGACGGGAATATCGACGGCTTCGACGGTGCTGCGCACGGCTCTATAGAGGCGGTCTAGGTCGCGCAAATAGGCGGCACCGCAGCCTTTGTTGACGATATGGGGCACGGAACAGCCAAAGTTGATATCTACAATTTGCGCACCTCGGCGCTGGAATTCACGCGCACCCTCAGCAATAAGCTCGATGTCGTTGCCGTAGATTTGTGCCGCCAACAGCGACAGCCCCGTGTCGGCATAGATCTGTGCGTCGGAGAAATCGAGCATCTGTTCGTTGCGGCGCGATGCTATACCGATGGAGCGGCAATTAATAAACTCGACGCCTACGAGACGGGCGCCCAAGCGGGCACAGATCAGGCGGAAGACCCAGTTGCCAACGCCGGCCATGGGGGCCAGCGTCAGTATGGGCATGTCTTCTTTGAGTGCTGTGAGGGTATGGGGTCCGATCTGCATAGGCTTTTTATGCGCTGGGGGCGTTGCTCTGCAATTCTGCGGCGATGGCTTTTTCTTTTTCGGCTTCGGGGATCATGCCTTTGCGCTGGTAAAAAATTGATAGGCTCGTATGGGCGAGAAAGTCATCGGGGTTGTGCTCGACAGCGGTCTGTGCGCAGGACAGGGCCGCGTCTAGGTCGCCGAGTTTTTCGTGGCAATGGGCCATGGACTGATAGACGTCGGCATAGGCCGGATCGAGTAAGAGAGCTTCGTCGAACTCCGCTAGAGCGCCTTTAAAATCTTGTTGGGCAAACTTCATCATGCCATTTTTATAAAACTCTATTTTGTCGCGCTCGCTCATTTGGTCATCCCTTTGTTCAAATTTTATGTTTCCCTATAAAAAACAGAGTTTTACGGTAGTCGTCAAGCATGTGCACTTTTCGTATTGAGGACTTTGTCAGCACGGCCGAAGCCTCTGTTTTTAACGACCTTGGTTCCAGCATATGTGCAAAGGTCGCATCCTGTTTTATAATAGAGATATAGTCTTTGCGACTTATTCAGCAAGGGAGTTCCTATGTTTTTTACATTTCTCGTACTGACACTATGCAGTAGAATGGCTTTTGCTCAGTCCGATAACGAGTACGATATAGAGTTTATAGAGAGTATTGAACCGCTGCACTACGTAGCGTATCGCACTCTTGGGCCGCTGGTAATCGATGGTAAATTGGACGAGCCTTCGTGGCAGCGTGCGACTTGGAGCGAGTTTTTCGTCGATATCGAGGGCGATCGCGGTATCCAGCCGCGCAGAGCGACCCGCGCCAAGATGCTTTGGGATGATACGTTTTTCTATATTGCAGCCGACTTGGAAGAGCCGCAGGTGTGGGCGACGCTGACACAGAGAGATGCTACGATTTATCACGACAACGACTTTGAAGTATTTATCGATCCCGATGGCGATACCCATCTCTACTACGAGTTTGAAATTAATGCGCACGGCACCCAATGGGATCTCTTGTTGGCCAAACCCTACCGCAACGGCGGTCCCTATATCAACGCCTGGCATATCGACAGCCTGAAAACGGCGGTCAAGGTGTGGGGTAGTATCAATGACCCGACCGATGTAGATCAGGGTTGGTCCGTGGAAATCGCCATGCCGTGGAGCGTGTTGCGCGAGGCTGCCAAAGGGCGCAACGGCCAGGTGGCAGGGCAGGTATGGCGCGTCAACTTTTCGCGCGTGCAGTGGAGGGTGGAAGTGGAAGATGGCAAATACGTCAAGGAGGAAGGGCGCAGCGAAGACAACTGGGTTTGGTCGCCGCAGGGTTTGGTCAATATGCACTTTCCCGAGCAGTGGGGTTTTGTGCTCTTTGCCGACGAACCTGTCGGCGGCCAACGGGTGCCTTTTGTAAAACCGCCAGCCGAAGAGGGCAAAAAGGCGCTGCGTGCCATATACTATCGCCAGCACCGCTTTCGCGCAGAGCACGGTCATTTTACGGCGAGTCTCGATTCGCTGGGCATCGAAAATCCCGTCTTGCACAACTTCCTCTGGCCACCCAATATACAAGTGACGGACCATCTCTTTGAGGCGTCGTTAGAGGAAGTGATTGATCTAGATGAGGACGGCGAGATTAGCCGCTGGTCCATTGGTCAAGATGGGCGCACTTGGCAGGAGTGAAGATTTTCGTCATTTGGACTTAGCCTCGCCAGCGCTGCCGGTCGCGAGGCGATAGAACCGATCTTGCCCTACGGCACGTCCCCGCCTATATTCAGCGGCACATAGATTTTTTCTGTTGGGGGTGGCTCTTTAGAGCCTGAGATAAAACCCTTAGAACCTGAACTGGATTATACCAGCGTAGGGAAACGGAGCGCCGCGCGGTTGTATATAAACCGTTTTTGTGGGCCGTTTTCTCCCTTGCTGGAGAGAGCGGCTTTTTTGTTGGCCGGAGGAGAGCAAACTGTGTACGTGAAGTTTCTTGTAAAAACGCTGGGAATGTTGGTGTTTGGGCTGGTTCTTGGTGCCGGTACTATAGACGCATTAGAGGTGCGTGGGCGCGTGTTAGATGCGCAGACAAACGCGCCGTTGGAAGAGGTGCAGATAAACGCTGTTCGCCAGACGGTTGGCAGCGACGCGGAGGGCTATTTTGCATTAGAGGCGACGCTAGGAGATACGCTGCGCGTATGGCGGTTGGGCTATGAGTCGCAACTCGTTATCGTGCGGGACGAGCCGTTTTTGCAGGTTGCACTACTCGTCGATGTGCTGCAAACCCAAGAGGTGGTCGTAGTCGGTGGACTGCGCACGGAGTCCTTGGCCGAAATCGCCGCCGCCGTCACCGTCGTCGATGCGCGTCAGATGCGGGCGGGGGGCAGCGGTCATATCCAAGACCTAGTGCAGGCTGTGCCCAATTTAAACTGGGCCGGTGGCACGTCGCGTCCGCGCTATTTTCAAATCCGCGGCATCGGCGAGCGCAGCCAATACGCCGGGGAGGGGCCACCGAGCTTTTCCGTGGGTTTTGTCGTCGATGATATCGAATTGAGTGGCCTGGGTTCCGGGATGCTCTTCGATCTGCAGCAGGTCGAAGTATTTAAGGGACCGCAGTCGAGCGCGTTTGGGCCGAATGCGTTGGCGGGACTGGTGCATATGAAGTCGGCGAACCCGGCCTCTACAGCAGAGCGGCAGGTGCGTTTGGCTGTGGGTGGCGATGGCCTATTGCGCGTTGGAGCTGCTGTCAATGTACCCGTCAACGAACGCTTGGCTCTGCGCGCCGGTTATCAAGTGGGGCGCGCCGATGGTTTTCGCGAAAATATCTATTTGGGCAAAGACGATACGAATGGTCGGCGCGAGTCGATTTTGCGCTTAAAAGCGCGCTATGCGGGGCCGGATGGATTACTTTTGCTCGGCACGTTCTTTCGCGCCGGCGCCGACAACGGCTACGATATGTGGACGCCCGACAACAACAAAGATCTCGTCACCTATTCGGATAAGCCCGGAGATGACCACCAGACGACGAATGCATTTTCGCTGCGCGCCGAGTGGCCGCTGCGCAAAGGGTCAGCTAAAATCACTTCGATCAGCACCTATGCCAAAACGGACCTAGACTACAGCTTTGACAGCGATTGGGGCAACGATGGCTACTGGAAAGAAGCGCCCTATAACTTTGACCCGGAGGTCGAGGGCTGGAGTTATGATTTTTTTGACCGCACCCTGCGCGAGCGTACGAGTCTGAGCCAAGAATTGCGCTTGGCCGTAGAGCAAGCGCCGGGTGGAGGTCGCGCCATTGTGGGGCTCTACTTCAAGACGTGGGAAGAGCAGGACAACGCTGAGGGGTATCTTTTTGGTGGAGCGGCGGGCGATTTGCGCGGGACCTTCGATCTAGGGGGGCTGGCATTTTATGCTCAATACGAGAAAGCGCTATCGCGGGTGTTGGATTTTACGCTCAATGCGCGCGCCGACCGCAGTGGCATCGACTATGCGGGGCAGACAAACGCTGGTGCAGAAGAGGTGCGCTACGATATTGAGCAGTGGCTGCCTGGTTTCAAGACCGCTCTGACCTGGCATTTAGGGGCTCGTCGGCATGCCTACGCGGCCGTTTCGCGCGGCTATCGCGCCGGCGGTATTAATCAGCACCCGTATCTGGCGGCGGCCAATCGACCCTACGATCCGGAGTACATGCTCAACTTTGAATTGGGCTATCGCACGGCTGGGCCCAAACACAGTCTAGATCTGGTCGTTTTTCACGCGCTGCGCGACCAGCAGCAAGTCAGTCTATCGAGCCAGCAAAATGCCGGCGATCCCAATAGCTTCTTCTACTTTACGGCCAATGCGGCGAGTGGTCGCAACAGCGGGGCTGAAGTCGAGGGCCATTATAGGCTGCACCCCAACGGGCGGCTCTTTGGTTCGTTGGCTTATCTAAATACCCATGTAGACGCGTATTCGTTTGCGGCGGCGGCGGGACAAACACAGGCACTGGGTGGTCGCGAGGCAGCGCATGCGCCGGAATATGCGCTGCGTTTAGGCGGCGAATATGCCGGGCCGCACGGCTTCTTTGCCCGCGGCGATTGGTCGTATACGGACGCGTTTTTCTTTTCGGATAGCCATGACCAGGTCTCGGAGGCCTATGCTCTCATAAATACCAGTGTCGGCTACGATAGAGGGGCATGGAGTCTGACGCTGTGGGCGCGCAATCTGCTTGATGAGCGCTATGCCGTGCGCGGATTTTATTTTGGCCTGGCGCCCCCCGACTACGCCGATACGCTCTATCTCAGTTACGGGGATCCGCGTCAGCTCGGGCTGAGTTTAGATCTGGATTTATAGACTGCAATTAGCCCCTTTTCTTGAGATGGGGATGCGTTTGCTCTGAAAGCCGCGTCTGCTGTTGGCCGTTGGTATCAAAGTTTTCGGGAGCCAGCCAGGATTCTATGACCTTTTGCAGTGTTGGCCAATCGCTGTCTATGACGGCATACCAAGCGGTATCCCTACTGCGACCGTTATACACGCGGGCATGGCGGAAGACTCCCTCGAAGGATAGGCCTAAGCGTTGGGCGGCGGCGCGCGATGGGGCATTCAAGCGGTCGCATTTCCAACAGTAGCGGCGATAGCCCCATTGGAAAGCCTGTTTCATCATCAGGTACATCGCTTCGGTCGAGAGTGGGGTGCGCTGTAGTTCCGGCGCATAGTGGAGATGGCCCACTTCGATGCAGCCGTTGCTCGGGTCTATGTCGACATAGCTGGCAATACCGATGGCTTTGTTGGTGCTGCGGTCTATGATGGAGAAAAATAGAGGGTCGTCGCCGAGGCAGAAGCTTTCTAACCAACTCTGGTAATCGGCTTGGTTCGCAAAGGGGCCATAGGACAGATAGGTCCAACTCGCGCCGGTCGCGTCGAGTGCGTTGGCCGCGTAGAGGTCTGCGGTATGGGCGGCGATAGACAGCGGATCTAAACGGCAGTAGCGGCCTTCTATGACTGCTTTGGTGGGCAGCGGGCACGGCGCCCAAGTGGGTAGGGCCGGACCGATCGGCTGGTCGTGTTCGTTGTTGCGCGGCACTGCGGTCGCTGGGGCAGATGCGTTTTTCCCTACTCTTAAGATAGCGAGTTTTAGACCACGGCTTTGGCCTCGCACTTCGGCTATTTCCGGCAGGTGTCCTGCGGCTTCAAAACCAAAGCGGGCGTTTAGTCGTCGCGTCGCTTCGTTGTGGTCGAAGTACATGCCGATGAGCGTAGTCACGCCTAGGCGAGGACAGGCGTCGATCATTTCTTGCATCAGCAGCGTGCCCAGGCCCGTGCCCTGTGCGGCAGTGGAGATATACAGGCTGATCTCAGCCGTTTTGTCGTAAGCGGGTCGGCCTCCGTAAAAAGAGGCGAGGTATACGCAGCCAACGATTTGTCCATGTTGTTCTGCGACCCATAGGGGTCTCTTCTCTGTATCGAATTGGGCGAACCATGGTAGGCGGTCGGCTACGGTAATGGGCTGGGTATCGGCCGTAGCGCGTCCGCCTGGAATCGATTGGTTGTAAATGTCGACGATGGCGGGCAAATCGGTGAGGGTGGCATCGCGTATAATGGTCATGGGGTCTCAATCAAATTGGATAGGGGTATAGGCGAATATATTTCGCGGTGGAATCTTTGTCTATTGCATTTGATGGAGTTGTCCTAGCTCAAAGATCGAACGCGTGAGCAGGTCGACGGCATCGCGGTCTATTTTTTCGGTGGAGAGTAGAGGCATGTGCAAGCGCCAACCGCGGCGTGAAACGAGCTCGATTAAGGTGCTCTTGTCGGGGTGTCCCGGCTCGATTGCTTGATGATCTTTAGGCTTATCACCAGGCTCATCATAAGACGCTGACGTCAGCGAGAAATCGAGATCGTTTTCGGGGTCGAAACAGCGCCCTCCATCTCGAGCGAGGTGGCGTTGGTGGTGGCAGTGTGCGCAGTTCAGGTAGCCGAGGGCCGCTCGACCTAGTGAATCGTCGGGAATAGTGGGCACGTCTGTTGGAGGTGAGGAAAGCAACCCTTCGTCCATCAGTTGAGTCAGAGAGCTCTCGGCGGCGAGACCGTCATCACTCGCTTGGCAGATATTTTGTTGATCCAGAGCATCCGCTCATGGATCGAGCGAGATACGGCCATTCAGCGGGGTTGGCTCGGAACGCTGTGTGACAAGCAGTTGGGGCGGCCCTATTTTTCATTCATCGCGACCCCGCTCAGCTGTGGACGGTGGAATCGCTGGCAACCGAAGTCGCCATGTCGCGTGCCGGCTTTGCTGCGCCATTAAGCGAGCTGGCGCCCCGCTTGGGCTATCAATCGGAAGCGGCATTTAGTTGTGCCTTCAAGCGTTTCATGGGGGTCGCGCCGGGTGGTATTCGAGGGGGTGATGCCTGGGGATTTATCGATTAATTATCACTGGATGTGACTTACGAGGTTTTGCCGACAGGGGGCTGGGAGCCGCGTGCGTGCAACAGTACCATAATTGAAGAGACATCAGCTGGGGACACGCCGGAGACACGCGAGGCTTGTCCGAGGGTCTGGGGGCGAATATCATTGAGTTTTTGTCGCGCTTCGTTGGAGAGGTTGAGCACGGGGTCGGAAAAATCGAAGTCGGGGGGAATATTCATCGATTCTAAGCGCTTGAGCTTGTCGACTTGCGTGCTCTGGCGCTTGATATAGCCCTCGTATTTGACTTCGGCCTCTACGTGCTCGGCGGCATCGGCCGAAAGCGGATGCTCTGGTGGCGATAACTCCATAATATGCCGGTAGTTCAGCTCGGGGCGTCGCAGAATTTCCATCAACGACATCGATTCTTTTAGCAGGGATGTGCCAGCGGCAGCAAAAACTTCGTTGGTTTTTTCTGAAGGTCGTAGCCGCACTTGCGCAAGACGCTCTAATTCAGCGCTGACGGCCCGGCGCTTGGCCTGATATTTACTCCAGATCGCATCATCGACCATGCCATAGTCTCGACCGAATTCCATAAGGCGATAGTCGGCATTGTCTTCGCGTAAAAGCAGACGGTGTTCGGCGCGTGAGGTGAAGATGCGGTAGGGCTCTAGTGTGCCCTTGGTGACGAGGTCGTCGATCAAGACGCCGATATAGGCATCGGAACGACTGAGGACAAAAGGATCTTCGCCGCGCGTTTTGAGCACCGCGTTAATACCGGCCATCAGGCCTTGGGCTCCGGCCTCTTCGTAGCCGGTGGTGCCGTTGATCTGACCGGCAAAGAACAGGTTTTCGACTAGCTTGGTCTCTAAGTGTGGATAGAGCTGAGTCGGCGGCGCATAGTCGTATTCGACGGCGTAGGCCGGGCGCATGATCTCGGCTTTTTCTAGACCGGGAAGTGAGCGCACGATCTCGTGCTGAAGCTCTTCGGGTAGGCTCATCGATAGACCATTGATGTAGAACTCAAGCGTGCGTCGGCCTTCGGGTTCGACGAAGATCTGATGGCGCTCTTTGTCGGCAAAACGCACGACCTTGTCTTCTATAGAAGGGCAGTAGCGCGGGCCAATTCCCTCAATACGGCCGCTGTACATAGCCGAGCGCCCTAGGTTTTCTTCGATCAGCTCATGCGTGCCGGCGTGGGTATAGGTGACCCAGCAGGGGATCTGCTCTTGGGTTATTTTGTCGACGGCGTAGGAGAAGGGGCGCGGTGGCTCGTCGCCGGGCTGGATTTCCATGGACTTGAAATCCAGCGTGCGGCCGTTGACGCGCGGCGGAGTCCCCGTCTTGAGGCGGCCGATTTCGAAACCGAGTGCCACTAGGCCTTCGGATGCTTTTTCGGCGGAGGTCTCTCCGGCGCGGCCGGCGCTATAGGAGAAATCACCGACGTGGATCTTTCCCCTTAAAAAAGTGCCCGTCGTCAGGATGACGCTGCGGCTGCGGTATTCGATACCCCCCTTGATGCCGATACCTTCAATGCGTCCATTTTTGATGCGCAGGCTTTCCATCAGGCCTTGGCGAATATCGAGGTGGTCCTGTTTTTCGCAGGCGAACTTCATCTCGAACTGGTAGTCTTTTTTGTCGGCCTGCGCGCGCGAGGCGCGCACCGCCGGACCGCGGCTAGTATTTAGACGGCGGAACTGTATGCCGGTGCGATCAATATTGACGGCCATCTCGCCGCCGAGCGCGTCGATCTCCTTGACCATATGGCCCTTGCCGATACCGCCGATCGCCGGGTTGCAGGACATCTGGCCGATGGTGTCGAGGTTCATGGTTAAAAGCAGCGTTTCGGCGCCCATGCGCGCAGCGGCTAACGCCGCTTCGGTGCCGGCGTGACCGCCGCCGACGACGATGACGTCATACAATTTTTCGTAGATGCTCACGGCTTGCCTTTATACTGGGCGATGACGACATCCCCTTCGGCTTCTGTTTGTGCAAGGAGTGTTTCGGCTGCTGTCTCCGCGTCGCCGTCGAAGTCGCGCTTTTCCGACCACTGCCAGAGCTCTAGATACTCGTCGCTGCCGGTGAGGCCTTCCTGCATAGAAATGCCGTCAATGGCGACCTGAAAGCGCGGTGCCAGTGGGTGCGAACTGGGGCGGCGACTGACGTAGACCTTTATTTGCGCTGGAATATCGCGCCAGTAGAGAACCTGGTATTGCATCATCTGTGTTTAGTCTTGGTTTTGGTCGATGGCCTGGCGAAAAGCGCGAATATGTTCGGGTGTGGTGCCGCAACAGCCACCAATGATATAGGCGCCGCTTTTGAGTAGGGCGGGAATCTGTGCAGCCATATCCTCAGGTGTTTGCGAATAGATGGTGCGGTGTTCGCGGTCGAGTTTGGGCATGCCGGCATTGGGGTAGGTCATAACGCGTTTGTCGACGCCGTGTGTCTGCATCGCCGCGCGTATTTGTTCGGTACCGCTGATGGCGTAGGCCATGCCGGTATGCTCGCTGCTACGTGTTTCGGCGCCGCAGTTTAAGCCGAGTAGCTGCACATGGTCGAGTAAATTGTCGCCGTCGGAGAATTCACCTGAGGCCAAGATATCAACTAGGTCAGCCGCCGAATGGCCCCAATCCGTTTTGTAGATCGTCTGGCCCGTCTTGCGATCCTTGGTGTATTTGAGCGTGAGGTTGATGGCAATGGGCAGACCAGAATGGCGGGCTATACTACAAGCCATCGCCGCTTCTTTGGCAGAGAATTGTGTCTCGATCGTTAGAAAGTCGACGCCACCCTCTACGAGGGCGTCGATAATGCGTGCGTGGGCATCGCGGACCTTGCTATCGGCAATGCCAAAATCCGTATCGCCCGCATCGGACTCGATGGCGCCGGGTGAGGGACCAACGGAGCCGCCGATATAGACGTCGCGTTCGCTCTCATCGATGGCACGTCGCGCTAACTCGGCGGCCTTTTGTGCCAGGGCACCAGCAGCGGCGGGATCTTTGCCCGCCATCTCCAGATGCAGTTCGGAGGCGACAAAGGTATTGGTGCCGACGGCATCGACTCCTACATCGATATAGGCGCGATGAATATCGACGACGGCATCTGGGTGTAGCTCGTTTGCTAAGGTGCTATTGGTCAACTCGATGCCGCGCGCAAAGAGCTGTGAGCCAAAGCCGCCGTCGTAGAGCATGGGGCGGTCTTCTGCGATTCGTTCGATAAATGTTTTCATTTACTATAATTTACGGAAAGAAAGTGAAAATGCCAGTGCGGCACCTTGTGTTTTAGTGCTGGCGAGATGTGCTCACTTGCCGCTTCCGAGCTGCGGCGCGAAGATCGGGTAGCGCTAGTCGAATCCGCTTCTCGTCAGCGGTTCTCAGATATTGAGTTCGCCCTTGCGAAAGGCACCAATAAAGTTGGCGCAATACTCGTCCTTGCCCAGGAGCATATCCTCGGATAGTTGATAGGGGCGGGTGCTGCGGTCCATTTGGAATATATTCGACAATGCGGTGGTTGTCGGGTCCATAATGGCGCTATCGGCCCCGGCTTCAACGGCTAATAACAGGAACACATCGTTGATGAGATGGCGGCAGGGTAGGCCAAAGGATACGTTGGAAAAGCCGCCTGTGATGTGGACTTCGTCGCCAAAGCGGTCGCGGAGTTGGCGAATGGATGCAAAGACGTGCTCGCCGTAGCGACCATCGACCGAAATTGGGAAGACTAGTGGGTCGATATAGAGATCCGCCAGGGTTAGACCGCGCTCTTGCGCGGCTTCAACTATGCGCGTGGCGTAGCCCATGCGCTCTTCTGCATCGGAGGGCATACCCGATTCGCCGGCGGCACTGACGACGACTTGGGCGTTGAACTCGCGCGCCAAATCGAGCACATTGGGTCGCTCTAAAGAGGCGGAGTTGAGCAGTGGACGTAGGGGATGGTCGCTACACGCTTCTAAGCCGGCGCGCAGGATTTCGCTCTTAGACGAGTCGATCGACAGCGGCAGTTTACTCATTTGGTGCACGGCGTCGACAAGCCAGCGCATGGCCTGCTGTTGCTCTTCGATGTGGATGGAAATTTCGTCGACATTGAGGTCGAGAAAATCAGTGCCGGCCTGTACCTGGCGCTGCACCTGGCGTGCGATATAGTCGAGGGCATCTTTGCTGCCCCCCATGGCCTCGTGCACGGCAATTTTAAGGTGTTTGACGCGCCCTTCCTCGTAGTCCTGGGTCTTTTTTACATCGTCGGGGACGGGCAGGAAACGGCGTTGGTTGTGCTCGTCGCGAAAGCGGATTCCGTCGACTCCGTCCGCGTCGCTGCCAATGAGTTTTCCCTTGCGCGAGAGCACGCGCGTGGTGTGCACATTTTCTCCGATGACGACAAAGGGTCTGTCTCGTCCGGGAATATTCATTCTTTCTTCTCCTGGGGATGGGCGTAGTGGTCGCGACCGGCATAGGTGTTGAGCCAGGCACTGCTGCCCTTGAGCGTGCCATCTTTAAAAATGACGGGCCGCTCGAGCATGCTTTCCTCCTCGCCGTAGGCTTTCAAGCGTTCATAGGCCAGGGCCCATATGCATTGTTTTTCCCCCACCTCGCACTGGCCCTGGCGCGTGCCACCGCAGGGGCCGTTGCGCTGATTTTTGGCGCACTGCGACTCGGGGCAGAGATAGGCGATATCGGGCAGCGAGCAGTCGCCGCAGTCGCGGCAGCCAAAGAACGGTATCTTGGCGGCCTGTTCGGCGGTGTGCAGTAGCTTCTGGACGCCGGGTTTGTCTTCTACGGCGGCCGTCAGTTTTTGGCCGAGCTTAAAACCACTGCTTTCCGGCGCAAAGAAGTGGTCGTGGGCGATGCGGTTGAGCTTGTAGCTCGTGGGCAACTCGCGGCGCAGCTTCTTGCGCTCTGCCGGTGTTTGTGAGTGTAGATAAGCGAGGTTTATTTCGCTGCTGCTCAGACCGCTCTCTCCATCCGGTTCAAAATAGTAGAACTCGTCGGGATACGAGAAGTCAATTGCGCGCGCAAAATCCTTCCAATCGTCGGTGCTGTAGCTCTGCGAGAGTTCGATTATTTTTTCGTAGTCGCCGTATCGCAAATGGCCGCCTAGATAAGCGCCTCTATAACCGAGACCGCGGGCGATGGCGCACTGTTGGGCGGCAAGTTCGATAAAGAACGCTCTGCCCTTGTCGGGGGATTGGGCTTGTTTTTGACAGAGCGATAAAAGCTGGTCTGTCACTTCGACGCCGGGAATATGGCCCCCGTTAAAATAGCGTGCTACGGGAGCGCTGAGCACAAAGACGTTG
>JBLHGI010000150.1:0-13458 GCA_047616505.1 Planctomycetota bacterium
AGCAATTGGGCCCGATGGCCGCTCGTTTAGCCCAGCAAATGCGACAGCTCAGCCAGGATTTTCAGTTTGATGAGATTGCTTCATTACTCGAACAGGTCAACGTGGAGTCCTAAGATATGCCATTGCCTCAAATAGACCTCAAGGGAGCGGACATCCTAATCGTCGACGACAATCCGGTCAACCTGAAAGTTTTGCGCCAGGTACTGGAAGAAGCCGGGTATAATGTGCTTATCGCGACGAATGGCCCTAGTGCCCTCAAATTGGCGACCCAAGCCAAACCAGATGCTATAATGCTCGACGTGCGCATGCCGGTGATGGATGGCTACGCAGTCTGCCGCCGCCTCAAGTCAGACGAGACTACAGACGCTATCCCAGTGCTCTTTATTACAGGGGATGATCATGCCGATGCCTTAGTTGCTGGATTTGATGCCGGCGGTGTTGACTATATAACCAAACCTTTCCGCAAGGAAGAGGTTTTGATGCGTCTAAAAACGCACCTTAGTCTCAGTCATCTGACCAACGAATTGTTGGACAAGAACGAACTGCTCGAAAGGGAAAATGAGAGGAAGGGGCGCGAACTGGTCCAGGCCCGTGACTTGCAGACAGCGATGCTGCCGAAACAACAGCCCTCCTTTCCGCAAATCGATATGGGCTGGCACATGACGACAGCGAGTGAGGTTGGTGGCGATTACTATGACTATATTCTGACCGATGATGGAACGCTCACTTTTATATTGGGTGATGCTACGGGCCATGGCTTACAGGCAGGCAGCGTCGTTTTCGCTATCAAGATTATCTTCCAGAATTTGGATGAGGGCTCGACCATTGTCGATTCGTTCCAGATCATGTCGCGAAATCTTAGGGACATGAATTTGCAGCGTTTTGGCATGGCTATGGTCATGCTTAAACTGAAGGACAATCTGCTAAAAATTTCCTCCGCCGGTATTCCAGGTTTACTCATTTATCGAAATGCCGACCAGACGATAGAGGAAGTAGAAATACCGGGAATGCCATTGGGTTATGTTGCCCATTTTGACTATGAAGAGCGCGACGTACAATTGTGTAGCGGTGATGTTGTACTGCTCATGAGCGATGGGCTGATTGAACAGCAAAACGCCGCCGGGGAAATGCTCGGTTTTGAGCGCCCCCGGGAATATTTCCTTCAAGTTGCGGATCAACCCCCCGCCATAATTTGCCAGCATATGACCGAAAAAGGCGCCGAGTGGGCGGGTGATGTGCCACAGGGCGACGATATCACCTTTGTAGTTTTCAGAGTTCGCTAAGCCTGCTGGCTACTGATGGGACCTTTTACGAGGGATCGCGATCCCGGCGATCCCGGCGATCCCGGCGATCCCGGCGATCCCGGCGATCCTCATGGTCGGAATTTGACTATCTGATTAATCCGCTTGTCGTGGGTTCGAACCCCACCGGGTTTACCAATTAAAAGCAGGTACTTACGAGAAATCGTGGATGCCTGTTTTTTTGTTTATAGCCCAATTTCCATAGTTGATTTCACTCTATATGGTGAACTCGCTCGTTGATGAACTGCTCACTATCCGATTGTCGGAAGCGGGTAGACCGGTCTATTTTGATAAAAGAGAGTTTGGCGGTTGCCTTTAGTTCGAAAACCTTGGACCGACTAATCGCCAGTTGTTTAGCCACCTGTTCTATTTATCGTTGTTCGCTGGGTGTAATCGGATATCCTAGCGAGCAGGTGGTATATTCAATTTTGGCAAAAAAAGTAGGAGAAGATTGAAGGCACTCACGTATATAGCCGCGAGTGTCGTAAGCATCCTGGCAACAACCATTTTTTACGGTTCTGAAGCGGAATGCCGCGCTATTGCTCAGCGCGAATATCCAAACGATGCAGAAATTCACTTATGATCAGGCACAGTGATGCGCCCTCAGTTTTTCGTCATTCTGTAGGATTTGAATATTGCGACGCAGTGACCTAACGCTGAAAACGCTCTTTTGTAAAGGGAAGCTGATCACTTAAAGATAGCTACGCTGCCAAAGGTGAATATCCATGGGCACGAGCGAGTTTTTTCAATCGCTCTTTGCCTCCTTCATCTCTATTCACACGAGTATGAGCTAAATAATCTGTCACGAGTACTCGATATCAAGCGGGGATACATAAGATCTATAAAGAGATTTTCAGGGGGGCAGTTCAAGCGGTATGAGGGTAACTGGAGCAGTCTGGTGTGCGATACGTACTCGAGGTCGTGGTGGAATGTCGGCCTTGGCCGCCGGTCCGTTCCCGGCTCGGTGCGTCACGATGGACGAAAGAAGCTGTGAATAGGACCGATGGGCAAGAAATATAGGAACCACCTATTAATTACTTATTTTTCTTGCCAATAGTTGCTTTTATCGCACTCGCGAGAATATTCTAGGTAGACGTTTTATCCGACCTCTTTTGACTGCGAGTATATCATGCCCCGTACCGCTGAACTCTTAGCGCAAAAACAGAAAATTGTCAGCGCAGCCATCGCCCTTTATATCGACGATCGCGCAAACTTCACCATCGCTAACATAGCTCGCAAGACACGCATAAAAAAGGTCGATATTTATAGCCTATTCAATTCCCGCAGCGCGATCCTCAAGTATTACTATCCACTCTGCGTAGAGCGTTACCGGGTTATGATCGCCGAAATCGATGACTTCGCAACCTGGTCTCTTGAGGAAAAACTCGCCAACTTCGCCTATGCCCTTTTTGATATGCTACAGGAAGAACGCGAATTTGTTGACGAACACTTCACCGAGGCAATTGTTCACGGATCCGCTACTTCGCGCTTCGAGCACGATGTCGAAGCCCTACTGAGAGAATTTATCGGTGAAGACTGCACAGTAGGTTGGCTCGCGTCGTTTTTGGCACGAGAGTATTTGCACTTAGTACGTTTCTGGTTGGACGACGAGAGTATCGATGTACAACGCACCATGGCGCTGGTCGATAAAGCCACCTCTTTCATCGGCGAGGCAATCCACTCTCGTGCATTGGTCTATAAGGGTATTGACCTAACCAAATATCTCGTTGCCAACGATATAATTAAGATGCCTTTAGCCAAGATCGTACTCGGTCAGGCACTGCGTTGGGCACGATGAGCGAGTTTCCTTCTAATAAATTTCAACGCGGCAAGATACTCGCGCAGACCGGCCTTAAAGTAGGCAAAAACTACGCCCTCTACTACGCCAAACGTTCGCTCTCCAGTGATCGTGAGACGGCTCGTAATCGACTCAACCAACAGAATGCAGCCGCAGTGTTTGAAGATTTTACTCAGCTGCGCGGCACGGCCCTCAAATTGGCGCAATCGCTGAGTATGGACACCGGTGTCTTGCCTGAAGAGTTCGTCGAAGTGATGGCGCAGGCACAATACCGCGTGCCGCCAATGAACCGCGCCATCGTCCGCGCTATCGTCCAACGCGAATTGCGGCGCCCAGCGCAAGAAATTTTCCGCCATTTTGATGACACCGCCATCGCCGCCGCCTCTATTGGCCAGGTGCATAGAGCCGTAGCCCACGACGGGCAGCAGCTAGCGATCAAATTACAGTATCCCAACGTGCGCGATACCATTCAATCGGATCTGGCCATGGCTCGCGTGCTCTTCCGCCCATTGTTCAAAGGCGATGATATCGATATCTATTTCAATGAAATTCGCGATAAGCTATTGGAGGAGACCGATTATCTGCAGGAGGGCCGCTACCTCGATACATTCTTCGGTATCTATGGCAACGACTCACGGATTGCCATGCCCGAATGGAGATCCGACCTCAGCAGCGAGCGCGTACTGGCGATGACCTACGTCGATGGTTTACACTTGCGCGAGTTTCTCGCAACCAATCCCGACCAGCAGCGTATCGACCACTTCGGCCAACTGCTATGGGATTTTATCCACGATCAGGTTGAGCGACGTATCTACACTTTTCACGCCGACATTCATCCGGGCAATTTCTTGTTCCGCGACGATGGTCGCCTCGGCATCCTCGACTACGGTTGTGTCAAGCAATTTCCGCCCGAATTCCTCGACACCTGCATCCGCATGCTCACCGCCCACGTCGTTGACGACGAAGAAGCGATTCGCGATTGTTATTACCAGATCGGCATCCTCGGCCCCGATGCCGAGCAGCAACAATCTCAATCCGAACTCTACGCTTTTATCCGCGATTTCGGCCGCTTTGTATTGCTGCCTTATACCGGCGACAGCTTCGACTTCGGCGATCGCTCTTTCCGCCTTGAGCTCAACGAGTATATTCGCGCATCAATGCAGTGGCGTGGATTACGCGTATCACCACACTTTATTTTCGTAAACCGTCTACTCTTTGGCCTTTATGCGATGCTGATGCAGCTAAAACCGCGTATCGCCACAAGGCAGAGCCGTGAAATTCTCATAGCGGCCGGATCCCGTAGCGAAGAGCCGAAGCATGCTGGCGCTTAATATTTCAACAGAGGTCGACGGCAATTTTCGCGCAGTGTTCCGAGGCTTCAGCCGCGATTTATTTCTCAGGCTCAACCCGCCTTTGCCGCCGGTCAAGCTACTGCGCTTCGACGGCATGGGCATCGGCGATGAAGTGCACCTCGAATTGAGTTTTATATTTTTCCGCCAACGCTGGATAAGCCGTATCACCGCATTTGAGCAATCCGAAAACGAAATTTTCTTTGTCGATGAAGGCATACAACTGCCTTTCTTTTTGCAATCCTGGCGGCACTGCCACCGGATCGTCGATCGACAAGGGCAAACAACGATCATCGACGAAATTACTTTTCAAGCTCCCAACCGCCTGCTAAGCTTGCTTCTGCTACCCACCCTCTATTTGCAGTTTCTCTACCGCAAACCCATCTATAAGCGTTTTTTTTCTGATCTTCAATCGACGAGTTGACATTGGCGTGACCTCCGATAGTTGGGCCAGGTTAGGGGGAGAGACCACACTCTCACGACTAAAGTCATCGACTATTTTTAACACTCGGATTTGACGACCATTCACGAGCGCATCGCTCATAAAATCCATACTCCACTGCTCGCTGAGCTGATGCGGCGTGGACTGTAACACCCGAGCTTGATGGCTGACGCGCCGCCGCTTCTTTTTCGGGCGTAAGAGGAGATTTTCCTCCCGATAGAGCCGATAGACTAACTTCCGCCCCACCGACCATCCCTCGCGTTGGAGCACCGTGGTCAATCGTCGATAGCCCCAGCCGACTCGACTCAGCGCCAGATCGCGGATGCGTTGACGTAACGCCGTATGCTGAGGAGCTCTACTTTGATACTGGTAGGTCGAGCGCGCTAGAGGAAGGACTCGATCTGCGCGTCGGACACTCAGGCCATAGCTTGAGGTAAGATAGTGGACCATCGGTCGTTGCTGCGCTGATTTCACCACTTTTTTTTCAGTACATCCTGGAGCATGTGCTTGTCCAGCGACCGATCGGCCACCCATTGTTTGAGCTTGCGATTTTCTTCTTCTAACTGCTTGAGGCGCCGCAATTCGGCTACGCCCATGCCAGCAAATTTCTTCTTCCACCGTTAAAACGTAGCTTCGCTAACCTCCATAGTATTGGAAGATGCTGATTCTGATGGTGACGGTGTACATTCGGCCGACTCGTTAGACACCCTCGTCAGCGAGCGTGAGATCGGTCAAGTGCCTAATGGTCCGTATCTATATCAGAACGCGCCGAACCCATTTAATGGATCCACGGTATTGCGATATGAGTTCGAGCGGATGCAACCCGTAAAGCTGGCGATATACTCGCTTGGTGGGCAACAAGTCGTGCAGCTAGTAGATACCGTGCAAGGGCCTGGTTATTACGAGTTTATCTGGGTTGGGCGGGACGGTGATGGTCGCCGACTGGCCAGCGGATTGTATCTGGCGCGTTTGCTCGGTGATCAGGTAGTGCAGACTCGCAAGCTGTTGTTGATACGGTAACGCAAAGTAGGTCGCGCCTGCTTTGCTGGCACTCCCAAGACCATAAAAACGTGTTTGATATATATGTCAGGTGAAATGGGGTTTGTTTTTAAGTAGACTTAGGACAGGAAAAAGAACCTCTTGAGAAATAAGAGGTTGTAAAAAGGTGGAATGATCGGAATCGAATTGATAGGAGCTAGTCGCGCGTAGAGTGACTTTTGTTTCTTTAAAAATTACGGCTGTTTATATTATAGGTTACCGTGTTGCTGTCACTCGTATGCCCTAAATTGGGGAAAACTCCTAAATGAATACTCTGTCATTATATCAGAGGTTCTTTTCTTTCCTGATCTAACACCCTGTCCAGTGCGCCCTGCAAGTTGCCATCGACTCAACAGCACGCAGAGGAATGCCTTGTCGATACCCACAACCATCCAGAACAGGAATCCCTTTTGAGCAGAGATCCCCACATGCATAGCCCGGCCTGTACCATCACCGTGGACCCGTGTTTCCCAGGCAATTGGTGCGGCTCATGGCGCTGAACCTGACAGAACTTCTCCCGCAGGGCGAGGTCCTGGATGACGAGGCCCTGCTGGAGCTCTTCCTCGATTTCGTCGAAAGTCACAAACTGACGCTCTACCCTGCCCAGGAGCAGGCCATTCTCGAGCTGTACACCGGCCGGAACGTCATCCTCAATACCCCCACGGGATCGGGGAAATCCCTGGTGGCCACGGGGTTGCACTTCCAGTCGTTGGCCAAGGGGCGGCGCTCCGTGTACACCTCTCCGATCAAGGCGCTAGTCAACGAGAAGTGGATGGCGCTGTGCCGGGACTTTGGAGCGGACAACGTGGGGTTGTGCACGGGCGATGCTACGGTCAACCGCCATGCGCCGATCCTCTGCTGTACGGCAGAGGTGCTGGCCAATATTGCATTACGCGAGGGATCGGCGGCGGAAGTAGATGACGTAGTGTTAGACGAGTTCCACTGGTATGCCGATCGGGACCGGGGTGTGGCTTGGCAGATACCGCTGCTGACGCTGCCGCAGACGCGCTTTCTGCTCATGTCGGCCACGTTGGGTGACACGGGATACTTCGAGCAAGAGCTGGAGGAGCTCACGGGCCATACCTGCGTGACGGTGAAGTCCGAGGAGCGTCCGGTGCCGCTGGAGTTCGCCTATTCGCTGAGTCCGCTAGCGCACACGCTGGAGGATTTGGTCACGGGTGGTCGGGTGCCTGCGTATGTGGTCCATTTTACCCAGCGGGAAGCGGCGGAGAACGCCCAGGCCTTTACCAGCATCAACGTCTGCTCGCGTGCGGAGAAGGCGGCCCTGGCCGCCGAGCTGGCCGGCTTCCGCTTCACGAGCCCCTACGGCAAGGACATCCGCCGGTGGTTGCGGCACGGCATCGGTTTGCATCATGCGGGGTTGCTGCCCAAATACCGGGTGTTGGTGGAACAGCTCGCGCAGAAGGGGTTGCTGAAGATCATCTGCGGTACGGATACTCTGGGGGTGGGCATCAATGTGCCGATCCGCACCGTGCTGTTTACCCGCCTGTGCAAGTATGACGGGGAGAAGACGGCCATCTTGAGCGCCAGGGACTTCCACCAGATCAGCGGCCGGGCCGGACGCAAGGGTTTCGACGAACAGGGATGGGTCGTGGCGCAGGCCCCCGAGCATATCATCGAGAACCTCAAGCTGGAGAAGAAGGTGGTCCAGGGCCGTAAGAAAGCCACCAAGAAGCGCGCCCCCGACCGCAACTACGTCCACTGGAACGGGAAGACGTTCCAGCGCCTGGTAGCGGCAGCGCCAGAGCGTCTGACTTCGCAGTTTCAGGTGTCCCACGGTATGCTGCTCAATGTGCTAAGTCGTGCGGATAACGGCTGTCGCGCTATGCGCGACCTGATCCGCGCCTGCAACGAAACGCCCGTGCGCAAGAAGATGCACCGACGGCGGGCGTGGCAGTTGTTCCGCTCGCTGGTGGAACGGGGTATCATCGAGATCCTGGATCCAACCGCCAGTCCTGATGGGCGTAAGATTCGGGTCAATATGGAACTGCAGGACGATTTCTCCATGGACCAGGCGCTTTCGCTCTATCTGCTGGAGACCATTCCCTTAGTGGACCCGACGCAGGAGGACTATGCTCTGGTGGTGTTGACGCTGGCTGAGTCCATCCTGGAGAACCCGGAGATTATCCTGCGCAAGCAACTGGACAGGATCAAAGGTCGTGCCATCGCCGAGATGAAGATGCAGGGGATGGACTACGAGGATCGCATGGACGCTCTGGAGGACCTGGAGTATCCCAAGCCATACCGCGAATTCATCTACACGACCTTCAATGAATTCGCCGACCGACACCCCTGGGTGGAACAGGAGAACATCCGGCCCAAGTCCATTGCTCGGGAGATGTTCGAGACGTTCTCCTCGTTTACAGACTACGTCCGCTCGTACGGTCTCGAGCGCAGCGAGGGGCTGCTGCTGAGACATTTACACAGTGTATACAAGGTCCTGCTGCAGACCGTGCCGGACAACGCCAAGGATGAGACGCTGCGTGAGATCGAACTCTACCTGAGCGAGACCATCCGCCTGGCTGACTCGAGCCTGCTAGACGAGTGGGAGAAGATGCGCAATCCGGCCTTCGTCGCTGCGGAGACCGCCGGCGAGTTCCTTCCCGATGCGCTTCTTCTACCGCCGGATATTACGCAGAATGTCACTGCCTTCACGGCCGCGATCCGCACCCGGATCTTCGCCTTCCTGCGCGCCGTGGCCGATGGGGATTGCGAGCTGGCGCTGGATGCTCTGGACCTCGCTGGCGGATCAGACCGCGGACCCACGTCCGGTGCAGTCGCTGTCAAGGTCGCTGATACGGGAGCAGACGAATGGCCCCCCGAGCGTCTGGCGACCATTATGCCGGCCTACTTGGAGGAACACGAGCGGCTCTGCTTTGATCCCGAAGCCCGCAACATCCGCCACACATATGTGCGGCCAGCAGAGGACGGCCAGAGCTGGAACGTGCAGCAGATGCTGGTTGATCCCGAGGCACACAACGACTGGGTGGCCGAGTTCGAAGTGCACTTGCCGCAGTGTCGGGAGCGAGGTGAACCCGTACTGCACCTAGTGCGCATGGGGCCGCTGGGGTAGTATGGGATGGGGGGGTGAGCGGGCCCTAAAAATTGGCTTTCACGTGGATTTGGCATGACGTACCTGATTTGCTCCATGGAGGACGAGACTATTTCTTAATCGACAAGGAGTAGACTCATGAAAAAATAGCACAGCACTGAAGCGAGATGGCTTGTCTCGCTTCTTGTCGGGTATAGAAATCTTGGTGATGAATCAATTTCGTTTTCAGGGTAGCCATGAAACTCTCCATCGGTGCATTGTCTCAGCAATGACCCTCTCGACTCATCGAACGACGGGTGCGATGAGTCGAGCAATAGCCGCCCTCGATACGAATGATGCAGCAAGCGATCTCTGGTGGGCGTTGATGCAAGGCCCATTAGCCAGGGCGGTTTTCGTCAGGTCCTCTTTCATGCGCGGACTCATCGCCCAACCGACGGCTTTTCGGGCACGGAGCCCGCCCTGTTGCATTAGACGCGCAACGCGGTCGCGTCCCCCCACCCGCACGCCCTGGTTTTGCAGCGCATCATGGATACGAGCGCTACCATACCGTTTTTTGGAGCGGGGGTAGACCTAGCAGATACGCTCCAGTAGGCGTTGATTTTCAATCGCGCGTGGACTTTCACCGCGTGGGCGCCAAGCATAGTAGCCACTTCGAGGAACAGATCTGGCCGATGCTAAACGGCTTAAAGAGCTTGAAAAATAAAATGCAGAGCTCAAGAAGATGCTGGCCGAATCCCTACTAAATCGGGAATGGTTATAGAATCTGCGCGAAGCGCGAGTCGTAATCGAGGATTGGCGACAGCATTACAACGAGGAAAGACCTCATAGCCAGCTGGGATACCTCAGCCCGGAAGACCTTTTCGCCAACCAAAAAGTCTCACCCTAAGTGGGCCAAAACAGGTAAGCCTGCCAGTATCATCGAGGCAGGTAATACAGACGAGGAGATGCTCGGCTTTGAACAGGTCGAGGCAACGATTTAAAAGGTTTGTGCTGAGGGTCTGTCATCGGAATACTTCCCGACCTCAAAATAGCATCCATGTATTCTCAATCCAACTGGTATTACAGGTCTTCTACAAGTATATCATTTATCAGGTTACGGAAGTCTCCAACATCAATCGGCTTGTTGATATAACCGCTGAAATTATAGCTATCAGTCTCTGCAGCACTGATTACAGCTGACAGTGCAACCACTGGTAGGCCTGGGTATTTCAGCTCAATTTCCTTAGCCAAAGTAAGTCCATCCATTGGCGCCATCTTAATATCGGTGATAACAATATCAACTTTAAGCTGTTCCAATATTTCGAGCGCATTCTCACCGCTATCGGCAAATTGTAGATGGCACGACTGTTTTCGCAGTAGGCGCTTGACCGATGAAAGGATATTTTTCTCGTCGTCGACAAAGAGGACCACAACTTCATCAAATTGCTCATTTTTAAATTTATCTTGTATATCTGAGCGCGAAAGGTGTGTAAGGTCCTCTATGACAGACAGAGAAAAATCAAGCTGTTTACGCAATTTGTAGATTTCTATGACCGAATTAGTATGATTGTCGGTATAACCCAATGTGCGCAGGTTATCATCTAAGATTTTCCCCGACAAGCTTTCGACCACGTTACTATAGAACTGTGCTTTAAATTCAGTATCCAGGCTCATCAGGCGCTCGAAAGGTGGCCGGGAGATTTGCAGAGCCGTGGATTCAACGGAAGCCTTAACCTGTGCCGAGCGCGGTTGTTTTAGGATCATGCCCATCTCGCCGACTGTAGATAGGGATGTTAGGGTTGCTATAACTGTTCCATCGTCGCCAATAATCTGCAATTCACCTGTAAGCAGTATTTGCATGTTGTCACTGCGCTCGCCTATAGCACAGACCACGTCACCAGCGTTGTATTTCTTAGTTTTGCAGATTGTTATCAAGCTCTGTATCTGTGATGGAGAGAGCTTACTAAATAATGGAATTTTTTTTAAAATTTGACCGACAACGGCAGGTTGTGGCGGCATAAGAATGACTCCTCTGATTTGATATTGTTTTTTGTGGTAATGCCATTTTTGCCGCTAGCTAGGGGACATAAAGACCTCTCCACTAATAATGTAGGGATTCCAGTCATCCCCGCTATATGTCAAACCAATTCATCTGCAACTAAGTCTATGATAGCGTTACAACACCGCGGCCGCAAAATATCCGGGTCGGCTCTGGAGATGTCCTTGAGGTGCGTCATGGCGGTAGCCAGCCGTACCAATCGGTTTAGAGTCCAGATGCGATATTCCTCCCAACACATGGAGAAACCGTAATACGAGACCCCTCCGCTCATCAGGCGTCGGTACAGGGTGGCCCGGGGAATGCCCCGCGCCCATGCCAGTTCGCCGTTGGACAGATTCAGCAACGAAAGCTTAGCGCCCAGGACATATTATAGGGGATTTCCGGCTGAATGTACGTGTACCGGCGAGAGATATAAGATGGTTTCTGGGAAGCGTTGAATCATAGAAATGGCCACCTGCTTCCAGTTGCAAGAGGGGATGAAGCTCGGCACTGCGTGCTCGTATCTGGGAGCGGTCGTCAGACCTAGTCGGTCACGGGATTGGGGTTGTCGATCTGCCTCCCCTTTGTCCCCCAGGAGGAGTACGCTCATCTGGCCTGCTCCGCGGCGCTAGAGCAAGTCGATCCATTGGACTCGCTTACCGTCGGCAAGACGGGGAGCAGGCGTTGGCTTGTTTTGGGCGCTGCGCTCTTATGCGGCCCCAAGGTGGACTGACTGCGGCCTATTTAAGTGGGTGGATGCGCTACGGCTGGGTCCGCCAGCGAAGGATTGGGACGGCGTGTGGCATTTAACGAAAAAGTGAAGTGGGCGCACTCATCAGAGAAGCGGCTTGACCTTCAGCATCATTAGTCACTGTCTTACCTATGTGTTTCCAGAGCGGCGCCGTTATTACGGAAAAATTGCCTTTCGAAATACTGACCTTGGTATCTGGGTTTAAGGTCAGCATTCGGGACAGTAATTCTTGGCCATTTACAACCGGCAGCGATTGATCTCTGCTCAAGTGCTCGGAAGCATAGGCGTGCAGTGTCAGCTCTTTTTTGCCTCCCGTTCTGTCCGCCGTTCTTGGCGTCCTTTCTCTCGCTTTTCCTGACGTTTAGCGATGCTTTCTCGTCGTCGGTCCCCTCGGGTCTGCTTCTTCGTGTCTTTTTTTGGCGTTTCTTTTTTTATTCCCAAAACATCTCCGTTATTAGTTGGTGCGAGCCTGCTCTGTGGAATATACGGCTTACTAAAGGATATAGCCCAACGCCGAGGCTTGGATGTCGGGCTGATAAAGTGACGAAATATGTTGGATCGGAGGCGAGTGATGACAGACCGGAGGTGCCAGGTCACAGAAGAGAATGGCCATGAGTAAGTCCGTGCACTTTGCTTACGCACTTACTCAATCACTCAACTCAATCACTCAACTCAATCACTCAACTCACTTACTCAAGTAACTCGTAATCAGCTCCCGCATTAACTCCGCTACGCTCTTATCCTCATCTACGGCACGGCGCTTTAAGTCACGCCACTCTGGGCGTTCTAAGTCAAAGTTTATTCGCACGGGACGCTCGGGAGTAGCGGGTCTCTTTAAGTTGGAGCTGGTATCTGTTGGGGGAGGTGGTTTAGCGCTGGTTTTTTTCTTGGGCACTTTTGCCATCAGCTCAACTCCTCGACGCGGTTTATAATGGATTGGATGAGTTCGTCCGTGCGCACATTCAGCGCGGGGTAGCTTGTTTCTGTGGCGCTACGTCCGCCATCGGAGGCCCTGCGGTATCCGGTGCGCTCTGGCATATAACCGTTCAATAGATGGTAGCGGGTCTGCCCTATATAATCTTGCGCCTCCTGTAGTTCAACATCAGAGTTTCCCACCCGGCAGAGAGCAAAGGAAATTTCTGAACCTTTCACGTGCTGCGCTAGATCATTGGCGAGGCGTACCGAGGGTTCCAAATCATCCACAGCCAGCCCCGTAGGGATAACTGTTAGTTGAGCTGCTACCGACATATCTCTTGTAAGGCTATTAGACACTCCCGCTCCGTCAAATACCAACAAATCAAAACCCCCTGAAGCCAATTGTGCCTCCTTCACCGATTTGTATTGAGACACTTCTAACGAGGGATCTATATCTGCCTGTAGTCGCCGCTGATGCCAACGGTAGTTCGTAGATTGCCCTAAGTCCATATCTGCAATCTTCACACTCCAGTCATTCGCCGCGTACTCGCGTGCAATAGCACGGGCTAACGTACTTTTTCCTGTCCCACCCTTTTGTCCGACAACGCTTATTGTAATATCACTCATTTACTCAACTCACTTACTCAAATGGTTAACTAAATTGCTCGTGTAGTATATACCTTATTCTACAAATGGAAAGCCTTCAAAATTCGTCTGATTAAAAAAACCATAGGACGTCAGTGGGGGGGGGTATTTGAAATAGTGCGATGTCTC
>JBLHGI010000151.1:0-13345 GCA_047616505.1 Planctomycetota bacterium
CTCAAGCCCTTTGGCGATAGCCGCGATATCGGCCTGATCGCCGGGTCCATCGTCGCCGCGTTGCTCCTAGCCTTCTCCTATACCCAATGGTTCAACGCCACCGAAGCCGAAGTCTACGGCTACTCGATCTTCTTCACCAGCTTTGGCCTGTGGCTCATTCTCTACTGGGAGGGCACCGGCCACGGCATGCAAAACGACCGCTGGCTGCTCTTTATCGCCTACCTCTTTGGGCTCGGCGGCGGCTTGCATATGCTGTGTTTACTGACGCTGCCGACGCTGGCCATTCTCGCCTGGTTTGCCGACGAGAAACTGCGCCGTCTCGTATTGCAACTGATCGGCTTTGCCGTCTTCGCCATCCTAGCCATAGCGATTATAGGCTCGGGGGCGGCCTCCAAACTCGTCGTCTTAGCCGGCCTGGTCGGCCTGCTCTACCATCTCTATAATACCGACCGCCGCGCCTGCTATCTGCTCTTGGGCATCGTCGTGCTCTTCGCGCTGGGCTACTCGACCTATACCGCGCTCTATATCCGCTCGGGGCTCAACCCGACGATCGACGAGAACGATCCCGAAAACTGGCGCGCCTTCCTCGCCTTTGTCAACCGCGAGCAATACGGTTCCGAGAGCATGCTCTTGAGTATGCTCAAGCCGCGCGCCGATCGCGCCTATCAGTTTTGGGACCAGCAGATGAAGTATTTCTTCCAGCAGTTCCCCTTCCCTGTCTTAGAGCGCGTCGTGAGCTTCAAAAAAGCCACGGGCAACGAAGCACATCCCGTGTGGATCTCGCTGGTGCCTTATGCGCTGGGCTTGGTCGGGCTCTGCTGGCAGGCCAAGCGCGACTGGCGTCGTTTCGCCGCTCTTATGACGCTCTTTATCATCATGGGCTTTGGTCTGTCGCTCTATCTGAATATGCCCAACCCGCAGCCCAGAGAGCGCCACTATGTCTTTGGTGGCATGTATCTGGCCTATGCGCTGTGGATCGGTCTCGGCTGGATCGCCGTCGTCGAATGGATACGACAGCGGCTTCCGAATCGCCGCGCAATCGCGATAGCCGTCGCCGCCGTGGGCATATTATTACCGGTCGGCACTTTTGCCAAGCTCTATCATCTACAGGACCGCACCGGCGATTATATTGCCTACGACTACGCCTACAATATTCTGCAAACCTGCGAACCCAATAGCATCCTCTTTACCAACGGCGACAACGACACCTTTCCGCTCTGGTATCTGCAGGAAGTCGAAGGCATGCGCCCCGACGTGCGCGTGGTCAATCTGAGCCTGCTCAACACCAACTGGTATATCAAACAGCTGCGCGACCGCGAGCCCAAAGTCGACATTCAGCTCTCCGACAACTATATCGACTCCGTGCTTACTGACACGCAAATGGTAGACCTCTACAAACGCTTGTGGCGCGAGCCCAAGGTCCCGCCCGAATACAAACAGCTCGGCCTCGACATTGAGATAGAGGCACAGCCCGGCCACGACCTACTGCGCGTGCAGGACCTCATGGTCATCGGCATTGTCTATTGGAATCAGTGGAAAAAGCCCATCAACTTTGCCATTACTATTCCCGGCGGCAACCACGTCGGACTCGGGCCCTATATGCGCATGATGGGCATGACCACAAAAGTGATGCCCAATCGCGACCCCGGATCCGACATCGAAATGATGGAGCACAACCTATACGAAGTCTACCAGTTTCGCGGCCTGACCGACCCCCACGTCTACAAAGACGAGAACAGCCGCCGTCTGCTCGGCA
Source organism: Planctomycetota bacterium (assembly GCA_047616505.1). Classification (GTDB taxonomy): domain Bacteria; phylum Latescibacterota; class UBA2968; order UBA8231; family UBA8231. Next base: position 1,757 of record JBLHGI010000151.1, read on the forward strand.
ATTACCGCGCCTGCGTCTTGCATTTAGCTCAGCTCTATAGCGAAGAGGGGCGCGATGCCGACTTAGAGCACCTGATGGCCTGGACCGAAAAAAACATCTATATGAGTTGGGAAGGTTATTACACGGCCGCGGACTTCTTATTACAAGTTGGACAAAAAGACCTGGCGGGGACCTACGTGCAAAATGCGGCCAATATACTCATTGACCAATACGGCGAGAATGCTATCGCCACCTATGATAACGTGCTCGCACTAGCGGGCGTACTGCTCAACGAGCCCTACTCGCAATACGGGCGCGCATCTGAGCTCTACGAACGCATTATCGCCCTAGAGCCCGCGCGCTGGAACGCCTATTACGAACAGGCCGCCGCCCTACAAGCCAATGGCCAACCAGAGCTCGCCCTCGAATACCTACAAGCCTATCGCACGACCTATGGCGAAGAGCCCCGCCTAGCCGAAGCCGAACGGATCTTGGTCAGTGCGCTCAACAAGAGCGAAGGGAGCGAAGGGAGCGAGGACAGCGCACAGCCGTGAGCGAAGCCGTCACCATCATCATACCACACTATCGCGCCGAGGTTTTGCTCGACTGTTTGCAATCACTCTACGAACACAGCGACTGGCCCATCCACGTCATTGTGATCGACGACGGGGGCAACGCGCCGAGCATGCAACAGGCGGCCGAACGCTTCCCACAGATTGAGATCTTGCGCAACGAACGCAACCTCGGTTTTACCGGTTCGTGTAATCGCGGCCTAGAGGCTAGCCAAAGCCGCTATGCCGTGCTGCTCAACGACGATACGCGCGTGGCGCCCGGCTGGCTCAAGCCGCTAATAGAACGCGCCGAGAGCGATCCGCAGATTGCCGCCTGCCAGCCAAAATTGCTCTCAGCTACAGAGCCAGACCACTTTGACTACGGCGGCGGCAGCGGCGGTTATATCGATGCGCTGGGCTATACTTTTTGCCGCGGCCGTCTGCTCGATTGCCGCGAACGCGATGAGGGGCAATACGATCAGGAAGTGCCACTTTTTTGGGCCTGTGGTTCGGCGCTTTTCCTACGCGTCGAAGCAGCGCGCCAACTCGAATTTCTCGATCTGGACTACTTTATGCACTTTGAAGAAATCGACCTGTGCTGGCGCCTGCAGTTGGCCGGTTTTCGCATCTGGGCCGTTCCCAGTTCCGTGGTCTATCACCACTCGGGCTTTTCGCTGCCACCAGCCTCTTTCCGCAAAGCTTATCTAAACCACCGTAACAACCTCGTTATGCACTGTAAAATCCAAGCTCTACACCGCCTCTTATGGCTCCTTCCGCTGCGCTCGGCACTCGAAATACTAGCCTGCTTTAGCTATGCATTACAGCGCCAGTGGGGCAGCGCCATGGCCCCTATAGCCGGGCTCTTATGGTGCCTAAGTCACCCGCTCAACATTTACCGCCGCCGCCGCCACAGCCAACGCATGCGGCAGGCGACAGCGCGCGACGGCATCTACAGCGGCAGTATGCTCTACCAATACTATGTGCGCGGCGTGCGCCGCTCGAGCGACTTGATTGCAGAAGGAGTCATGCCGTGAAACGCCTACTCAACATTGGCGTTAAGCTAGTCGTCAGTCTCGGACTGATAGCCTATCTAGTCTCGGGTATGAACTGGCAAGATCTGGGGGCTATATTTGCCCAGATCGCACCGGAATATTTTGCGTTGGCCGCCTTCTTCTTTCTCGTCAGCAATACGTTGGGCTCCGTCCAGTGGTATTTGTTATTACGAGCGCAAAATCTGCCCATTCGCTTTGGCCAAGCACTCATCTTCTACTTCGTCGGCGTGTTCTTCAACAACGTGCTCTTAGGCAATATCGGCGGCGACGCCATGCGCATCTACGATATTCGCCGTCTGACAGGCGAGAGCAGCGGCGGCGTCGCGGCTACGATGATGGACCGTTTTATCGGTCTGTTTTCCACCTGCGGTCTCGCGTTAGCTGCCTACCCACTTATCATCGGCACGACCGGCAAAAGCAGCTTACTTGTTTCGGTACTAGTGCCGGTCTGGCTCGGCCTGATCGTCGTCCTAGCCATGGGGCTGAGTCGCCGCATCGGTGGCCTAGTAGAAAGCCTACTCATTCGTTTCTTACCGCAAGTAGTCGGCGAGATGATCGGTAAATTGCGCCGCAGCGTCGTCGTCTATCGCGAACGCGTGCCCCTACTTGCCGGCATCTGGTGCATATCACTCGGCGTGCAGTTCTGTCGCATCTTGGTCTATTGGTCGGCGGGGATGGCCATCGGCATGACACCCGGCCTGCTCTACTTCATGTGCTTCCAACCCATTGCCGCCGTCATCGCCTCGTTGCCCATCTCCATCGGCGGCTTGGGCGTGCGCGAAAACACGCTGGTAGGTCTCTTTGGCGGCCTCGGTTTCGCACCAGAAGTATCGACCGCTATGTCGCTTTTAGGGTATCTCGCCGGCATTCTCGCCAGTCTGTTCGGTGGCATTGCCTTTGTGCTGCGCCGCGTTGAAAAAGAGAGTGGAGACAACCCATAATGCCCGTGCGTCTGGGCTGCGAACGCCTGCTCGACGAAGAAGCCGATCTCATACGCGGCCGCCGCGTCGGCCTTATCACCAACCACTCCGGCGTCGATGCGCAACTAGTGGCTACAGCCGACCGCCTACACGAGAGCGATCTCTGCGAATTAGTCGCCCTCTTTGGCCCAGAGCACGGTATCCGCGGCGCCGCGCAAGACGGTGAAAAGATCGGCACGTTCACCGATCCACAAACGGGCGTACCGGCCTACAGCCTCTACGGCGAGACCCGCGAACCCGACGCCGACATGCTAGAAAGCATCGAGCTCATGCTCTTCGATATCCAAGATGTCGGCGCGCGCTTCTATACCTATCTCTACACCATGAGCATGAGCATGGCCGTCTGCGCGCGCCAGCGCATCCCCTTTGCCGTGCTAGATCGCCCCAATCCCATCGGCGGCGAACACATCGCCGGCAATATACTCGACCCCGCTTTTGCCTCTTTTGTAGGCCGGTATCCCATCCCCATCCGCTACGGCCTGAGCATTGGCGAATTGGCCCAGCTCTTCAACGACGAATACGATATCGGCGTCGAGCTGCACATAGTAAAAATGCAGGGCTGGCAACGGACACACTATTGGGATGACTGTCTCCTACCTTGGGTACCACCTTCGCCCAATATGCCGACGCTGGATACGGCCATCGCCTATCCGGGCACCTGTTTTTTTGAGGGCACAAATATTTCTGAGGGACGCGGCACAACGCGTCCATTTGAGCAATTTGGCGCACCCTTTATAGATGGACCACAGCTGGCCGACAAGCTAAACGAACTGAATGTACCAGGCGCGCGCTTTCGCCCCGTATTCTTCCAACCCAGCGCCAGCAAATACAGCGGCGAACTCTGCCAAGGCGCACAGCTACACGTGACGGAGCGCAAGGTTTTTGATCCTGTGCATACGGGGTTTGCCGCGCTCATTGCCGTGCGCAATCTATATTCGAGCGAATTCGCCTGGCGCGTGCCGAGCGGCGGGATCCACAATTTTGACCGCCTGGCCGGCGGCGATAAACTACGTCAAACGATCGACGCGGGGATTGAAGTCGAGCAATTGCTCACTAGCTGGCAAAGTGACTTAGATTCTTTTGCCACCGTGCGCCAGCGCTATCTACTCTATCGTTGACATCCCCTCGATTGACAGCACATTTCTATTATATATTCTTATTTTATCCATAATTCGCCGTCGCACCGCTTACTTTTTACCGAGGCAGACTATGCCGGCTCCGCTGCAAAAGGGCACCGTACTCGTCGCGAGCCAAGACCTACAAGAAGACTATTTTGCTCGCACGGTCATTCTCATTACGCATCACGACGAGATAGATGGCACTATGGGACTTGTGCTCAATCGTCCCATGGCCGAGCAAGTGCAGCTAGATTCAGCGGATGAACTGCGCCGCTTTGCCGAGTCTGACCCTACCGGATCTAGTATAGGTCACCTCTTTTTTGAGGGTGGCCCCATAAAGCGCGGCTATCTGTTCTATCTACACCGGCTCAGCCACATCATAGAAGAAAGCAGCGAAATATTTGACGGGCTCTATATCGGCGGCGACCTCGATGCCGTGCGTGCCGAAGCAGAGGTCGTTGCCGCTGAGAAACCGCTCCTGCGCTTTTTCATGGGATATGCAGGATGGGAAAGTGGCCAGCTCAAAAACGAGATCGAGCGAGGGGCTTGGATCTTGGCGCCGGGCAATGTCGACCTGGTATTTACCATCCATACCGACAATATGTGGCACGATGCACTGCACGCACTCGGCGGCAAGTACCGAGCATTGGCCGAGTTGCCCGTGGACCCAGCCGTCAACTAAGACTACTACCGACCGAAACCCGCACAAAAAAGGGGGGTCGGCCACAATGCCCACCCCCGCTCTCTTCTGCTTCACATCTATTTTATTAACAGACCATACCGCGCTTGGCGCGGATGCCGTGGGCGGGTGGATCGTCGCCAATCCAGCGTTCGTCAACCTTTTCGCTGGCCAGTTGGTAACGCGAGTCCGACGACAGGCGAATACACGCGCTCTGGTTGTCGGAGCTAGCGTGCATGATATGCATGCAAAATACCAGCACATCCCCCATTTCATATTCGGAAACTAACCATCGTCCGCCCCATTTTTCGCGCGTAGTTATGGCATCGTCGGAATACGACCCCGTCGAGTTCCAATGGATCTGTTGCCGCTCTTCGCCCGTCAGTTCGCGCCCCACCGCCTGTGCCGCCGCCACAATCGCCTCGGCCTCCCCCTCATTCTTGCAGTAGAGATCGACATCGGTCTGCCCATAGCCCTGCACCAACTCTTCGTGTTCGTGCGATTTTTCCATCAGCATCAGGCCACCCATTGCATAGGGCACATCGCTAAACGGCGTCCACGAGGTGTAGAGATTCGGTGTGCCGCGTCCCATATAGACATTATCGTAGTGCGGCGTCGTCGCCGTCGTCGTTCCCGGTTGTTTGGCGCGAAACCACGTATAGTCGAAATGACGGGCGGGACCACCGAGAAAAAAATCGTAGAAACGCATCATGGCACCGTCGTAGATCACCTTATCCAGCGGCGCATTATCGCGCGCCAACTCCGGCATAAAGGGCCCCGTTGCCGACGCATCAATCTGCGTCTGAGGAGCCACTACGCCCTCGATAGCAGGCTTGTCGCGGTCGAGCATACCGGCCTTGTACAAACGGTCACATAGCTCCTGACGCGCCGCTACAACCTCGTCGCGGTCGAGTAGTCCCGGCAGAAATAGATACCCATCCTCGCCCATGCGCCGGTGCAGTTCGTCGCGGTCTTCGAGCGCATCATTCGAGCGACGCAGCGGCCCAACCTCTGCCATATCGAGCGGCGCCCCCTGATATGTTAACTCTATCATTTCCATACTCATCATCATCGTCTCCTCTAGCGTAAACTTGCCCGGAAAACTAAGCGAGTGACACCCACCAGGTCAAGCATTAGACCGCAATCTCCACAAGCCTCAGCCACGCCCCCTTTAATCGAGTGGCGCAATAGGCCGCTGGACGTGGCGAAAATCAAACCGGCTGATATCACTCGAGCCCAACCCCGGCGTATCCACATAAAAGCTGTCTTTGAGGATGGGATCGTAGGCCGCCTTATGCGAAACAGCGGCTTTGATGCCGACCATGTAGAGGTCTTCCGGCACAATGCCCTGGCTGCGCAACTGGCCCAGATCCATCGGCGGCGTCTTCATAGTCGTTAGTAAAATGAGTATGCCCTTATGACGCACGACCGCACTCGGCCCCATAGCGACGTGGCGACCGACGAGCGAAGCCAAATGCGAGTGGGGGTTTTCTAGGTCGAAGCGACCGTCCGTCAGGTTTTCCACCTCTACTTCCAGCGACAGAGTAACACCGTGTAAACGATCCACCTTGCCCCCAATTTCCAATACTAGGCGATCACCGATACTAGCGCTATGGCAGGCCTGTGCAGCCTCTGGGTCATTGATAATGACGGCGGCCTTATCGACCTCGTAGCGCAAAAAAGCCGCTAAGATTCCCGTGCCATCCCCCGGTGTGCCGCCGCCAATATTATCGGACGGTTCAATGAGACCAATCGGACCTTCTTTGTACTGCAACGCTTTTTCTAAGGCGGCCTCCACCGGCGGATCGAGCGGATTGCCTTCCTGCACGCGCTCTAACGCCTCAGTCGCCAGCGGTGCCAAGAGTTGGCGCGCCTGTTCCTTATCACCCACCGTCGTCGCCACGACAGTAAAACCGGCGCACTCGATATCGGCATAGGCAAACCCCGGCAGCACACAGACTTCGAGTAGCTGTGGATTCTGTTCTTCCAACGCACGCGCCTTTGCCTCATAGCTCAGCATCGGTTCGGCCGCCGTACCCGTGCCCGAAGGCGCGTAGAGCGCTCCCGGTTTCACGCAGACGACCTGCGCCCGCTCTCCCGACTGCATCACCCGCTCTAAAAGCTGCGCGGCGCGCACGCCGGCCTGGCGCGCGTCCGTATGAGGGTTTTCGCGATAGCCCGTGAAGATGTTTCCCAACTGCGCCATTTCCGCACTGAAGTTGGCGTGCAGATCGAGGTCGGCGGCAATGGGTATATCCGGCCCCACCTTGGCGCGCACTCGCCGCAGCACTTCCCCTTCGGCATCGGCAAAGGAGCGGCAGACCATCGCCCCATGTAGAATGAGCAGCACGCCGTCTAAGCCTTCGCGCAACGCCCTATCCAAATCTTTCTCCACTTCACCCCACCACGCCGCCATTACCTCGTCTTCGACGGTCCCCGAAGGCATGGCCCCCCCATAACGCGACGGATAGAGTTGCCACCGACAGGCATCGGCCACTTCAATCGCCCCACCCATCGGCGACAGGTCGCCCCGACAATGATCCAGCATCTCCTGCCCATACAACCAGACTAATTCGGCAAAACGCGCCAACCCCGTGCTCTCGGCCAAAAAAGTATGCGTTTCATGCACCAAACCCGCGATCAAGACTTTTTTCATTTTGTTTCCTTTTTTCGGCAAACCATACGTAGTATTTGACCTAAATTAACGGTCCTACTAAATTTGTAGACATCTTCCTGCTCTTACCCGCGCATATTTTTAATCTCTTTTATATTTTTTTTGCACGCGAGACCTATGTCAATCCACCGTGTATTCATTTTCGTATTTGCCGCACTGTCTTCGTTCTACCTCACCGCTTCAGCAAGGGCCGCCGACTTTGACCCCGGCGAAACACCACCCTACGCAACCGCCATTCTCATAGAGGCCGAATCGGGCACTATTCTCTTCGCTTATAATGCCGACGTACAGCGCTCACCCGCCAGCACGCAGAAGCTACTGCTCGAATTGGTCACGATGAAAATGATCGAGAGCGGCAAGTTTTCCCTGCGCGATTCCGTGCACGTTTCAGCACGTGCATCGCGCACCGGTGGTTCACAGGTCTTTTTAGCACAGGGCGAAGTCTTCCCCATCGAAGAACTCTTAGAAGCCGTCGCCATTCCCTCAGCCAACGACGCCTGCGTGGCCCTCGCCGAGCATATCGGCGGTTCGGTCGAAGGCTTCGTCACTATGATGAACGACCAGGCCCAACGCCTCGGCCTCGAGCACACGCACAGCGTCAACGTGCACGGTCTCGACGACACCGCCATGGACAATCGCAACCTGACGACAGCCTACGATCTATCCCAGATCGCACGCGCTCTGCTGCAATACCCCAAAGTGTTAGAATGGTCCTCAACTCGCTACAAACCATTTCGCAACGGCGAGTTTATGCTCTACAGCACCAACAAACTCTTGGGCAAATTCCCGGGCATCGACGGGCTCAAAACGGGCTATACCAAACGCGCCGGTTCTTGTTTAGTCGCCACGGCTACGCGCCACGAAATGCGTCTTATCTCGGTCATCTTAGGCGCGCGCTCCGAGGGCCAGCGCAACCGCGAGACACGCCGCCTGCTCAGCTGGGGTTTTAACAATTTCTCGCGCGTGCCCGTAGTACAAGCCGGTGAGTTTATGGGCAAGGTCACCCTCGACTGGGGGCTAGAGCCCGATGTGCGCGCGCTGGTCCCCGAAACCATTATGGCCGTGCTCAGTCCCGACCAAGAAAAATCCCTAATGCGTCAGCTCGATTTGCCTAAAGAATTACCGGCTCCGATTGTCGAGGGCTCTGAGTTGGGCCGTTTAAAAATTTCGCTGGGCGATAGCCTCTTGGCCGAAGTGGCGGTTGTCGCCGAGAAGAGCGTTGGGCGCATGGGGATGTGGGAAAAGTTGATGAGTTATTTTTAGTGATAAAAGGTTATAATCCCTACTTGTGATAGCGGCCGCCGTGTAGGATATCGAAGGAGCGGTACAGGGCTTCTAAAAGGAGCAACCTGATCAGCTGGTGCGAGAAGGTCAGTCTCGACAACGACCACTTCTCCTGCACCTGTGCGACAACGGCGGCGGGCATGCCTTCGGCGGCACCGACGACCAGCACCAAATGCGAGACGCCGCCGTTCATCATACTCTGCATCCGCTGCGCCAGCTTTTCCGAGCTAAATTCCCTACCGTCAATAAAGAGCCCGACGATACGCCCCGCCTTCAAAAAACGCGCGGGCAAGCCCTCGCCCTCTTTCCAATTCTTAATCGCACACAGCTCGACATCCGCATGCCGCGAAAGCCGCTTGATATACTCCCCCTCCGCCGCCTCGACATCCGAATTCTTATTCTTCTGAAACGTAATAATAGAAATCTTCAAACTCATCTCACCCCAGACCCTCGTCTCATCTCTTTATCTCTCTTCTACTCTTTCTCTCTTCTTTTTTTATAGCAGGTAGGCGGAGGTCTTGGCCATCCCTGGCCCGCGAGAATGAGCGAAGAGGGCGTCCCGGCCAAAACCGTCCCCACCAGCCTCCCTCAATAATTATCTGGAGCTATCGCCAAAGCCCGATCCACCAAAGGCAACTCCACCCGCACCCCACCGCGCCGATGCGACTCAGCCACCGCAAAAATCACCTCCTGACTGCGACACGCTATCTCCAAATTGCCCATCGTATCGCCATCGTCATCCAAAGCCCGCGCCAGATCCTCAACCCCCCGCTGCGTACCACTACCTATTTCCACCTCGGGCACCGACACCTGCTTTAGCTCACCATATTCATCGGCCTGACGCAACTGGTAATCCATACTATTGCTCAACGTGCGCAGCTTGCCCTTGCTACCACTCACTTCAAATTCCCAGCCACCAGAGGCGGTTAAGTAGGCATGGACACCGCTCTTAAAATGCACATAGGCCGAGCAAATCGCCGCGTCCTTTTTTAAGGTATCCCCCTGCCAATCATCCTCCTCTGCCACCAAAGCCCCTTGGACAAAATCGACCTCGCCATCACCCGCCAAAAAGAGCAGCATATCCGCCGCATGCGTTAACCCCCACTGCGCCGCACTGACACCACAATGGGCGATAATAGCCTGTAAATCGCCGATGGCTCCCTCCTGTATCATTTCGCGCACGCGAGCATAGACCGGCATATAGCGCCGCTGCGCGCCGTAGTTAAACTTCATGCCACTTTCTTTGCAGGCTGCCATCATCGCGTCCATTTCGTGCACGGCATTGCACAGCGGTTTTTCGCAATAGACGCCCCGCACGCCTTTTTTCGCGGCATAGCAGATAATTTCGGCATGCGGACCGGGGCGCGTAGCCACCGCGACAATATCAAGCGCTTCGGCATCAATCATCGCCTCGTGATCTGAATACGCCGCTCCAGCACCATAACGCGCGCGGATGGATTCCGCCTTCTCGGCAACGGGATCACTCACAGCGACGAGATCCGTGCGCTCGCTGGCGACGATAGCCGCCGCGTGCGAATAGGGCAGAAAGATGTGTGCGTTGGGGCGATCCTTCACTTCGTCGTCGATCGTGGCGCCCATGCGCCCACAGCCGACGAGGCCGACGCGATATTTTGCAGGCATAAAACAGCTCCTGAAGAGAGGATATAGCAGTCTTGACTCTATTTGTATTTTGGTCTAAATTATTTGATCTGCTTGCAATTAAGACAATATGAAATGGGCTGTAAAGGGCCTTGGTAAATATAAGAATTGGGGGCGATTAGCTCAGTTGGTTAGAGCGCCTCGTTGACATCGAGGAGGTCGTTGGTTCAAATCCGATATCGCCCACCATTATAAAACGGGTCACGACCATTGAGTCGTGACCCGTTTTTCTTTGTTACTCATCCGGCGACCGACGTGCGTTCTTATCTGCTGCCCACCTCCTCGACGGCCCGCCTCTGCAGCATCTGCATCTGACCAATGATATAGGCCATGCCCACTTTGCCCTCGTCAGCTAGGTGCGGAATATGGTCGGGGATCGCCACGCCCTTAAAACCCACTTCCTGCAGAGCCTTCATCACCTTATACATGTCCATATAACCATCTTCGAGAAAGGTCTCGACAAAGTGGGGCAAGGGCTTGTCGACGTTGCGGAAGTGAACCTTAAAGATCTGGTTGCGCTCACCGAAGTGACGGATGGTCTCCAGCACCCCTTTTCCCATCAGATCCCCGCCCTCCAACCAGCATCCTACACATAGGCACATGCCCACATTGGGGCTATCGGCGATGTCGAGAGCCTGCTCGTAGCCCTCAAAGCTGCTGAAGATGCAGCGAGGCACCCCAGCCAACTCGGGCTGAGGCGGGTCGTCGGGATGGATGCCGATCATCACCCCGGCTTCTTCGGCCACCGGGGCCACCTCTTTGATAAAGTGGGCGTAATTGTCCCAGATCTCGTCCTTGGAAAAGACCCGGCCATGGGAGAGGGGCATGCTAAACTCGCGACCATGCCAGTGCCCCACTTCGGCCTTGCTCAAATCAAAGGCACGGCCCATAGCACCGCGTGGAGTCTTTTCGCGGGCCGTGCTCCAGATCCCGTTGCCCATATGGGCGTAGGTGGTGTAGGGAATACCGGCCTTGCCCAAGTTGCGGATATGCTGCTTGTATTCTTCGACCTTGGCATCGCGGCCCGGCAGGTTGAGCGTGATCGCATCGACGTTGTGTACATCGGAATTGCCAAAACCGTAGACCTGAAGGCCGGCATTCTCAAAGATCTCGCGACGGCTGGCGTAATATTCGTAACTCGATTTCTTGGCATCGGTCCACAGCACGGCATGGCTGACGCCCAACATGCGCGCAAATTCCAGGTCCTCGGGAGTAGATTCGGGAGACATCTGGGCGGTGACTTTAATGCCCGGGGTTATTTTGTCCAATGGGTGGTCCATAAAGCCTCGTGGGTTAGAAGTGATTTGCATAACAATTACAAGTAAAATCAGGGAGCGCTAGTTTCCCTTTGCGCCTCGACGAGTTCCAAGAAATACGGCGTCCAGCCATTGCCCTCGCCCGCCATTCGGGCGTAGCGCCGGGCGTCATGCAAGCGCCCGACCCACACCAACTCGGCGGCCAGAGCATGGAACAAGCTCATCGCATATATGCGGCGAAAATCGCCGTCGAGGAACGCGCGCTCTAAGTGCACCAACGCCAAATCGCGTTCTTGGAGCAGGTGGTATAACTACCCTTGGACAAAATCGATAAAGGCCGGCTCGATAGCAGGGTCC
>JBLHGI010000152.1:0-13325 GCA_047616505.1 Planctomycetota bacterium
TTTATACTCGGCTGATTCGAATTCTACGCCCAGGTCTTTGCGATGGTTCATGGCAATTTCAGCCAAGACGCGCCCTTTGTATTGAGCCTGTTCTATAGAGTCATAGGCCCCAACGCAAAAGAGGAGCAATACGGCTGCGACGGACAGGATTTGATAAGGTCGCCGCCAAAAACTCTGCCTCTTGCCACGGCCCAGAATGGCCTCGGCACGCGCAGCGGGCATCTCTTTCTCGGTATAATAGCGGCGTATACCACGTTCTAAATCGCTCATGAGGCCGCCTCGCTTTCGTCGCCCCAAATTTTGTTTAACACAGCAGCCATTTTGCGTTTGCCCCTATTGATCAAACTGAGCACCGTGCCGCGTGGCCGCCCGCTAAACTCGGCGATCTCGCGCGCCGTATACCCCTCGACGCAGCTGAGAAAAATGGCCTCGCGCTCTTCGGGACGCAGCGCGGCTAGCGCCGGCTCCAAGTCCTCTGCCGTCACCACATCGCCCACATCGTCTACGCCCACTTGCCCTTCTTCATACGGCTCAAAAGCCACGAGTTGGTGGCGGCGATACTGATCGACAAAGAGATTGCGCACAGCGGCAAACAAACGAGCACGCTCCATCTGGCCACCGTATTGCTGGTAGAGACGCAGCCAGGCCTCCTGCACCAAATCTTCGGCATCGGCCTCGCGGTGTGTCAACGACAGGGCATAGCGATATGCCGCCTGTAAAAGCTCTCTTTCGTCCAATATCCTCTGAAGTTATATCGTGCGCGTTAGCTACGTACTATCCCGTATTACGTACTATCCCGTATTACGTACCTCGTATACTAACGCGCACGATACAACTCTCCTTCTATTTATCGCTCTCTAAATGGTAGGGGCGTTTCTCCCCATCAACCGCATGTACTAAAGCCTGCAAAACGCGCAGTGTTTCTCCCTTGCCTGCGACGAGAAAGTCGAGATCGTAGGCGCGTCCCTTTGCATCGACAAAGTCGGCACAGCTAACATAGAACGGCCCTTTTTTCACTACGCCTTTATGCAACGCTTTGAATTCCAGCTTTTTTAGATTGCCCGTGGCCACGTCGTATATCATATAATCCCCGCCCACCGTCGTCGCTTCGACATGTGCCAACATCGCCTCGTTGAGCTGCGCACGAACTTCCTCTTTTATGGAAGGATCATCGGCGGCAAATGCATTCCCCGTCAGAGCGGCACAAAATAGCGCGGCATAGATCGTTTTCATATTCACATTCTCTCTTTACTTAAAAGTTAACGTCGTCACCCATACTACGAACGAAATGCCCCTTTGATTGCACGCCGCTGTATTTTTTTTAAAACACGCGTTATCAGCTCGACGTTTTTGTCTTAGTTTAAACGCCTGTAGTCTACACTCTAAAACGAGGGACAAAACAAATGAGCGGTTGGATTGGCGTGGATTTAGACGGCACCTTAGCCCATTACGACGGCTGGCACGGCCCAGAACATATCGGCAAGCCTATTCCCACCATGCTCGACCGCGTGCGCGGCTGGTTAGCCGAGGGCAAACGCGTAAAGATATTCACCGCCCGCGCCTCAGTGCCCACCTACGTCCCCCCCATTACAGCCTGGTTAGAAGCACATGGGCTCGAAGGCCTGGACGTGACGTGCGTTAAAGATTTTGAGATGATCGAATTGTGGGATGACCGCTGCGTGCAGGTCATACCCAATACAGGGGTGCCGGTGCTAATGGAAGGTCTCTAGCGTCAACGAATGACCTCGCGCAGGACGCGCTCGTGCTGTTCGACGGCTTCTATTAGTTTTTCAAATAGTCCAGCCGCATCACCTACATCGCCAGTGCGCGCGCACTGCTCTAACTCTGCGGCAGCCCGAAACGCCCCGTTCTCCCCCAACACCCCCAACACCCCCTTATAGACATGCACCGTCCCTATCAGCTCTTCTGCATCACCGCTTTCCACTGCTTCGCGAATCTTGCCCTGCGAACGTATACGCGCCTCTAAGATCAAACCAACTAACTCACGCAGCAGTTCCTCGTCGCCATCCACGCCTTCTAAAAGCGATGCACGCGCTACTTCTAACTCACCGCCCGCCTCTTGCACCGTCTCGATCAAGGCCAAAAGCTCTGCCGAGCGAAACGGTTTGGCCAGATAGTCGTCCATGCCCGCCGCCAGACACGCTTCGCGGTCGCCGGCTAGCGCATTGCCCGTCAACGCTACGATTTTTAGTGCTGGATACTTATTTTCACGCTCCTGCTCACGTATGACCTCGGTCGTCTCATAACCGCTCATACCGGGCATTTGCAAATCCATCAGCACTAGATCAAAAGCGCGGTCTTGCTGCAAATGCACCAGTGCCGCCGAGCCGGAGCTCATAATGACCACTTCGTGACCGCACCGGCCCAACATGCTCTGTACCACGCGCTGGTTGGACTCCATATCCTCGACCAATAACACGCGCTGAGCCGACTGCTGTAGCGCAGGTCTGGCAACGCTGGGTTTCGGCACCGCGGGTTCGGCCAACTCGACCATTTCCGGCCCGACCCAACCTAAACGAACCGTAAATAGGAATGTGCTACCTTGCCCAAACTGACTTTCAACCCAGATCGTGCCATCCATCAATTCCACGAGATGTTTCGAGATCGCTAACCCCAGCCCCGTGCCACCAAATTGCCGCGTAGTAGAAGCATCGGCCTGCGTGAAAGCGCCAAAGACCTCCCCGACCATGTCCTCTTCGATGCCAACGCCCGTGTCCACAACAGCAAAGCGCAGCACATCTTCGCCCTCTCTTGATTCCTCGACGGCAACTTCGACCGCCACCGTCCCTTCGTTCGTAAACTTTATAGCGTTGCCCGCAAGGTTAATCAAGATCTGAGAGAGCCGACCAGCATCACCCTTATACAATTCAGCTACGCTATCATCCGTATTCCATGAGACAGATAGCGACTTGCTCTGCGCCAGCGGTTTCACTGTAGCAACCGCTTGTTCGACACATTCGCGCAATAGAAAGGGCTCATCCTCTAGCCGTACGGCGTGGTGTTCCGCACGCGAGAATTCCAATAAATCGTTGAGTAACTTGAGCAGATTCCCGGCCGAACTGTAGACCAATTGCAAGTGCTCGCGCTGTTCGTCGTTGAGCTTCGTTTCTAATAAGAGCTCCGTCATGCCCAATACCGCATTCATCGGCGTGCGGATCTCGTGGCTCATATTCGCCAAAAACTTACTCTTGGCCTCGGTTGCCGACTCGGCCGCATCCTTGGCGATCAGCAACTCCTCGGCGGTGCGGCGATGTTCATCTACTTCGTGCTGTAACTCGGCCAGGTGGCGCTCGCTGGCGCGAATATCGTCGCAGCGGCGAAATGCCTCGGACAATAAGTCAGCCACCAGCTTAATGCTCTCTACAGCCACGGCCGGAAAAGCATCTACTTGCGTGCTATTGGCCGCCAAGGTGCCGTGCGAAAACGGCACATCGATCACACAGCGAATCTCCGCGGCAAACATCTCATCAATGACCGCGCGCTCGCCGTATGCGTCGTCGTTGTGCAAGTCTGGCCGATAGAGCGGCTGCCCCGAACGCCAAACGCCGGAGATCAACTCGTTGCTGTGCTCGTATGTGATGTGTTCGCCCACTCTTTGACCGCCGGCGTCCAGCTCATACGAAGAATACTTCAACGAAGCCGAGTTCGGGTCAAAGATATTGAGCCCACAATAGGCAAAGGGCACGCCGAGCGCCTGCAACATCGCGTAGGAATGCTGCAATACTTTGTCGATATCCTCGCCGCGTTCCATACCCCAAATATCTTCGCGCATCTGCCGCGAAACAGAGTCTCCGGCCTCTAGGCGTTTGCGCTCGCTGATATCCTGTAGCATGAGCAAATGTCCGCGGCTCTCTCCCCCTGCTGATTCCAGCGGAAAAAGGGCTACTTCGCATATGTGCCCGGAAGCTCCCAGCATTAGTTCAGTACGCTGCACCTCACTTACGCCCCCTTCGAGCCAGTTGGCAATTTCCGTCGACACTTCGTCGATGCCCAGACCGACCAACTCTTTTTCCAACACAAACAGATTGCGCGCGGCCGGATTGACATCGATTATATCCCCCTTGTCGTCGAGCACCAACACACCATAGCTCATATGCTCTATGAGCAGGTCGCGCGCCACAGGAGTTAAATCAAAGAGGCGAAAGCGAAAGAGCGCCCATACACTAATTGCCCCCGTAAAGGCAAAAGCAAAAGGCGTTAGATCTAAGAAGGGGAATGGACTCAGCGAGAACAAATAAATAAAATTGGCCAACCAGGGCACCGTAGAGGCGGCGATCAAGGCACCAATCTGTTTCCTATACGGCCCATGCGCGCGCAAATAACACCGCACCAACACCACCAGGCTGATCAAAAGCAAAATATAGGAATACGTCGCATGCAGCCAGAGGCCCAGGCCCTGTGTCAGCGCTATGACACTGAAACCACCCTCCTGCACGATTTCGATACGATGCCAGTAGAGGCTATGCAAGGCATCGTTCCACACAAATATTAGCACCAACGCTGGCTCGACTAAGAGCCAAATAACATTGCGCAGACCGACACTGCGACCGCTGTATTGCAGGGCAAAATAAAACCAAGCCCCCGATACCGTGACGATGCCAATATAGAGCACCTGAGTCCACAGCATCTTGTCGGCCAGCGTCACGGCCGCCATTTCAAGCGCCGCACCCAGCGACCACAGCGCTACTCCCGACATCAGCACACCGAGCGGCCAAGCGCCCAACTGGAGGCGCTGGCTCCAGACATAGGCAACGACCATAGCCGAGAGCAGGGCAGTTAAGGCCAGCGGTAAATTATACGGAGTATATTGCCACATTATAAATTTCGCATATTACCTGTACTTGTGAACGCGTAAAAATAGCCTATTCTCAGCCAAATCCAAGTCAGAGACAACACCTAGACGACAGAAAGGGCCCACAGCACATGCTGTGGGCCCTTTCTAATTGTTCATATTAGTAGAAAATACTAGTAGCGGTAATGGTCCGGCTTGTAGGGTCCCGAAACCGGAAGGTTCAAATATTCCGCCTGATCACTACTCAACTCGTCGAGTTCGACACCGAGTTTCTTCAAGTGCAAGTTGGCCACCTTCTCGTCGAGATACTTTGGCAACATATACACTCCCACTTCGTATTTTTCGTGATTATTATACAGCTCCATCTGTGCCAATACTTGGTTCGTAAAGGAGTTGGACATCACAAAAGAAGGGTGTCCCGTGGCGCAGCCCAAGTTGACGAGACGACCTTCGGCTAGCAATAGAATGCTATGGCCATCGGGAAAGGTAAACTTGTCGACCTGCGGCTTGATCTCGACGTGCTTAATACCGGCGAAACCCTGCAACTGAGCCACCTGAATTTCGACGTCAAAATGGCCGATATTACAGACGATCGAACCGTCTTTCATCTGCTCCATATGATCGATGCGGATGATATCCTTGCATCCCGTCGTCGTCACGAAGATATCGCCTTCGGCTACCGCGTTGTCCATCTTCTTTATTTCGTAGCCTTCCATCGCCGCCTGCAGTGCGCAAATCGGATCGATTTCGGTGACAATAACGCGAGCACCCAAGCCCTTCATAGCGGCGGCACAGCCCTTGCCCACATCGCCATAACCGGCGATGACGGCCACCTTGCCGGCAATCATAATATCGGTAGCGCGCTTGATGCCGTCGGCCAACGACTCGCGGCAACCGTAGAGATTGTCGAACTTCGACTTCGTGACGCTGTCGTTGACATTGATCGCCGGTATCTTTAGCGCGCCCTCTTTGAGCATCTGGTTCAGGTGATGCACACCGGTCGTCGTCTCCTCGGAGATGCCGCGAATATTGGGCAGCAAATGCGGATGTTTGTCGTGGACCCATTTCGTCAGGTCGCCGCCGTCGTCGAGGATCATATTGAGCTCTTCGCCCTCGGCCCAGTTGAGCGTCTGCTCGGTGCACCACCAGTATTCCTCTTCCGTTTCGCCCTTCCAGGCAAAGACGGGTACTCCCGTCGCGGCGATGGCTGCCGCGGCGTGATCCTGCGTAGAAAAAATATTGCACGAGGCCCAGCGCACCTTGGCACCCAAAGCGACTAACGTCTCAATGAGCACGGCCGTCTGGATCGTCATGTGCAGCGAGCCGGCAATGCGCGCGCCCTTGAGCGGCTGCTGGCCAGCATATTCCTCGCGCAGAGCCATCAGGCCGGGCATTTCCTGCTCGGCGAGAATCATTTCCTGGCGTCCCCATTCGGCCAACGACATATCGGCAACCTTGTAATCCTGTCCGTTGGTTTCAACGGCCTTTTCTACAGCTTGTGTCATTTTTTAGTCCTTTTTTATGGCTAGGAATGTGATGAGTTGCAACGTATTGGGAGCGCCGATCACTTCGGCACCCTCTATTTCAAAGTGGTTATTCTGCAGCCACCCGAGCACTTCGTCTGGCGGAAAACCGAGCCAGAGATCGGCCAACTTCTCGCGTAGGCTTTCGTCGTTGTGGCGATGTAGATCGACCACGACCAACCTCCCACCGAGCTTTAACACTCGATAGGCCTCGCCGATCGTGTCGGCAGGTCGCGACAAATGGTGCAGCACCATACAGGACATCACCAAATCGACCTCGCCGTCTGCCACCGGCAAATGCCCTAAATCACCGAGACGAAAATCGCAGCGCACCGCCTCCTTGCCCAGCGTCTTGCGCGCCATATCGAGCATCGTCGTCGACGAATCTACTGCTACCACGCGCTCGGCCCGACGCAGCAGTCCCGGTAACAACAGACCAGCCCCCGTGCCCATATCGAGCGCCGTCACCATATCTTCGGGCACCATATCCATGGCCACTTTGCGATAATAATCGCCGTCGAGCGACTGGTGTAATTGCTGGGGGTCTTTGATATTGTCAAAAAAAGAGCGCATCTGCTCGCGACGCCCTTCGACAACTTCTTCCAACCCCTGTATGTCTTCGGCATAATAGGGCAATGCACGCTCGTGACGTTCCAGCACATCGAGCGTATCGACCACCAAAGCTTCAGACGATTGGTTATGCCCTTGATAATAGATCCAGGTGCCCTCGCGCCGGCTCGTTACCAATTCGGCTTCGGCCAATATCTTGAGATGGCGCGAGATGCGGCTTTGCCCCATACCGAGGATGCCAATGATCTCGTTGACATTGAGCGGACCGCGCACGAGAAGGCGCACCAGACGTAGGCGCGTCTCGTCGGCGAGTGCTTTGTAGATTTTGAGTGAATCGGCCATAGATGAAAAAAACATACTATAAGCATCTATAGATGTCAATATCAAGATTCGTTGATATACAGGAATACTGAAACAGCGAATATTTTTAAAAAAAATTACCAGTTTATCCGTTGGTGTGGTGCCTTATGGTAGGAGTTGCAAACACACCCTTATATGCAAAGCACATCCCGGACGTATTGCGCCAACACGGAGCGCTTCGGCTATGATCCCGGCTTTGCGCCATTAGCCGATGCCATCAAGGAGCGCGACAGCGCTAGTAGAAAAGCTACTAGCGCAGACCCCCGAACTCATAAGGCAAGCGGACACTTTGGGTAACGGCCCCTTACACTGGGCCGCCCTCACGCGCCAGACCGATCTGATCGACCTTTTTTTAGAGTGGGGAGCCGCCCGAGGAAACCGCCGCGCCGATGGTATCACCCCATTGCTGACAGCGCTCAACGGCGCCCTTGGCAATGGGTCCGGCGCTGCGCAGCGAGAAATAGCCGCACGGCTCAGAGAATACTTGGCAAGCGGGTTATTTATCCCTTGCTTCCCCCAATTTAGTTGTATTATATAGGTAGGACAACTACACCCGAGCCTGTAACTTCAGGGAAGAACATCCATAGCGACAATAAAGATCGGCTTAAAATGGCACCTGAGGATACCCCTCTGGCAGAGGGTAAAACACAACAAACCCCCTCCACCCCCGAACAGTTCCATCCCTTTCCCATCGTCGGCATCGGCGCCTCCGCCGGCGGGCTAGAGGCTTTTGAGAGCTTTTTCGACGCTATGCCAACCGATAGCGGTATGGCTTTTGTATTAGTCGCTCATTTAGATCCCACCCATATTAGCCTGCTTCCCGAACTGCTGCAAAAACACACCGAGATGCAGATATTCCAAGTCGCAGATGGCATGTCCGTCCAGCCCAATACCGTACATATCATTCCGCCCAACAAAGACTTAACCCTGTTCAATGACCAACTCCAGCTTACGGATCTGAAACACCCGCGCGGTAAGAACTTGCCGATCAATTCTTTTTTTTCTTCGCTGGCCCAAGACCAAGGTTCCAATGCAGCTTGTATCATTCTCTCCGGCACCGGTACAGACGGCACGCTGGGTCTCCGAGAAATCAAAAGGGCGGGCGGACTCATCATCGTTCAGAGCGAAGAATCCGCCAGCTATAATGGCATGCCCAACAGCGCGATCGCCACCAATTTAGCAGATTTTGTTCTGGCGCCGCACCAGATGCCCGCAGAGCTAATCAGATATATGCTGAGCGCACCACAAACGAGCTTTATCCCAAGGGAAGCGATAGAAACGCCAACCAAAGTGCTGCAACAGATATTTGCCCTGCTGCGCTCGCGCACTAGCCACGATTTTTCTCTCTACAAAGAAAATACCATCGCCCGCCGCATCGAGCGGCGAATCCGCGTGCACCAATTCGAAGATATCGACACTTATCTGCACTACCTGGAAAAGAGCGAACATGAAATCGGCGCCCTATTTAAGGAGCTGCTGATCGGTGTAACTTCGTTTTTTAGAGATCCGCAGGCCTTTGTAGGGCTCAAAGCAACACTGCTCCATCAATTAAAGGACAAACCTGCAGATTACACTTTCCGCGTTTGGATACCAGGCTGCAGCACCGGCGAGGAAGCCTATACAATCGCCATCCTCCTACAAGAGTGCATGAATGAGCTCAAAGGGGGGTTCACTATCCAGATATTCGGCACGGATATCGACAATGAGGCCATCGATACGGCGCGCAGAGGTTTCTATCCCCTCAGCATTGAAAAAAACGTAGAAGCCAAGCATTTGCAGCATTTTTTTACCAAGAAAGAGGATGGCTACCAGGTTCAGAAGTCGATCCGCGACATGCTGGTCTTCGCGCCGCAAAACGTGATCGGCGACCCCCCATTTACCAAACTAGACCTGATCAGCTGTCGCAACCTGTTGATCTATTTTAATAGCGAATTACAGCAAATTATCTTACCTATTTTCCACTACAGCCTAAAGCCTAATGCCATACTGTTTATCGGCTCTTCGGAAACGGTGGGCCATACCGCAAACCTCTATAACATCGTAGACAAGAAGTGGAAGATCTATACGCGCACTCCACAGGCGCCTAAGATCTATAAAAAACCGACCTTCCCCGCCTTTCCCGGAATGGGGCACGAGATGGATACTAACTTGAATAAACCCGAAGAGCTCACAGACGACAGCGCGATCCAGCTAGTCGAAAGCATCCTACATCAGAGTAATACCCCACCCTGCGCGGTGGTCGATACGGAAAATAATATCCTCTATATACACGGTCGTATTGGCCGCTTTTTGGAACCGGCCATAGGCAAGACCAATGCCAATATCTTGGAAATGGCCCGCCCCGGATTAAAAAAAGGGCTAACAAGCGCCCTCCACGAAGTACATCACAACCGTCGGGGCACAGAGCGCAAAGGGCTGCGCATCGAACAGGACAATGGACATGTCCAGATAGATTTAAATATTAAACCGCTCTCGAATCAGCGCGGGTTAAAAGACCTCTACATGGTCGTATTTATCGAGGTAGATGCAGCGAAGAAACCAGTGAGTAGCTCATCCACATCCGATAAAAAAAAGACCCTGAATACAAGTATCGAAGGTATTGAGTTAGAGCTGCAGACCTCCAAATCAAATCTGCAAACGACGACCGAGGAATTCGAAACGATCACTGAAGAGCTAAAATCGACCAATGAGGAGTTGCAGTCGACCAACGAGGAGCTGCAGTCGACCAATGAAGAGTTGGAAACGTCGAAAGAGGAACTACAATCGCTCAACGAGGAGTCGATCACGGTCAACACCGAACTCGAGAGCCGCGTCGAAGAGCTAGTCCACGCCAACAATGACATGAAGAACCTGCTCGACAGCACCCAAATCGCCACGCTCTTTTTGGATATAGATTTGTGCATCCACCGCTTCACGCCCAAGATGACGGAAATTATTTCGTTAACTACAAGCGATATAGGCCGACCCATAACCGACCTGGCAATTAAACTACTCGATACAGACCTAGAAGCACTTTCCCTACAAGTATTAGATAACCTAATACCCATAAACAAAGAAGTCATCGCTATCGACCACACCTTCTTTAGCATGCGCATTCTGACCTATCGCACGCTCAACAGCGAGATCAACGGCGTAGTAATAACACTGGAGGATATTAGCAAGGGGAAACAAACAGAGGAAAAGTTGCGCTATAGCGAAGAGCGCTACCGCTTGGTCCTGAAGAATTCCCCCCTCGTCGTCGCCCATATAGACCAGGACCTGCGCTATACCTGGATACACAATCCCCACCCCGATTTTAAAGCAAGCGATTATTTGGGCAAACGAGACGATGAAATCAACCAAAATAAGGGCACGAAAAAATTAGTTAAATTAAAGCAGCAGGTGATTGATAGCGGCCAGGGATCCAACGCGGTAGTTACACTTCCCCTCTCTAGTGGAGACGAAACCTATAACATTTCGATAGAGCCCCTGAAAGACACCTTTGGTGTCGTTATAGGGGCAACGAGTATTTCTGACAATATCACAGGATGCGAGACAACAGAGACGGTCTAAACGTCAAACAAATTATTAAAACAAGCAATAAAACCTATGGCTGAAGAACAACAAAATCCAGGAATGGAAGAGCTGCGCCGACGGGCTGAAATACACTTGCGCGAACAGCTATTCCTCGACGAGGACCGGCTAGAAGGCATAACGCCGGAACAAGCCCGCCATTTGGTGCACGAGTTGCAAACTCACCAGATCGAATTGGAAATACAGAACGAAACACTGCGCCAAACTCAGAAAGACCTAGAGTCTACCCGCGATAGATTCGTAGAGCTCTACGACGTTGCCCCAGTGGCTTATTTTACCATTGCGGAAAAGGGGCTGATCACAGAAGCCAATTTGACGGCCAAAGCGCTCTTAAACATAGAGCACGGCTCGTTGCCGGGGCACACATTTGCCGAGTTCGTTTTCGAAGAAGACCAAGGTCTCTATTACCAATTTCGCAAAGCAGTGCTGAAGGGACCGGAAAAAGAAACCTGCGAACTGCGCATAAGGACAGCCGATGAAAGCGTATTTTATGGCCGCCTCGAAGCACAGAGGGCGACAGACACCTCGTTTCGGTTCATCCTGAGCGATATTAGTGCCGACAGGGAAATTGAAGAGAAAATGATCAAACTCCAACGCCTACATGCCGTTGGCGAGTTGGCCGCCGGCGTCAGCCACAACCTCAATAATATGCTCACAGGAGTACTCCTGCCGGCGCAAATCTTGAAAAGTAAGACTGATGATCCCGACCTGCTACTGCACGTCGATGACATTATCATATCCGGCAGGCGGATGGCCGACCTAGTGACACAGATTCACCAGGCCGTGCACCACAACGAAAACACCGTTCTAGAAGCACTCGACCTCAATGCCGATATCATGCGATCTATAGAGCTAAGCCGTTCGCGCTGGCAAGACGAGGCGCAGAAAAAAGGCATTGCGATAGAGACAATAACCGACCTAGTGGAAATCCAGTTTATCCGTGGCTCTAAGTCTGCGTTAGAAAACCTCTTGCTCAACCTGCTGCTCAATGCCATCGACGCCCTGCCTAGGGGAGGAACGATCACGGTGCAAACCCGCCCCGTCGATAGCGGAGTACAGTTGACCATAAGCGACACGGGGACGGGCATGGATAACGAGACGCTACGACGGGTTTTCGAACCGTTCTTTACCACCAAAAAAACAGTGGGAACCGGGCTAGGGCTATCGACTGTTTATAGAACAGTGCAACACTGGGGTGGCACCATAGAGGTCGAAAGCACCGTAGATATCGGCACGACCTTCTCGCTATACTTGCCAACCTATAGCGGAACTATATCCGCACCAGAGGAGCGGGACAGCGTTTCACCCTCAGTCCTCTCGGCGCGAATCCTCATAGCCGACGACGACGAATTAATTACTCATATACTGAACCGAATGCTGGCAGGTAAGCACCAGATAGAGTTCGCAAAAAGCGGTACAGAAGCACTGGATAAATTTAAAAAAGACACCTATGATGTCGTAATAATCGACCTCGGCCTACCGGAATTGCCGGGCGATAAGGTAGCTCAGTATATTAGGCAACTCGATAGTAGCGTCGCTCTTATAATGGTTACGGGATGGACCCTCGAAACCGACGATGAGCGCTTGTCTCTTTTCGACTTCTACTCTCAAAAACCTTTTGTCGACCTACAAGAGTTCAAAGACACCATAGATCAAGCAATTCTCCTATGTCGAAAACTACAGTCGAACGAGTCTCCATAGACCGATCCTAATATGATGCTGCCCCGCAGCCGGCTAGCGCTCCCACTACCGGCACTATCGCATCGTTGACAAGGCCTATCTGGTCGCCGTGCGCTCAAAAAAAACGGCTATCCAAGGTTGACGCGCGGGTAGCTTTCCGTCATTGTTTGCCTTTCGTTAGAGTTTCCCCCTATAGACAAAGGAATCGGCTATGCGCATTATCGCCGTCGGCTGCGAATACAGCGGTGTCAGCACTTTACTAGAATGCCTACGTCAGTGGGGCAGCCAACGACACCTCCATTTCCACATGGACGATCACTTCACTATTCCCGATGCTTTCCACCTCTCGACAGAAGAACAGCAGGCCATGTTGGACATGCTCCCCGGAATCAAGGAGCGCTTCCAGCGCTTCCAGAATGTCTACCACGTGCGCCTTATCAACCAATACGATCAGATCTTGCTCGGCGGCTTTCATATCGAAGAAGAAGTCTATGGCCCGCTCTACTATTATCCTGGGAAAAAAGTCAGCGATACGCGCCGCTACGAATCCGAGATGCCGCGCGATACCATTCTCGTACACTTAAAGGCGCGCCCTGAAACGATAGCGGAACGCATGGACAACACGCCGCACCCACACACCCTCATACAGAAAGAACATATTGCGCAAATACTGGAACACTTCGCGTTGGAATACCGCGTTTCGTGGATCAGGCGCAAAACGGAAATCGACACTTCGGATCTGACGCCCGAGAAACTGCTGGCAACCTTCTTCGAGCACGTCCGCCCGCACCTCGAATCCAAAGATG
>JBLHGI010000153.1:0-13286 GCA_047616505.1 Planctomycetota bacterium
TTGATCACCCTAGTGGGTTGGCGCTGGACCTTCGCCGTAATGGCCATCGGTCTTTTCGCGATTGCCCTGCTCGTCGTTCTCGTCATACGAGATACGGCCGACGACGTCAAAAAAGAACAGCACAAGAGATGGACACCGAGTGCATCCGATTCCTCAAAACAATTGCACACCGACGAAGGCCTCTTGGCATCAGAAGCGCTGCGCACATCCGCATTCTGGTTTTTGGCCATTGGCATGATCCTGCAACAATTCGTCCGCACCGGAGTCGTAAGCCAGATGGTGCCCCACCTACAGCAGATGGGCTTCAGTCTCGCGACGGCTAGCGGGGCGATGATGCTTCTCGCGTTTTTCGCCATGTCGAGCAAGCTACTATTTGGCCGCCTCAGCGAGACGATTACTGCGCGTTTGGCCTTTGTCGTGATCTTGATCCTACAAGCTCTAGGCCTTGCGATTTTGCTCGTCTCGGGCGACTCAATAGCCACTTGGGCAGCCATCATTGTATTTGGACTAGGCATGGGGGGCGTAGGCGCATTGACGCCACTAGTGATCGCCGACCTATTCGGCCTAAAACAATTTGGCCGCATCATGGGCCTGACCAGCACTCCTATCATTATCCCGGTCGTTATTGGCCCGATTATGGCGGGGGTGATCTTTGACTCTACTGGTGGTTATGACCTGATGTTCGCTATTACAATCGTATTCTTACTTATATCAATCGGCGCCTTTATGCTGATTAAGACGCCGCAGCGCCCAACGCTCAGAGGGTGATATTCCCTTTGTCAATTCACACGCCCCACGAGGAGGAACTTATGAAGGAGTATACTCAGTTGCCCCTAGCCCAAAGGCACGAAATATCCGCGTTGCATAAAGTCGGCCAGGATCCCCCGCAGATGGCTCGGATAATCGGTGTGCATCGCACGACAATTTCATGCGAATTAAAACGAAATCGAAATCCCAACGGGTATCATCCCCAGGCCGTTCATCCAAGACCGCTTATAAAGGCTCCATTCCCCACCGAGTCTCTATTGATGACCGCCCTGCCATCGTTGAAGAGAAAACACGGATCGGCGATTGGGGAGTCGATCTGATGATGGGTGGCCATCGCGGAGGAGGCCGATCATATTGCCGATGTAACCATAGAGCCGTTGAGTGAAATGAAAAACCAGGTCTACACGGTAACGGTGGACAACAGCAACGAATTTGCCCAACACAAAAGAGTGGCCAAAGTGTATTTTTCCCATCCGTATGGTGCCTGGGAGCGCGGACGTAACGAAAACCCCCACGGATTATTACGCCCGTATTTCCCCAAGGGCACTGGCGTTAAGAGGGTCACTCAAGCTAAAATTCGACCAGCTAAAAATAGACTTAATGATCGACCTCGGAAATCACTGGAATTTCGAGTACCAAACGATATCTTTCAACACGGTAAACCGTAAACAATAAACGTGCACTTCAGACTTGAAACCACACCTTCGCCGCCGCCCGCATCTCTACCGGCGGCGAACTCATGGTCCTATCGCAGGATTTCGAAAAGGTCAAATTTGCCAAGACCGCCAGCGGCATCAGCTGGAACTCGCTCGAAACCGATGAGGATTAATTCACTATGGATACCCCCCTGCGCGCCGGCGCTGCCCGCATAGAAATTACGCCACAATCCGACGTATCCCTGGCCGGTGAAGTCGGTTGGTATCGGCCCGGAAAATACGTAGACTCCGCCCTCAATGCGCGAGTCCTCATTCTCGAACAGGGTCTGCAAAAACTCTGTTTCATCAGCCTCGATGTTACGATCGTAACCGAACCAGTGGCCAATCGCATTCGCGCCGCCGTTGAACGAACGTGCAAAATTCCTCAAAGTGCCGTCATGGTGCACGCGACACAGGTACACGCCGCTCCGGCCCTCGGCTCCTTTATGTTCGACCAAGACCTGCCCCCTCTGCCGCCCGAATGCACCTGGCTCGCGGGCGGCGAGGCGCATTTTGCCGAATTCGTCGAGGAACGCGTCGTGCGCGCAGCCCAGGAAGCCAACGAGCACTTAGAGCCGGCGCGTCTGCGCGCCGGCAGTGGCATCGAAGGGCGCATCCAATTCAATCGCCGCGCCGTCACCGACGACGGCAGCGTGCGCATGCCCGGACCGCGCTGGCCCATGCCGCTCGGTCCCACCTATATCCGCTATCTCGAAGGACCAACCGATCCAGAGGTCGGCGTGCTCTGCGTGCAGAGCCTTTCAGCCCGTCCCATCGCTCTCTTATTGCACCATACGGGCCACCCGGTCAACGTCTTCCCCCAAGCCGTCATTTCCTCCGACTGGCCCGGCGCATGGGCCGACGAGATGGAACGCCTGCACCCCAACAGCGTCGCGCTAGTAGCCAACGGCTGCTGTGGCAATATAAACCCGTGGAATCCCTTTGATCCGGACTACCGTCCCGATCATCGCAAAATGGGACAGATGCTGGCCAGCGTGACGCAGCAGGTCTTGGAAAACAGCGACAGCGAAGACGACTGCCAACTCAAGGCGACCAGCGTACGCCTGCCTATTGCCATTCGCCAGGTCGAGCCTGAACTGTTAGCCAAAGCGCAAAAGATGCTCGCAGAAAACCCAGATCCCATATGGAACGAAGACAACGCCTATCGCGGCTATGAGGGCGACTCACCCGTGCCCGCTGGAACTAGGGTCATCGACAGCGAGTGGATACAATCGGCCTCTATCGTCAGCGTCGATTTACAGCGCCAGCGCGAAAAAAACCTGCACTACGAAATACAGACCTTTCGCATCGGCCGCTCTGCCCTAGTAGGCCTAGCCGGCGAACCTTTTGTAGAAGGACAGCTAGCCCTCAAGATGGCGTCGCCCGCCTTCAAAACGCTGGTGGCTCACTGTTGCAATATGTACTGCGGCTATCTCCCCATCCCCGAGGCGTTCGCGCGCGGCGGCCACGAAGTCGAAACGCGCTTCTGGTCCAAGCTAGTACCCGAGGCACTGCCGATGGTCCTGCGCCAAACGGAAAACATGCTGCAGGAGTTATTCGCCTGAAGGCACCCGCACCCTACAGCACTTTTATTCTTCTTACTGTAATTGGACAAAACCATGCGCGAAAATGAACTCGACTCATTAACAGACCAAGTCCGCCAAGACGGTTTCGGCATTCTGCGCAACCATCTGCCACGCGACCTCATGCAAGACTGCAACAAAGCCTTTGCCCCCATTCTGCGCGACTACGTGGCCCAGCACGACAAAGAACCCAACCGGGGGCTGCGACGACACTATATTCCCCTGCCCCTAGAACCGCCGTTCTACGATGCGCGCATCTTCGCCTGCACGACGATCCACGGCATTGTCACACGTCTGCTCGGCCCCGATGCTCTCTACACCCAATTCGCCACCGACACCCCACTGCGCGGTTCGGTCTACCAAGCCGTGCACTCCGATATCTGGCCACTCTTTGTCGAAAACCCCGACCTACCACACCCGCCCGCACTCATCGCCATCAACTTCTCTTTTACAGACGTCGGGCTCGTAGATGGCCCATTCCAAGTGGCGCGCGGCAGCCATAGACTGCCCAAAGAACAGGCACTCGAAAGAATAAAACGCGGCGAAATTCCGCTCGAACCCCTCCTCTTTGAGGCCGGCGATGTGCTCATACGCGACCCGCGTTGTCTCCACCGAGGCTCACCCAACCGCAGCGACAGACCGCGCACCGCCGCCGTCATCGGCTGCGAGCGTCCCTGGCTAAGACGTGGAAAAGCCACACAACAAAGCAGCATATCGCGTGCGGTATGGGATGGTTTATCGGAGTTGGAAAAGAAGGTGCTAGCGCGCTTCGAATCATTCGTCGCAGATTAATACAGAAACTACGAACAGCACATCATCAATAGAGCCATAGGCACCTTGATACCCGTCGAAACCCTGCTGGCATTTTTCGCCATCTCTATGACTTTGGCTTTGGCGCCGGGGCCGGACAATATTTTTGTGCTGACCCAGTCGGCCCAGCACGGTCGTTCAGCGGGGCTACTCGTCACCCTCGGCCGACTCGCACTCTATCGCCGCGGCACCTTTATGAATATTACCAACCCCAAAGTATCCATCTTTTTTCTCGCCATCTTGCCGCAATTTTCCGACCCCACACGCGGAGCACTGGTGCGCAACTCGTTTTATTAGGAGGGGTCTTTATAGTAGCGACCGTACTCGTTTTCGGAGCAGTCGCTCTGTTAGCCGGAGAACTCGGTCAGTCCTTGCAACGCTCGGCAGGAGCACAGCGCGCGATAAATAAGGTAGCCGCCGTGGTTTTTGTCGCGCTCGCGTTCAGACTACTATTCGCCGGACCCTGAACATTCGCGTTTAACAGCAACCGCCTCACGCGTCACTTGTCGCCCCATCCTAGGCCACCTCGACTTCTTCCAAGGCCACCTTCAGCGGCAGCGCACCAAAGTCTACTACGGCCCTGCCCGCCTTCTCGTCCATCTCGACAAGCACGCCTACCCGTCCTAAACTGCGCACGTGCACACGGCCTCCCACGCGCAGCTTGCGCTCGGCTTTCACCTCGGGTGCACGGTCCAATTCCGCCGCAATTTCACCCGCCATATTGCCCAGCTCCATCAATAGCGCGCGCTTTGATGGCTCCTCAGTGCGCAGCGCCTCCATATCGCGCAGGAGCTTGCGCAGCGTGGCATACGCCGCCTGACCATTGCTCACTTTCAGCGCCTGCTCGTGTGCCGTGGCATCTTCTAGTTTTCGCTGTAGCTCCGACGCCAAACGCTCGCCCTTCTCGCGCGCTTCCTGCGCCCGTTCTCCAGCGGCTAAAGCCCGCACCCCCGCCGCCTGCAGCGCATTGAGCAATTCGGCCGTACCCTCGTCCTGCGGGTTGTCTTCGGCGCGCGCAATGACCTCTTCGGGTAAACCCAAACGACGCGCCAAGGATAGTGCATTGCTAGACCCCGGCGTGCCAATCATCACCTTGTGCGTCGGCTTGAGCGTCTCGACGTCAAATTCGATCGAGGCATTTTCCATGCCCTCTACGCTATAAGCCAGCATCTTGAGCTGGCTGATATGCGTCGTCACCGCCGTGCGCACCTGTCGCTCGTGCAGAAACTCTAGTATGGCCTTTGCCAGTGCCCCCCCCTCGGCCGGGTCCGTACCGCCGCCCAATTCGTCCATCAACACCAGGCAATTGCCATCGGCCTCGCGCAGAATCTGCCCTATCTGCGTCAGGTGGCTCGAAAAAGTGCTCAGGCTCTGCTCAATACTCTGCTCGTCGCCAATATCGGCAAACACATTATTTAATACCGGCAACGACGACTCGGCCGCGGCGGGCACGTGCATACCCGTCATACACATCAGCGTCAGCAACCCGATCGTCTTCAGCGCCACCGTCTTGCCGCCCGTATTGGGCCCGGTGATAATCAGCGTGTGGAAATCATCGCCCACACGCACGTCAATTGGCACTACTTCTTCTAGGCCACCGCGTTGTGCCAAATCGAGCAAGAGCGGATGACGCGCTTCTCTTAGGCGAATCACTCCATCGCCGTTGAGCACCGCGGGCTGCATGGCCATCGCGCGGCTCATGCGCACCTTGGCAAAAGTCATATCCACGTGTGCCATACTCGCAAGCGTCGTGCGCAAATCTTGTAAACGGTCTGCAATCGCCGCCGCTAGCTCCTGTAAAATTCGCCGTATTTCCTCTTTCTCTTTGTCCATCGCCCGCGCCAGTTCATCGCTCATCTCGCGCACGCCCTCCGGCTCCACAAACACGGTATTGCCGCTATCCGAACGTCCGCGCTGCATGCCGCGCACTTTGGATAGGGCCGAAGCGCGTACGGCCAGCGCCGGTCGCTGATCGATTTCGCGGATACTCGTATCCTGTAAGTGACTGGCGATATCCGAACGCATCAGCGCACTGAGCTTGCCGCGCACCCGACCGCGCAGCGTCTGAATCTCGTTGCGCAGATTCTTCAGACGCGGACTGGCGCTCGAACGCATGCCGCCGCCCTCGTTAAAAGTCTTCTCAATGCGCTGCTCTAGTTCATCAAAGACGCCGATGTTGTCTGCCATTGCGACCACGTGCGGATAGCTTTCTCCCGCGCCGGCGATATAGTTTCTGACATTGCGCGCAGCGCGCAGCGTATCGCCCACGGCCAGTATCTCGTCGATGGGCAATATATCGGCCCCCTGCTCCAATTTGAGCAAGCTAAAGGACACATCGTGCAACCCGCCAATGGGCAAATCCTGCTCCGGCATCAACAGCACCTTCAGCTCGGTAGTTTCGGCCAATAGCCGCTCTACTTCGCCCCGGTCACTGAGCGGATGCAGTTGGCCCACTTCCCTTTTGCCCAAACCCGACGTGGCATAACTCGCCAAAATTTCCATGACCTGCGGGTATTCTAAACGCTCCAGCGCGTGTTCGTTCACAGTTCTATTTCCTTTTTGTTGTCTATTGCACGAAAAATCTAGGAACCTATAACAAGGTCAATGACAAAGTCCAATGCGCGCGATGCCATATCCCGCGCGGTATTGACGCGGTTCCATGCCGGTCTTTTCCTATAGTAAAATACGCGTCTTACTCTATCGGGAGAGCTACAATACGCCATGGTCAATCCCACCGCCCAACTCAGCGTCGAAGCCCACGCACGCGCTGTCCGCTATATAAAAGAGCATGCGAGACCCGTCGAACGCGCGCTCTACGCCTTTGCCTTTGAAGACGGCTCTAACGACGCCGTAGTCACGGCCTTAACACCCTATCAAAGAGAAGACGGCGGTTTTGCGCTAATTGAAGCCGATTTCACATCCGATACTTCTTCTGTATTAGCCACGATCTATGCACTGCGCCTACTGTGCGAGGTGGGCAGCGGCGAAGAGCTCGCCGCACGCGCCATGCGCTATATCGTCGAGAGCTATGATCCCCACTACAAGAGTTGGCCCATCATACCGGCACACGACAACAGCGCTCCTCATGCTCCCTGGTGGCACTACGGCGCTGAATTTGGCAAAGGCTGGAACTTTTTCCTCGACAACCCGCGCCCCGAAGTGCTCGCCTATCTATATCAATGCCCCAGCGAAGTGCCCACCAAACTGCGCGAGAGCGCGACGCGGGAAGTCGCATCGCGGCTGCCCCAACTGGAGAAACTCGCGATCAACGAGTACCAGTGCTATCTCCGTCTGGCCGCCACGGACTCTATCCCCGCCATGCTAAAGGTACTATTAGATCAACGCTTACCCGAACTCGCTCACAGCAGCATAGAAACAGACTCCTCTAAGTGGCACCAGTACTGCACTCGGCCCCTCGACGTAATCCACTCGCCTCGTTCCATACTCTACGCCGACTTCCAAGAACAGGTAGAGGCCAATCTGCACTTTGCCATCGCCCAGCAAGGCGAGGACGGCTCTTGGACACCCAATTGGAACTGGGGCGAAACCTACCCGGAGGCCTGGCGAGAAGCAAAAAAGCAGTGGCAAGGCGTGTTGACGCTGGAACACCTACAGATCCTGCGCGCCTTCGACTGTCTACCGTCTTAGCTTTCCCCAACCCATTGCGGGCACTTTGTTGCCCTCGGGGAAAACACGCTCTACATTTATCCCATACAGCTTCTTGACAGCTGATATAGGGAACATGGGATATGGCGAACAACAGAGACCACCAACTACTGCACTATATCGCCTACCAGTGCGGTCGCTGCGATGCGCAGTCGGCCACGGCAGCAATTCGGCGAGCCACTGCAATTGCTGCGGTGACCTGTTGACGGACAGTGCGCTGAAAGGCCAAGAACCCGTCAGTGGGGAACGCAAGAAAGTGCTCATAGTCGAGGATGCTCTCGTCATCCGCATGGCCGTGGCTAAATTTGTCGCCGACTTCGGTCACGATGTCATCGAAGCAGCCGATGGTCAAGAAGGGCTCATTGCCGCCCCCAGAGAACACCCCGATCTCATCATCAGCGACGTGCATATGCCCAAGATGGACGGCATGGAGTTCGTGACGACGCTGCACCAGGACGAGAACATGCGCGAGGTTCCCATTGTTATGCTCACGGGCGAAAAAAACATCGAGACTATAAAACTCGCCATGAAGAGCGGCGTCAACGACTATATACTCAAAGACATTTCCAATCCCTCCGCCTTCAGAGACCGCTTGAAGAAATATCTGTGAAAAATAGCGCGGACCACACCGCGTTGCCCGTGCGCCAGATCGAAGACCAGCTACTTACCTATATGGAGCAAGGCAATCGTCTGGTATTGACAGCACCCACCGGTTCTGGTAAAACTACCCAAGTCCCACAGATCCTCCTACAATCTCCCGCGCTGCGCGGCGAAATTCTCATCCTACAGCCCCGTCGCCTAGCCGCACGTCTCGTCGCACGCCGTGTCGCCGCCGAGCTCAAGGTGCCGCTGGGCGGACTCGTCGGCTACCAGACCCGCCACGACAGCCAAGTCGGCCCAGACACCCGTATCTGCTTTCTAACGGAAGGTCTCTTCCTGCGGCGTCTACAGTCTGATCCGCAGCTCAAAGAGGTCGGCGCCGTCGTACTCGACGAATTTCACGAACGCAGTCTCGCCGCCGATCTGAGCTTAGGCCTGGTCCGCCGCTTGCAAGAAAGTACACGCCCCGACCTGCGCCTGCTCCTAATGTCGGCGACCCTCGATGCCGAAAGCCTAGCCGATTGGCTCGCTTGCCCGGCGCTAACAACGCAGGGCCGCGCCTATCCCGTCGATATCCGCTATCGACCCACCGCCACCCATACGCCCCCCTGGCAGTCCGCGACCTATGCCCTAAAAGCCTTGCTCGATGAAGAGGGCGAGGGCGATGTGCTCGTCTTTATGCCCGGTGCCTACGAGATCCGCCGCACGATCCAGACCATGCAAAACCAGCTCGGACGCAATGGCCCGCTGGTTTTTTATCCGCTCTACTCGTCGCTGCCCGCGCGCCAACAGGACGCGGCACTAGCCCCGAATACCGCGCGAAAGGTCATCGTCGCCACCAACGTAGCGGAAACTTCTATCACGATAGAAGGCATACATCACGTCATTGATAGCGGCTTGGCGCGCGTACATCGCCACGACCCGCGCCGCGGCATCGACGCACTGCTCATAGAAAATATCAGCAGTGCAGCAGCCGAGCAGCGCGCCGGCCGCGCCGGGCGCACCGCACCGGGCACCTGCACCCGCCTGTGGTCGCAGGAAGAACAGCACGCACGACCCGAGCGCGATGCACCCGAGATCCAGCGCTTAGATCTAGCCGATGCGCTGCTGCAATTGCGCGCACTGCACGTCGACGATCTCGATAGCTTCCCCTGGCTCGACGCACCCGATGTCGACGCCGTCGAACGCGCCCACGTCCTGCTCACAAAGCTCGACGCCATCGAGGCCGACGGCGCATTAACGGCCACCGGCCGCCATATGGCGCAACTGCCCTGTCACCCGCGCCTAGGGCGCTTCCTGGTCGAGGCGGCGGCACGAGATTGCTTAGAGCGCGCCTGCACTTGGGCCGCGCTCATCGGCGAACGCGACCTATTAGAACAGCCGCTGCGCAAGGAATACAGCCAATCTGATTCTATATGGCCTTCTGACTTGAGCATCCGCGAGCGAGCGCTACGGCGAGCACAGGACAGCAAGTTCAACCCCGCCGCCTGCTCCGCACAGGGCATCAGTGCCCACGCCGCGCGCCAGTTAGAGCTAACTGCCAAACTCTATCGCGATGCCGCGCGGCGCAGCGGACTTAAATCTGCGCGAGGCGGCCGTGACGAAGCGCTGGGCAAATGCCTGCTCTACGCCTTTTACGACCGCGTCGCCGTGCGCCGCGGCACGGGCGATAGCCTGCTCTGTGCCATGGCTGGACAGCGCCGCGTCGAACTCGACCGCAATAGCTGTGTGCGCCAGGCGCAGGCCTTCGTCGCTCTCGAAGTGCGCGAGCTCGAAGCGCGAGGCGACAGCCAGGTGCGCACCGCACTCTCGCTGGCCAGCGCCATCGATACGGCGTGGTTAGAAGAAGTGCACCCAGAGCGCATTCTCCTAGATGAGGAAACGAGTTGGAATAGCGAATCGCGCGCCGTCGAAGCAGTGGAAAAATACCTCTACGGCGATCTAGCCTACTACCAAGCGCCGGTGGCAAAGATCAATGCCGCCCGCGCCGAAGAAATCTTAGTAGAGCAGATCGCCAACGAAAATATCCGCTTGGAAAAATGGGACCGCGACGTCGAGCAGTGGATCTGGCGCACGCGTCTCTTGCAACGCCTCTTCCCGCAGCGTTCGTTGCTTGCCTACGACGACGACGAGATCCGCGTTATCTATCACGAAATCGTCGAAGGCGCCACGCGCTACAGCCACATTCGCAACCGTCCCTGTCTGGGTCACGTGCAAAATGCGCTGCCCTGGAAAGAGCAACAATTCGTCGAGCAGATGGCACCGACACATTGGAAATTGCCTAGCGGGCCGCGCATGAAGATCGAGTACTACAACGAGGGGCCGCCGCGTGGGCGTGCCAAGATTCAGGAGCTATACGACCTAAAGGAGACACCGTGTATCGCGGGTAATAAACAGAAATTACTGCTAGAAATACTAGGGCCGAACTACCGCCCCGTGCAGGTTACAGACGACCTGGAGAGCTTTTGGCAGCGGACTTACCCAGAGATAAAGAAGGATTTGAAGCGGCGCTATCCCAAACATGAATGGCGCTAATACTCTTTCAATAGACGAGGAGCACAATATGCATATCGCCGTTATCGGCGCGGGAAATATGGGTAGCCTCTACGGCGCCAACCTCGCCCGCGCGGGT
Organism: Planctomycetota bacterium; assembly: GCA_047616505.1. Lineage (GTDB taxonomy): Bacteria > Latescibacterota > UBA2968 > UBA8231 > UBA8231. The sequence goes on from JBLHGI010000153.1 coordinate 10,755, forward strand.
GCCCAGATCACCTTTATCGACCCCTGGCACGAGCACATAGATAGCATCCGTCAAAACGGCCTGCGCATGGACGGCCTGCACGGCGAGTTTATTGTAGCGGTAGATGCCACGACCGACCTGGCCGAAGTATCCGGCGTCGATATGGCCCTCATCATGGTCAACACCTATGCCACGGCCGCCGCCGCGCAAAGCGCCCAACACATCCTCAAAGAGGGCGGCTTTGCACTCACCTTGCAAAATGGCCTCGGCAATATAGAAACACTGCAAGACATCCTCGGCAAAGAGCGCGTTATGGCCGGCCTGAGCTTTCACAGCGCCGACCTAATAGGCCCCGGCCACGTCTCGCATACCAACGAGAGCAAAACCTATCTCGGTGAACTCGACCAAAGCGAGAGCGCACGTCTCGAAACGATAAGAGACTGGATGCAGCGCGCCGAAATGCACCCCGTCGTCGAACGCGATATTATGGCGACAATCTGGGGGAAGTTCGTGCTCAATTGCGGCCTCAACGCCCTATGCGCCATAACAGACCTACGCCCTGGACATCTAGGGCAGATCGAGGAACTCGACCACTTACAAACGCATATCATCAGAGAAGCACTCGCCCTCGTCGAGGCGCGCGGCATTGAGATACCCGAAAAAAACCCACTACAAACCATTAAAGAATACGGCCGCCGCAAATTTCATCGCGTCTCCATGTTGCAACATCTAGCGCGTGGAAAAGAGACGGAGATCGATGCCCTCAACGGCTATATCGTGCGCGAAAGCCGCAAGCTCGATTTGCCCTGCCCCTACAACGAAGCACTGACGGCGCTCGTAAAAGGCCGCCAGTATCTACCGCAGGAACAAGGCGAGCACGACCCCAACTAAATTGATAAAGCGCTAAAAATATCTTCTATTTAGGCCGCGCAGATACAAAGGTCACCAAACAAATAATGCGCCCCTTGCTGCCGGTGACATATTGTCTATTATTTTAGTTTATTATAACGGGCGCCTAACAATTCGCACACAGTACACAAGTGGTACGTGTCTTTTTTACATCTATCTGCTAATAAATAAGTCTCTATGGACAAGACCTTCCGCGTAGCACTCACCCGCGATTTTCTCCGCAGCGACGGCACGATCAGCTTCGGCGATATCGGCCTCGATCGCCTCGACAAAACGCCTGGCATCGAATGGGAATTTCTCAGCGAAGATCACTCGCCGATCTACGGCGACCAACTCTACGACTACGACGCCTTGATCCTGCTCGGATCTCAGATCGATGCCGACAGTCTCGCCAACAACGAGCGCCTCTCACTGGTCGCCCGCTTTGGCGTCGGCTACGACAATGTCGATATCGGGGCCTGCACGCGCAGCGGCGTATTGCTGACGATTACACCCAACGCCGTGCGCCGCCCCGTCGCCGTAGCGGCCATTACCTACTTATTGGCCCTGAGCCAGAAATTGCTCATCAAGGATTCGCTCGTACGCGAGGGACGCTGGAACGAGCGCATGGACCATATGGGTACGGGACTGGCAGAGCGCACGATGGGCCTGATCGGTCTGGGCAATATTGGCCGCGAAATCTGTAATCTGATCCAACCCTTTGGCCTGCGCGTGTTGGCGACCGACCCCAAGGGCAGCGCCTATCACGCCCAACAGGTCGGCGCCGAGTTAGTCGATCTAGGCACCCTGCTGCGCACATCCGACTTTGTCGTCATTTGCTGCGAACTCAACGACCGCACCTACCACTTGATTAGCGATAGCGCCCTCGCCCTTATGAAAGAGAGCGCCTATCTGATCAACATCGCGCGTGGTCCCATCGTCGACCAAGAGGCCCTTACGCGCGCCCTACAGGACCATCGCATCGCCGGTGCCGGTCTCGACGTCTTTGAAAAAGAGCCCATCGATCCAAACGACCCCATCCTAGAGCTCGACAATGTTATCGTAGCACCACACGGTCTAGCCTGGACCGACGAGTGCTTCACCGGCATCGGCCGCAATGCCGTCGCCGCGATCTGCCGCCTCGCCGCCGGGCGCCTGCCCGAGTTTATTGTCAACCCCGAGGCCGCACGCCATACCAACCTGCGCGACAAACTGCGCACCTATGCCGAAAGAGCCAGCCGATGAAAACAAATAGCGTAAAACGCACCATCGCCCAAGGCGGCACGGCCATTGGCACCATGGCCTTCGAATTTTGCACACCGGGCCTAGCGCGCCTCGCCGCCAACGCCGGCGCCGACTTTATGATCTACGATATGGAGCACACGGGTTGGAGCATAGAGACCGTGCGCGATCTTATCGCCAGCGGCGACGGGGCTCCAATCGTGCCCTTCGTGCGCGTTCCCGCCACCCAGTACCATTTTATAGCGCGCGTACTCGATGTCGGCGCGATGGGTATTATGGTGCCCATGGTCGGCGATGCGGCACAGGCGGAAGTCATTGTGCAATCGGCCAAGTATCCGCCCGTCGGCCAGCGCGGAGCCGCCTTTGGCATAGCCCATGATGGTTATGAGGGCGGCGATGTATTGGGGAAAATGCGCAGCGCCA
>JBLHGI010000154.1:0-13272 GCA_047616505.1 Planctomycetota bacterium
TATGGGCGTGATCGACTTTCCCTTTCCGACGCGCGACGATCCCGAGTTTGGCCAGTACGTGCGCGGTCGCATCAGCGAGGCAGATGCCCCAGCTGTGTTCCGGTTGGCGGTGTCGAAGTTTAGCGAACACCCGGATATTACGCTGCGTTTTTTGCAGTATCTGACTTCGCGCGCGAGCAACCAGCGCTTTAATCAGCTCGCGCGCTGGCCGCCCGTTATTAAAGGGGCAGAACCGCACCCGCAGATGCGCCCCTTTATGCGCACGCCGGAGGGGTTTTGGACCGGAGAGGTCAACCGCGTTATAGGGGCTGGTCCGGCCGCTACTGTTTATACTCAGGCGCGCTGGGAGTTGGTCGAACACAAAGTAGATTTTGACGGTTTTGCCGATATGATGGAGCGCGAAATGCCGCGGGCGATGGCGCAGGAATTCGAGCGCTTGCTCAACACGGAGTGGGAAGAGCGCTTGGCGCAAGAGATGTCGCTTTCGCATCAGCTGGCCGGTTTTTCCTATGGTGCCACCTGGGGAGACGAGGCGCCATCGAGTGAACGGGTGCAGAGCAAGATGGTCTATCTGTGGGAGATGCGCATGCGCCGCTATCGCAACTCCTATCGTTTAATGCAGTGGCAGAACTTGCTCGATGAGGGGCACAGCAAAGCGCAGGATATACAGCAGTACATCAAAATCGATTTAGATCGGAATTAAGGCGGTTTATGCCAAAGTATATTAGCACGCGTCGTTTAGTCTCTTATTGGCGGCTGTATCTATTCGTCCTTCCATCGGCATTGATGGTCGGCGTATTTTCGTATTTCCCCGCTGCCAGCGCCATCTATCACGCCTTCTTTCGCTGGAATGGTTCGTATGTAAAAGAATTTGTCGGCCTCTACAATTTTCACCAGCTATTGGGCTGGTCGCCGTTTCTGTGGCTGGTTATGGTGAGTTGGATCGTGCTCTTGATGGCGATTCTCGTGGGTAGGCCGCTGTGGTTGGTGCGCGGCGCGCCGTGGGGTGTAGTGGCCTTAGTGGGCGTGCTGGGGCTAGCGCTCTTTGCTGCGGCCGATAATTCGACGGTATTGAATATGAATGCCAGCGAGGCCTGGGACTGGTACGGTCGCGCGCTGTGGGGCACGGTGATTGGCGTCGGAGTCCATAAGATCTTTCGTCGGGAGTGGAGCCAGTGGGTGCAGGGCCTTTGCCTGCTCTATAGTTTTCTGTGGTTTTTTTATCAGTCGATGATGACGACCGGCGACCAGATATTGTGGAGCGGTTTTGGCGTCATTTTTATTTTGGTGTTGGCCAACTTAGTAAAGATGGTGCCCTCTATTGTGACAGCCGTTTTTATCCACCGGCTCAAAAGCGAGCGCTGGCAGTATATCTACCGCGTGCTCTTTGTCGTGCCGATGATCGTGCCGGCCATGGTCGGCCTGCTCGTGTGGAAATCTTTTTACGACCCGACGCAGGGCATTCTCAACCGCATCCTCAACGGCAGCGGTTTTATGGAAGTGCTGGTGTGGATGGACGGTGTTTTTAGTTGGGGGGTCTTTCACGCCGGAGCGAATCCCTCGTGGCTGGGCGACGCGTCGCTGGTAATTCCCGCACTGGTTTTCTGGGGTTTTCCCTGGGTGGGCACCGTCGGTGTGTTGATCTATCTAACGGGGCTGGCCAGTATCGACGAGAGCGTCTACGAGGCGGCGGATCTCGACAATGCATCGGCGCTGCAAAAGTTCTTCTATATCGAATTTCCGCTCATTCTGACGCAGGTACGTATCAATTTAGTGCTCATGATTATTGGCACCTTGCAGACCTACGGACAGATCTTAATCCTACTTGGCGATACTGGGGGGCCCAGGGGCGTGGCGTTGGTGCCGGGGCTCTATATGTTCCGCAGTGCTTTTGTCGAGTTGTATGCCGGCAAGGCCTGTGCGATTGGCCTAATCGTGTTCTTCTTTATTCTTATTTTGACGGAAATAAACAACCGCTTCGTACGCGTGGAGAAGTAAATGCGCTCTTTCTGGGACGAATTTGGCAAGCATCTCTTTATTTGGAGCGTATTGATTTTTGCGTTCTTTCCGCTCTATGTGACGTTTGCCATTAGCGTGAAGAACAACAAGCAGTTTAATCACGAGCCCTTTGGGCCGCTCTCTCTTGCCGGTTTTGTCGAGACGTTCAACCAGCGCCCGGCTTCTTTAAAGGCTTATGAACCGCGCGAGGTGGTCTTGGCGCAAGAGGCCGAGATGGCGGGTCTTAAACCGAGTGATGCCGAATGGCCGAGCGTGCGCGTGAGCACGAAAGACACGTGGCATTGGGAAAACTGGAAGGTGGCTTGGGATACGGTGGGGACCTATATCTTTAATACCATTGTCGTGGCGGTTACGGCCGTGGTCTTTGCGCTCTTATGTTCGATCGCGGCGAGTTTTTTCTTTGCGCGCTATCGCATGCCGGGTGCGACCTTTCTGTGGTACTTCTTTTTGGTGCTGATGTTGATGCCCGGGGTGGCAAACTTAGTGCCGCTCTTTATTTTGCTGCGCGATATGAATTTGATCAACTCTTTGTTAGCGCTAGTTATACTGGGCATTTCCGGGGCGCAGGTGGTGCAGATATTTATCCTGCGCAATTTTATAGAAGAGATTCCGCAGGACATGTTTGATGCGGCCGATGTCGATGGGGCGAGTCCGTTTCGCCAGGTGCTCTATATTGTGCTGCCGATGTCGGGCTCGGTTATTTCGACGCTGGCTATTTTACAATTTATCTCCGTGTGGAACGACTTCTTGCTGCCCTTCATTATTATCCGCGACGACTCGCTGCTGACTTTGGCGGCGGGTCTAATCAAGCTAGATGGCGAGTATGTAAAACAATGGGGTGAGATGATGGCGGGTTATTCGATTGCCTCGTTACCGCTGGTGTTGATCTTTCTGTTTACGATGCGCTTGTTTGTGCGGGGCATTGCGGCGGGTGCCGTAAAGGGGTAGATGGGACGATATGGCTAAGATCGTTTTGGTGGGGTCTTCTATATTCCAGCAGTGGCATAGTGCGGATGAAGTGTTTGTGGGGCGCGAGGTGGTGAATTGTGCTATTGGCGGAACTACCACATCGCAGTGGCTCGATTTGTTGCCGGCCGTGCTCGAAGAAGAGAAGCCCGACGCGGTGTGTGTGTACTGCGGCAGTAACGACCTCAATGCGGCGATAGGGGAAGAGCAGATCGTCGGCAATGTGCTGCGGCTGCGGCTGCTCGTGCGGGCATATGGAGAGTGCGTGCCGTTGGCCTTCTTTAGCATTATTAAAGCGCCACAGAAGTTGAGCAAGTGGGATCTTATTGAGCGGATCAACGCGCGGGTGCGTTTGGGCTTGTTGGAGGGGGATCGCTATGTGGAGACAAACGGCATTTTCTTTGCGGAGAAGCGAGTGCGTGAGGAACTCTTTGTCGAAGACCAATTGCATCTGACGGATGCGGCTTATGCGCTGATGGTCGGGGTGGCAGAGCCGGTTTTGGCGGATTGGCTGCGTGCGTAGGAGCTATATTAAGTAGTGCAGATTTGCCCTTTGTTGGCAAGGTCTTGTAGGCGGATGCGGTCTTTTTCTCTGACGGCGTTCGCCTCTTTTTTTAGATAATTGCGTAGATGCTTTTTTAAGGAAGAGTCGGCGGGCCCTAGCGAGTAATAAATCCAAGTGGCGTCGCGGCGATCGCACACGAGTCGGGCTTGTTTGAGTATGGCGAGGTGGCGAGATATTTTGCCTTGTGGCATCTCCAATACTTCGACGAGTTCACATACGCAGAGTTCGCGAGTGGCCAATAAGAACAGAATGCGCAGGCGCGTGGGGGCGGAGCAGGCTTTAAAGAGGGCGAGGTCGGATTCCATAATAAGTCTCGTGAAAAGCTCTCGTCGGCAGAGAGGCGTTGCGATTTAGAGAGATGACGTCTACTTTTATATCTGAAAAAACGGATATACACATATATTAGCAAGAACAAAAGGGGTCCTCATGCAGCGCATACTCTTTTTGTGCACCGGCAATTCGTGCCGTAGCCAGATGGCGGAAGGTTTTGCTCGCGAGCTCAAGGGACGGGAGATAGAAGCCTATTCGGCGGGGATTGAGACGCATGGCCTCAACCCCCATGCGGTGCGCGTTATGGCCGAGGCAGGGATTGATATCAGCGGGCAGGAGTCTACTCAAGTAGGTGATTTGCTGTCTATCGATTTTGACTACGTAGTGACAGTATGCGATAGTGCAGCGGAAAGTTGTCCCGTTTTTTCGGGTAACGCTCGCATCGTGCACCGAAGTTTTGACGACCCGCCCAGACTGGCAGCTAATGCGCGGAGCGAAGAGGAAGGGCTCGAACACTATCGGCGCGTGCGCGATGAGATTCGCAGCTATGTAGCATCGTTGCCACGGACATTAGAAAAATAAGAACAGTACAATAAGAACAGTACATCTATAGGAGGGTATTATGGCCGCGGCACAAGAGCGCAGACTTTCTTTTTTGGATCGATTTTTGACGCTGTGGATTTTCCTGGCGATGGCTATTGGCATAGGTGCGGGCTATTTCTCGCCAGGCGTAGTCGATGTGATTACGCAGTTTCAGGTTGGCACTACGTCGATCCCCATTGCCGTGGGTTTAGTGTTGATGATGTATCCGCCGTTGGCCAAGGTGAAGTACGAGGAGTTAGGTGGGGTATTTCGCAATACGCGGATACTGGGGCTATCACTGGTGCAAAACTGGGTAATTGGTCCGATCTTGATGTTTGTTTTGGCCGTGGTCTTTTTGGCCGATTATCCGGACTATATGGTGGGATTGATTATGATTGGCCTGGCCCGTTGCATCGCTATGGTCATCGTTTGGAATGAATTGGCCTGCGGCGATTCGGAGTATGCTGCGGGACTCGTCGCGTTTAATTCCATTTTCCAGATCTTATTTTATTCCGTTTACGCCTATGTTTTTATTACGGTATTGCCGCCGATATTGGGCCTAGAGGGAGCGCTGGTCGAAGTGTCGATGGGCCAGATTGCCGAGAGCGTGGCCATCTATTTGGGCATCCCCTTTATTGCTGGCATGCTGACGCGCTATGTGCTGACGAAAGCGAAGGGTCAGGAGTGGTACGAGGCGAAGTTTATTCCGCGTATCAGTCCGCTCACGCTCGTGGCGCTGCTCTTTACGATCTGCGTGATGTTTTCATTGCAGGGCGAGCGCATTATAAGTGCGCCGTTTGATGTATTGCTCATTGCCGTGCCGCTACTGATCTACTTTGTGCTCATGTTTTTGGTGTCGTTTTATATGGGGCACAAATCGGGTGCAGGCTACGAGCGTACGGCGACCCTGTCCTTTACGGCGGCCAGCAATAATTTCGAGCTGGCCATCGCGGTGGCCATCGCGGTTTTCGGCATTGAGTCGGGTGCGGCTTTTGCCGCCGTAATCGGACCGTTAGTAGAGGTGCCGGTATTGATAGGGTTGGTGAGCGTGGCGCTATATTTCAAGAAGCGCTTTTTCGCTACTGATTAATCGTCGTCCCCTCCGGCATCGTCCTCGTTGCCGCGGGGGTGGCATTCAAAACAGGCCAGCGTCTCGTAGGTGTAGTCGCGCACGTCATCGTGTTCGTCGTCCATGTCAGGTCGGTCGTGTTCCCCATCGTGACAGTCGGTGCAGGTAAAGATCTCGTAAGCGGCTGGGTCTAGGTGGCAGCTAGTGCAGCTATCTCGATATTCCTTGTGGTTGCCGCGTATGAGGGGGAAGAGCGGTTCGTGGTCGAAGGTCGAAGGTTCCCATGCGGTCGTGGTATGGCATTCGACGCACTCGGGGCTAAAGTGATCGACGGGTTCGTCTTTTTGATGGCAGTCAATGCAGTCGCTGGGCAGTTCGGCGAATACCCCTGCAATATGACAGCTAACACAGTCTGCTTCAATCTCTTTATGAGCGCCCGTTAGCGGGAATTCCGTCAGGTCGTGATCGAAGGTGGCCGGCTCCCATGCATCGAGGCTGTGGCATTCCGTGCAGTCCTGTGAGAAGAGTTGCTCGACGTGATTGGGATCTTCGACGTCTTTGAAATCGTCTTCGTGGCAGTCAATGCAATCGCTGGCTAACTCGGCGAAAATCCCTCCGGTATGACAGCTAGTGCAGTCTGCTTCGATTTCTTTATGAGCGCCCGTTAGCGGGAATTCCGTCAGGTCGTGATCGAAGGTGGCCGGTTCCCAGGCGTCGATGCTGTGGCATTCCGTGCAGTCCTGCGAAAAGAGTTGCTCGATGTGGTTCGGATCTACGGCGGCGTTGAAGTCGTCATCGTGGCAGTCTATGCAATCGGCTGCCAGCGAGCTAAAATCATTGTCTAGGTGACAATCGATGCAGAGGATGCGTCCGTGTGCTCCCTCTAGTGCAAAGTCGAGTGTATCGTGGGCGACGGAAGCTGGCTGCCAGGCGATGCTCTCATGGCATTCTTTGCATCGAATCGGGTACCCAGCAGCGTGATGGTCGGGGTTCGTCGTTTTGTCGAAGAGCGCGCGATGACAGCTTTCACAGTTGGAGGGGATGCTTTTAAAACTAGCTTCGAGATGACAATCGGCGCAGGCCAATTCGTGTCCGCCGACTAGGCCGACTTCTATATGCAGTTCCTGAACCGTCCAGGTTTCCGGGTTTTGGACCTGATTTTGGCAGGCTAAGATGAGGGGTAGGAGCAGGAGTACCAGTCGGTACATGATGCTTCCTTTCACAGCGCGTACGAGGCCGAGAGTTCTGCGCGAGTGCGCAGGTGCATAAATTCGTCAATCGTTTCCTCGACGCGCAGCCGCCAGCTTAGGTTCCCCCCAGGTGCGAAGGATAGATGGAGCTGGGGGCGCGCGCGCAGTCGCAACTTCCCATCGCGTGCATTTTTCCAGCTGAAGAGCGTCGCGTCGCCACCGCCCCCCCACGACCAGCGTCGGCCGAAGCGCCCCTGCAAGAGCAAGCCGAATTGATCCAATTGTCGCCATGGGCTCCAACTGTCGCGCAGCCGCAGCGTGAGTGTGCGTCGCTGCCCCCAGCGCAGCTGCACTTCTTCGCTGCGATAGGGTCTGTCGCCATAGTCCGAACGCAGCCGGAACGAGGTGGAGAGCGAGCGACTCCAGCGCTGGTTGAGCCAGAGGCTAAAATGGTGTGTGCGGCCGCCGTAGAGCAGCGAGTCGGCGATATCGCTGAGCGGGTAGACGGTGGCCAGGCGGGCGGCATAACTCAGGCGTAGCTGGGTTTTTTTGCTGTGCCGCCAGCTGTTGTCCAAACGCAGAGAGCGCCAGCTATTGTCGGCCGGGTCAAATTCGGCACGCAGGGTCTGTGTCAGTCTTCCGCGTCGCCAGCGCTCGTCGATACCGCTGCGCCAACGAGAGCGGCCATCGAACGCTTCGTCGCGCAGGAGAGCGGTGCCGAAGCTAAAGGAACGCCCCGCTGGCTGCCAGCGGATCTCACCGCCCGTTTGTACGCTATCGCTGGAGAAGGGGGCATTCACTTGCCAATAGGGCACTTGGTAACCACCCGTTAGGGCTAGTGCCCAGTGCGAGCCGCTGCGGTGCCAGCTAAGACCGTCGGTATCGGCGGCTCCCAACACGCCGAAGATGGGGCGGTGTCGACCGAGTAACAGGCGTCCGCCGGCGACGTCCGCGCCGATATGAGCCTGGCGCAGGCGACGGCGATTGGCAAAGCGGCCGCGATCACTGGTTACGTTTTCATCGAGGCCTTGTCGTGCGTCGAGGTCCAAGTGCAGTTGTAGGGCGCGACTGCTGTAGCGCGGGCTATGCAGGCGCAGAAAGCCGCGCAAGTCCTGGTAGTCTGGGCTGGGGCTATTGCTCTGTGTCAGCATATTCCAGCGCAGCGCGAAGCGGCCATCCCACCCGTTGTCTTCGGCTGCGCACAGGGGGCGGTCGAAAACGAGCAGGGCCAATGCAATCGGCAGCCAGTGCCAGCGCGTACTAATCGTCAAAATCATTTGCATGGCATTCCTTACAGCGGGCATCTAATGGGTCGATGCCCCGATGGTCGCGCACGTCCTGTGAAAATTCGTGGCAGTCGATACAGGTGTGGCTCGCATAGTCTTCGGCGCGCTTGTGGCAGCGCACGCAGTCGACTTCGTGGTGGCCACTGCGGGTTTCGATCCACATCGGATCGTGGCCGCCACTCCACTCGTCGAGTGTATGGCAGGTCTGGCAGTCGGGGCCAGCCGTCAGGTGGACACTCGTGCGCGAGGAGGTGAATGCGCGCTCGTGACAGTCGAAACAATCTTGTGGTACTTCGGCGAATTGGAAGCTCACTTCGTTCTGATGACACTGGATGCAGTCGGTGGCACTGTGCGCTCCCCAGAGCGGGAAGGCGGTCATCTCGTGCGAGAACAGCGTCGGTTTCCAGGCCGAAGAATCGTGGCAGGTCTGGCAGTCGGATCCCAGTGACTCCTGATGGTAATCGACGTGGCAACTGCTGCACTCGGAGCTGGCATTAGAAAAGCGCTCTACGCTGTGACAGCTCAGACAAGTTTGCTCGGCGTGCTGGTCTGTTAGGGAGAACGGGGTCGTGGCATGGTCGAAGCGGATATCCTGCCAGCCGGACGTCGTGTGGCACGTAGTACAGGATAATTCGATGTCGAGATGAGGGGAGCGCTCGGCGGCTAGAGATGGCAGAGCGAAAACTGCCAACAATACTATGGAGAAAAATATGCGCATTAGAGGGCTCCGTGACAGGCCTGACACTCGGCGTTGACTGGTTTATAGCGGCGCAGCTCGATATCGTTGGCAAAAGTATTTAACAGATGACACTTTTGGCACTCGACATTGGCATGGGCGCCATCTAGGGAGAATGTCGAGCGATTATGCTCGAAGGTAGAAGCTTGCCATTCTTCGACTTTGTGACATTCGCGACAGTCTTGTGAAAATTGCTCTTGGTGGTAGTCGGCATGACAGTCCATGCAGTTGGCAAAGGGCAGGGGTTTAAAGCGCTGTAGTGCTGCGTCGTTGGCAAAAATTTCTAATAGATGGCATTCGTTGCACTTTACTTGCTGGTGTTTCCCCTGCAGGGCAAAGAGTGCGCGCTCGTGGTTGAAATCGACGCTTTTCCAGTCGCTCTCACCGTGGCAGTCGGCGCAGTCCTGCTCAAATTGGCCTTGGTGGTAGTCGTTATGGCAGTCCATACATTGGGTAAAGGCAATATCTCGGAAACGTCCCTCGCTGTGGCATGCCTCGCATTCGACCTCTTGATGTTTGCCTGCCAATTGAAAACGCGCTGTGCTGTGGTCGAAAGTGCGGCCGGCTTGGCGCCAGTCACTCACGACGTGGCAACTCTCACAGTCGGTGCCGAGGCTCGGGAGGTGCAGGTCGACATGACAGTCCATGCAGTTGGCGAAGGGGAGCGGTTTAAAGCGCTGTAGTTCGTTGCCATCGGCGAAGATTTCTATCTGGTGGCATTCGTTGCACTCTACTTGCTGGTGTTTCCCAAGTAGGGCAAAGAGTGCGCGCTCGTGGTTGAAATCGACGCTTTTCCAGCCGCTCTCACCGTGGCAGTCGGCGCAGTCCTGCTCAAATTGGCCTTGGTGGTAGTCGCTGTGACAGTCCATACATTGGGCAAAGGGCAGGGGCTTGTAGCGACGCATTTGCCCATCATCATCTTGCGTTTGTTGGTTTGTTGACCCGGCGTCGAGTTTGCTGTGTTCTAACGTATGACATTTTTCGCATGCGACTTCTTGGTGTTTGCCTACGAGGTGGAACTGCGCCTCGTCGTGTTCAAAGCGGACTTCTTTCCAGCCGTTGATGTCGTGGCAAGAGGTACAGTCATTGCCGAGCTGGCCGCGGTGCTGGTCTTGGTGGCAGGAGATGCAATCCTGTTCTAAGCCTATATACGATTCTGTCTGGTGGCACTGAGCGCAGTCGAGGTCCAGGTGTTTTCCCGTAAGCGCATAGCCGGTCGAGTCGTGGTCGAAATGCGTCGTGTCCCAGTGCACCATTTCGTAGTCGAGGCCGCGGTGGTCGCTGTGGCAATCGATGCAGGTCTTGTCCCTAAGACGGGCGTGATAACCGAGATCAGAGCGGATGCGCGCGGCCAGCACGTCGTGGCACTCTAGGCACTTGTCCTCTGAGATGCGTTCGCCGAGTTGGTGGCACTGGGTGCAGTTGGTTAGGCCTTCGAGCTCGGCGTGTGGTCGTGCGAGCTTGTCCGGCGAGAACAGCTGTGCCTGCAGGGGGAGTGCCGATAAGCTCAGTACAATGCATAAAAACCAACGCATACTCAGGCCTGCCCGAACTTGCGCTCGACGGACACGCCGACCTGGTGCAACAATTCCAGGGGTAATTGGCCGCCGATACAAATGAAGACGTAGTCGTTCTCTAGTGTGCGCTGTGTCCCTGCCGTTTCCACTAATACGTTTTCTTCGTCGATTTGGCGGACCTCGGTTTGTAGGAGAACCTCGAGCTGGCCGCTCTGGTCTAGGGCTTCGATACGTTCTCGATTGTTCTCGTTGGCATTGGCAAAGCCGCTGCTGCGATGGGCTAGTGTCACCGTATTGCCCTGGCCCTGTTGGGCTAGAGCCCAGGCGATCTCCAGTGCGCTGTTGCCGCCCCCGACTACGAGGATGCGACTCTCGCAAAAGCGCTCGGGTTCCAATAATTTGTAGGAAACTTTTTCCAGCTCTTCACCCGCGACGCCCAGTCTGCGCGGGGTGCCGCGTCGGCCGATGGCCAGCACTACGCGCGCGGTTTGGTATTCGCCATTGGACGTTTCGACGCGGAAGAAATCCTTCTCGCGCTGTATTTTTAATAGGCGTTCACCCGTATTGAACTGTAGCCCCGTTTTGGCAAATACATCCTGCCATAGCTCGAGCAGCCGTTCTTTGCTTGCCTCGCGCAGTTCCACATGACCGTAGAGAGGAATGTCCATCGCTTCGGTCATCACTAGCTTTTGCCGCGGGTAGTGACGCACCGCTCCGCCCGGTTCCTCTTGCTCTATCGCGATAAAGTTCAATTGGTGCTCCATCGCCGTTAATGCAGCGGCGATACCAGCAGGTCCGCCGCCGACGACGAGCAGGTCGTGTATTTCTGGGGATGTAGGGCGCTTTTCGGCGGCGATGCCATCGACCACCTGGCGGCCCTGGCGCAGCGCGTTGCGTATAAGTCCCATGCCGCCCAATTCTCCGACGATATAAATGCCCGGCACATTCGTTTCGAAATTGCCCTGGACATGCGGGATGTCGATACCACGCTGCGCCGTGCCAAAAACTAGCGATATGGCATCGACGGGACAGCTAGCGGCACATTGACCATGGCCGACACAGCGCGAGGCGTGCAGTAGCGTAGGCCGATTGCTGATCAGGCCGAGGATGTCGCCTTCGGGACAGGCTTTGACGCAGGCACCGCTACATAGACAAACGGCTGGGTCGACGATGGGGTGTAGCGTTGGCGGTTCGTTGAGCCCGGCTGCTTCGGAGTTTTCTAAGCGTTGGCGGTTGTCGCGTTCAGTGCGCCGTAGGCGGCGTATATAGGGCAACACGGTGGCGGCAAAGAGCACGATGGCTATGGCGACGATAACGAGAGTATCCGCGTCCATATCAGACCCAGACATAGCCGAAGAGCACGGCCACGCCAATGTGTACAGCGATTATGGCGAACATAACCCATACGAAGGGGCGATGCAGCACGTGCCAATAGCGAAAAAACTGGTCCATTCTATCAAAGGTTATTTTGCGGCGTGCAATGATGGCTCGGCGCTGGGCCAGACCGACGACCTGACGGCGCTCGGCGCGCCCGAGATCGGAGTGTGTGCGCAGAAGGGTGTGCAGGCGGCGGCGGGCCAGTAAGCGATCGAAATCTTGCGCGAAGAGCACGAGTAGAGAGCGCCAGCCACTAGTGGAAGCGGCAAGGGCCGCGCTGCGCGGGGCTGCTTGGTCGACCTGTTCTATAAGAGACGCATCGTTGTCTAGGAGACCTTTGATCTGTGTAGCTAAGCGTTCTTCCTCTTCCTGTAAATCCTGTGGGGAGAGCTGGCCACCGGCGGTGTCGCGTGGGAGTTGGTTGTATATATAGCGACCGAATATGCCGCTGAGCATGGTGATGATCATGCTCCAATAGGCGATGGAGACGATACCGCCGATCTTAAAGCCCGTGTGGAAAGTGACGAGCAAGGGGCCCATTAGCCCCAAAAATATGTGCAGCGAAAGCCACTGGCTAAGCGCGCCGGCTCCCTGTAAAAAGCTCATGCGCTTGCGCAGAGAATAAAGCATCATCACGATCATCATGATCGTGCCGGCAACGCCGAAGCCATGCCCGATGGGGTGGGCCGGATCTAGCTGTGCGTGCAGGGGGGCTTGCGGGCGTTCGCTAAAGGGTAGCGTGTAATAAGCGGCCCCATACATCCATAGCGCGACGCCGGTGGCAAGTATTAGCAATACGCCAAGCCACGCCAAGGAGTGCTGCGGCTCCCGTGGCTTATTTTCTGCTTCCATAATTTGGGTTTGGTCTGGGGTGGATTATCTATGCGCGCGGGGGTGAGAAAAATCACTAATTGACGCTATTTGTCAAGTGGAGAGCTCGCTACTATGACGGGGCTAGTTCCGGTGTCGTTTTGGCATCGTCGCGTATCGAAAAGGCAAAGGGGATGCATTGACTTGTAGCTCGGCCCCCCGTAGAATTGTTGCACGAAACGCGGGAGATTCGAATGTGGAGAATCACTGCGCTGTTAGGAAACCCGTCCTATTTCGAGAGGAGAATGGATGTCTGCCAGAAAGTTCAGCCTCTCTTCTATGTTGTTAATACGTGAAGCGAAGATCGTACTCGCCGTTAAAGTCGGTCTCTGTATTGTTCCCTTTCTGCTGCTCTATGTGCCTTCGGCGCTAGTCTTCCCCTATATCACGGGCAAGGTCTTTGCATTTCGTATCGCCGTTGCTATCACGTGTGTGCTCTGGGTTGGATTGGCGCTTCAACATAAAAAATACCGCCCGCAGCTGACGCCTGTCTTCAAGATCATAACCGCTTTAGTCGCTATCATTTTGCTTGCCGACCTTCTGGGTCCCAATCCGCGACATGCGCTGTGGTCTAATTATGAAAAGATGGATGGTTTTATAACGCTCTTCCATCTCTATCTCTACTATGTCATGCTGGCGGGAGTATTTAAGCACGAGCGGGATTGGACCTATTTTCTGCTCTCTATGTTGTCGGCTAGTGCATTGGTCACTATCCACGCCCTATTCGAGCGGGCTGGAATTATGCTGTTTGTGCCGGGCAGCAGTTTACGCGTCGAATCGATAACGGGCAATACGGTCATTTTAGCTCCGTATATCTTGCTGCAT
>JBLHGI010000155.1:0-13186 GCA_047616505.1 Planctomycetota bacterium
GAAACATGACGAAGTTGAGCATAGTTGCTATCTCGGTCATCGGGATGGCTGGGGCTGCTTTTGCCCAGGGAGATCGCGTCTTCGATCTACCGAAGTTGACTCAAGCGCCCGTCCTTGATGGCGTAATTGATGGCGACGAGTGGAATGGCGCCTTGGAATTGGACTGTTCCCCGTCGCGGGTGCAGGCTGACGGCGCTGAGTATGGCTGGCGCGACATTGAAGCCCAGCAGAGCGAAGTCAGTGTCAATCAGCTCGTGCAGTCCGATGGCGAAGATGCTGCCATTGCGCGCACCGACGCCGATTTCAATTCGCGCATTTGGCAGGCTTGGGACGATGACGGCCTGTGGGTCGTTACGGCCGCTTCAGACAATGTGCACGACGTCACAGGTGGCGATCAGGGTTGGGCTTGGTGGGAACGCGATAGCCTGTCCCTCTACGTCGACCTGCTCAACGAGAAGGAAGAAGCCGTGATCAACGGCGAGTACACCGCGTTGAATATCATAAACTTCCAGGCGCGTCCGCTCCAGTCGAGCCCCTTCACCGTTTCATGGGCCCGCACCGTAGAAAGCGCACGCTCTGATGAAGACGGTAACGATCCGGATCTCGTAGAAGGTTTCAACAACGGGTACCGCGACGCCGGCAGTGAGTTTGGTGGCGAGGCCGATTACGTGCTCGAAATGTTCATCCCTTGGGAGAACCTGTTGCGTTTCAACTTGCCCGCCAATCCCGTTGTTGGTACCGAAATGGGCTTTTCGTGGTTGCCGCCGGATCCGGATGGCGACGACGCCTATGGCGGTCAGTTGCAGTGCTGGGGTTGGGCTGATGACCCCTCCAACTACTCCACGTGGATTTTCTCCGATATGGCTGCGGGACCCGCTGGTGGTTCGACGGCTGTAGAGAACGATTCTTGGGGCCGCATCAAGACTACCTTCCAGTAGGATAGGCAGTCTCTGAGCAATTCCTAAGATTTCAACTTCCATATCAGGGGTGGGGCGACTCGCCCCTGATATGATTTTTTTTGCGATACAATAATCTCTTTGCAGTACTCGTCGTTGTTTCGAAGGCTACTGATCGGATATCAGGGGGGCGGATGTCAAGAACACCCTGTCATGTAGACAGCTTAAGAAAATTGGTGTGGGGCATTGTGTTTTTTGCCCTATTGGCTTCAGGTGGACCGACTGAGGCTCAGCGACACCCAGAATCCCAGGGGCCCTTGCCCTATTACCGCGACACGCCGGGCGCGTCGGGCGAACCCGAATGGCTACATCGCCCCGAATTTGTCCGCGGCCCACGGGATCGCTATGAGCGCGGCAGCGGTCGCATGTTCTTGGCGACTGGGGATAACGTTCCTTACCTAAACTATGCCGATGAACGCTATATCCTCGGCCAACGAGAGTTAATTCCCTGGTTTCAGCCAAAGGGACGCCCGTGGAAATTCCGCAACACGCGCTGGGATCGCATGGGCAATTATATGGGCTCGCCCACCAGCACGCCGGCTTCCGGTTATTTGCGCCTGTTTTCCTGGGAGGAAACGCGCAGCGATGAGGCCAATCAGGGGCGCAGTTTTATCGATCATCGCTCTCCTTCGCCGTGGGGGCCGCAGGCGGGTTATACGGATGCGACGCTCCGGATAGGCCATTACAACTATAAAGACTTGCATTGGACCGCCACGGTCGGTAACCGGGTGAGGAGCTATTTTACTCCCCTGACCCTGGCTCAGAGCCATCTGGCGGTAGCCAGACTCGATTTTGATAACGAGTTTGGCAAGGACAGGGCCACCCTGTTGCTCAACAGGGGACGGACTCGCCCCGGTGGTCTGTTTTCTGAATGGGCCTCGGTGGCTGGCGAGACGGAAGAGAATAGCCCCGTCTTAATGTATGGTCTGCACTACAAGCACCGCTTCGGTCGCTATGCCCAATTTGGTACGACCTTCCTAAACCAGTTTATGAGCCAACCCCGCTCGGGCAATAGCAGCCCAATAAAAGGGGATCTGCCCTACGAAATGCTGGGGCCGCGTGTTATTCGCGTTTTTATTGCCGATGATTCGCCCGAGGAAGAGCGCAGCAATGGCAAGGTATACCGCGTCGATGTTACGATTGAGGGCACTCGTGAAGATGCTCCGGTCAAACTCAGCAGTATTGCCGGCGAATGGTACGATCCGCGCCTAGAGCCTATGGTTATTGGTGGTCGCGCAATTGCCGGTAGCGGTGGCGGGCTCGAGGCGGTCGGTCGAGAAACGGTCGTCTATGAGTTTACTGTCCCCGCCGAGGTCTCAGCCGTATCGGCTCGATTCTATGCCGATGTCTCAGACGACTATCGCATTGGCGTGCGCCAGATTTACGATTTTGGTGGTATTGATCGCGATGGGGAGTTGGAGTTGGAAGAGCGGGTTTGGCCCGACGATTTCGTCGCTACGGAAGCGGGGACGCGCCGACCGTTCAAATGGGACATCAAGGAGGGGGAAGAGCCGTACTACACGGTAGCGCGCTCCGAGGGGAAGGGGCGCAACGGCTCCAATAGGCGCATTGTACAATTTGATCATGGCATACCGACGGGGCAAAACCTGGCTTCCTTTGATGCTCAGGCCAATTTGGTCGGATTGAAGTTTAGCGGTGAAGTAGCCCGCAATGTCCAGAACTACATGTACCCGGTAGGTGATAATAACGGTCAGCGCAGCTCCGTTCGCGCATGGGCCTATTGGCTGAACGTCGTCAAAGATCTCAATTATGGAAACAAATTCAGCGCCAAGTTCGGGGCCGAGATCTTCCGCTTGGATCCCAATTATAGCGGTGGGTACGACAGCCAGCGTGGTGGCATGGCCTTTCACGTAGATACCCAGGAGAATCCAGGGAGCCGCATCAAGTCGGACACCCAAGAATACGGCATTGTCGAGGATAATGATGACGATGACCAGTGGCCGGATGATTTTGTAGAAGATGTAGCCTCTCCTGGACGGTTATCCTATCCAGGCTGGCCCAATGCATCGGTCTATCCGGGCTTAGACGAAAACCTAGACAATATTCCCGATGTCGATCGCAACGAGAACTTCGTCCCGGATTGGGAAGAGGCTTTCATGGTCTACGATGCCGATCCACCGGAATTTGTGTATGGGGTTGATTTCAACAACAACGGTCTGCCCGATTTCCGCGAAAACGATGACCTGCCCGATTATCCCTACCGGCGCGATCAAGAGGGACGACATTTCTTTTTGCGCTTTGATCAATTGGGACGTTTTGGCAATTCTCTGACGGCGGGGTTTTACAAGGCCGACGAATTGGCCGGCGGGACGAGTGCCAAAAGTCTCTATCTCCGCTATGCGTTTGAAAAGCAGCGGGATGGAGTGGGTAGTCTGCAGATCAGTTTCGATACGAAGAAGGTGGAAGACGATATCCGCGATGATAGCTACGTCTATATCGTGCCTCCCAATGACGACGATGTAATCCCTTGGCTCAATAAGCCGGATACCCATCCAGGCGAAGCCGGCAGGTATCGCCCCGCGACTCCAGATCCGCTCTTGATGCGCGATAGTTGGGTACACACGGCTTATATCGATGCAAAGTATCTCAAACTCGCCAATACCCATATCCGCAATGCCGTGCTGTGGACTCGCAATGGTCAGGCCGAACTATCGCTCGAAGGTGAAGAGGGATTGCTGCAGTCCGAAGATGTGCGCTCGCGCTTTATTTTGGTTAACAAAATCGACCGGACGTGGCAGCGGCAATCACTCACTTTCCAAGCAAAATTTAAGCACCGCTTGATCTATGAAAATGTAGAGAGTGAAGAGGATGCGCGCACTTCTGCTTCTGACTTTATCCCGATTTTGATGGCGGAATACTCTCTGACTCCCAAGACGCGTCTCGTCGTAGGGGCGCAGGGTTTTCCTTTGTTGCCCTATAAGCATTGGGATCGCGCCAACAAAGATGGTACCTTCGATCAGACTGATTACGCCCTTATGTATAAAATGAGGTCAGAGTATTTTGGCTTCGAAAACGACTTCTTTTTCGGTTATTTACTGACCGATAGAAAACACACTCGGCTGCGCGATCGCGATTTTCAACGCGGCACCTTTTTTGTCGAAATCATAACGCCATTCTAATTATGACTGTTAATACAAAACGAATTATAGCAAAGCACTTCGTCGCCGTCATGGCAATGACCATTATGGTGGGGTGTGCACTCACACCTCCACCGGTGCTAAAATATAGCGTTGAGGCGCAGGCGATTCGGCCGGAGGGGGAATCGCCTTTTTACGAAGATCCCGTCGATAGCACTATTGTATGGAGTAAAGACGGCCTGCAGATCAAAGTGCGCTTTTACAACGACGAAATGTTGGATGCGCGTTTCGATCCCAAGGTTAGTCCCTATACGCTTACGGGGTGGACGGACTCTCGCTTGGGTTATACGCCGCCCCTGTGGACGACCTTTGAAGTGACTATAAATAATCGCACGCGAGATCGCGTCGAATTGGACCCCACACAGGCTATTTTGCGGTTGGACGATGGCAATTTTTATTATTGCCGACAAGGCGTCGGCGTGTTCAAGAACCTGCCGCATTATTTTGACTACAGTTATTTAAAGTGGGGTGGGCGCGAGGGCAATGTCGAATTTTACGCCAACACGGATCGCAATGATATTTGGAATCGAACGGAATTTCAGAGGGAAAAACCCGTGCGCAAAGGGCGGAAATATACGGGCATGTTGACCTTCCCGCGTTTACCGAAGGGAACCAAGTCCTTTACGCTAGAGATCAACGACTTCATTCTTGCTTATGACAGTTTTGAGGCCGGTTTTGGTAATCCGACCGAGTTTACCGATATCCACTTTGATTTTAAAGTGGAGCAGGGCGTAGTTACTGTGGAGGGAGGCGCTAAATGAAGGGGCCTATTCGATTCTGTTCTATGGCGATCGTATGTTGCTCGCTCCTTTTGGTCATGGGCTGTGGCAATCTTAAGCTCCTAGCACTGAAGGGGACGAGTATCGAAAACCCTCCTGTGCAACCCGTGAAAATCTATGTCAAGGAATTCCCCGTCACGAGTAAAGCCAACGTCGTGGATCCAAATGCAGCGCTTGGAGACAATGACTACACGGGCGGGCGTTCTATCAATACCTTGGCCGAGGTGGGCAATGCGATTATGGTGATCTCTCGCTCTTCGCGCATCGAGGATTTGACGCGTTCTTTTCTTCGCGAATTACGCCGCGATAAATTGCGAGTTTATTCGGAGTACGATCGAGTTACTGGTCTCGAAAATATACGCGAAATTGAAAACCCCTTTGTTCTCGTTCCACCGGAAGACGAAGAGGCACAACTCGAAATAAGTGGCACTATTTATTTGCTTAGCCAACGAGTTGAACAGAAGTTTTCACAGAAGAGTACCAGTGCGGAATTGGAATTAGTTGTCAAAGATGTGAAGAGCGGTGCAGAGGTTCGCCTGCCAGCGGTTAAAGCTGGTATTAGCATGGCTTTCAACTCAAAAGAGTTGGAGGAGGCGATCGCCGTATTTATCTCCACCGTCTTGACTCAAAAGACTTTGTTCTGAGGTGTGTTGGCGGAGCATTTTATTGGTAATAGCAGTGGCTTGTTCCCATCCTGCAATGGCTGCAACGGAGATCGTTACTTGGCGCTTAGGCGATGGTATTGGCAACGATCTAAAGCAGGAGTTTACGCAATGGATCGATGGAGAAGGATTGCAACTGGCTCTGCTACCCGCGGATAAAAATATAGCAATTGGTGAAATCGCTAGAGACGATTTTGGTTTGAGAGTGCCATTGACCGATGGCGAGGTCGCTCTAGTGGCGAGTGAATGGATTTCAAATACGCCGAATGTATTTGGTCGTTTTTTTACCGTCGATTTGGGGCGGAATAGGGCGATAACCCGGGTGCGTGTTCGCCCAGGGCAGACGGCTTTGAATCAGCCCGAATATTTTGTTCGCGGTTACCGGATTGAAGCGGCGAAGGAAAACGATTCCGATATTTGGCGGCTTTTGGCTGAACAGCGCACCAATTTTATTCTGGAAATTGATACAGCGACGGATTCGACGTGGATCGTAATCGACGAAAAGGGCCATGATATTTCGCGCCAGGGAAGACATCTTCGTTTTACAATTACTAGACAAGATCGCAGTAATTGGGTGGCTTTGGGCGATATAGAGGTCTTTGCTGAAGGGTTTGAAGTCGAGGCGACGGTCGAAGAAGAATGGTCTACTACGGGACCGGTGAATATCGGTCGTATTCGCTGGCAGACCGAGCTCGCCGATAAAACGGCCTTTCAACTCTCGGCTCGCGACGGCGCAGTAGTCAAAGATTGGATGGAAGTTCGCCCGCAGGAAAATGGCGCATTGTTTTCGGCCTCCGAGCCGATTGATTTACTACAAATGCGCGCCGTCATGTCCACTCGCGATCCTTTTGCTTCGCCTTTGTGGCGGCAATTAGAGGTCGAATACGATCGGCGTTTGATCGCTTCGCGCGCCGTGGGGGCGGTTCGGCCCAATACAGTTACAAAAGGGGAAGAGGCGACTATAACCTATACTTTGGCACTAGATATCTCCGCGGCAGATTACGGCGTGGATCTGGTGCAACTCGATGGGGTGGCGCTGAAGGTTAATGAGGTGGTCGTGGACGGTGCTACACTCGGTCTTGGTGCCGATTATACGTTTTCTTCCAATATAGAAAAGGCCGAGACTCAAATAACGTTTATCAATGGTGCAAGCGTGCAACGCAACGCGATAGTGGAAATCTCCGGTAAGGCACTTTTTCTTAAGGAAGTGACCACTATACGGCCAAAAGTTGGAAACTCCGCACAGGGATTGGCAGATAACTATATAAACTGGCAAAATGGTGAGGAAGATACCTTCTCGAGTTGGAGCGTGCGGACGATCGGTGATCCTGGGCAGCTCCTTAGCAGGATCGAAGCTTCGGTTCGCTCGTTTTCGCCGTATTCAGATGGAGAAATCGAGTTTAGTTTCGTGGTTGGAAATCTGACGAACCCAACGGATGTTACGCTCTCCATTTATAGTCTCGACGGCAATCGGGTGCAGCGGTTGGTGCAAAATGGTGGAGCCAGAGCTTATCAGATGTCGTGGGATGGTCGGGACGAAAGTGGACGAGTTGTCGATCCAGGACTTTATCTCTACGAAGTGCGAGTAGAAGGTGGAGGCGATCCAGGCGGGCGCAGAGGAACATGCGTTGTTGCTTATTAGGCTGGTATGCGCATTCTGGTTGAGCGCGTTGGTTGCGCCGGTCGGTGCCGCATTTGAGTTGGGAGGAGGGGGCGCATATACGACGTCTCTTGGGGGCGCATTTTCAGCGGGTGTTGAGTCCGCTGAGGCGGTGTGGTTCAACCCCGCTGCCGCGGCTCGGTTGCGCACTGCGCGCATGACCTCAACGCATGGGACAATTTTTACGTCTCTGCCAGAGAGTCCGAGCGTTCATTCGGCATCGGCGGCATGGCCGGCGAGTTGGGGGACAGCACAAGTTGGCTATTCGACGCTGCGTGCAGACTCATGGAACGAGAGTTCGCTCTTGTTGGGTTTGGCGCGAGTCGTTCACCCAAGGTTGGCTCTGGGGGCGCAGCTAGGCACGAATGGTTGGGAGTCTGGTAAGTTCGCTCGTCGACACTGGCTGGGAAATATTGGGGGATTGTATGAGGCGGGTTGGTTGACGTCTAAATCCTATGTGCGCATGTCATTTGTGTTGGCCAATTTGGGGTCGGGGCGAGTGAGTGCAAATGAGCGGTCAACCGGCCAAAGAGATCGTTCCTATACACTGGGAATGCAAGTGGTCTCTGCCGAACGAACCCTGTTGTTCGACGCCGAATTACAAGAAGGGGATTGGCAGTTTCGCGCCGGCTACGAAGCTAAAGTGCGAGACCTTTTGAAGATGAGGTTTGGGGCTAGGGTGTATTCGGGTGATACGGTTAATCGTACGTGGCATGCGGGGATGGGCTACGAGTGGAAAAAAGTACATTTTGATTACGCATTTTCACACTCAATTGATCTGAGCACTTTTGGTGCTACACATCGATTTGGAGTCGGTTATTTTTGGAACTGAGTATCGCTCGTGCTGTGATGCAAATACAAACAAAGGATTCGCTCGGTGAAGGCGAATGTCCATGATAAAAAAACTATTTTTCTACTTCTCTGGTAAGGGTGCTAATATGAAGCACACAGGTTTTGCTAACTGGTTGGGTCTCCGAGTGCTCTGGGCTATATGCATGGTGGCGGTAATGGGAGATGCCGCGCTGGCGCAGACCCATCTGCGCGAACGCAACTTCCTCAATCTGGGGTCGTCCGAAGGCTATCTAAATTATGGTCGCACGGAGTATGAGCCCTATCCTGAACTCATCAGTGCTCGCAATCGCTACGATCGTCTGGGGAATTTCCAGATGCGGGGTCATAAGACATTTACCTGGGAGCTGCAGAGACCCGGGTATAGCGAAATTAGCACTCGTTCGGAGCAATATCTCGGTTGGTTTAACAACCTTATCATAATGAATGATACCTACCGCGGCTGGAATTTTGGCGTAACGGTGGGCGAAGATATTCGCACCAAGCTGACGAACCTCATCTTTCAAGATCCGCGCTTTTACGGCATCCGCATGGATGGAGCATCGGCCGACAACAAATTCACGTTGTTGCTGAGCCAGGGGGGCAGCCAGGCAACGCAGTCGCCCAACCCCAAGTTTTCTACCTTCCAAGGAGGAAAAGAACGCTCCTCGGTGCTAATGTTTGGGGGACATTGGGAGACGCAATTGGGCAATATGCTCAAGCTGGGTGCCACCTATTTCAACCAACACATGTTAGATACCTTCAATGACAAGGGCGCTTTTGTTCGTGGCGATACGCCCTATAGCATGTTGGGGCCAACTTTTATAACGGTTATTGTCGAAGACGATTCACCCGATGCCAATCAAGTGGGTGCCGTCGTTTATAATGTGGGTGTAGAGATCCACGCCGAATCGATGGGGCAGAAAATACGCTTAAGCAGTCTCGATGGCGATGCCGACTTC
Organism: Planctomycetota bacterium; assembly: GCA_047616505.1. Lineage (GTDB taxonomy): Bacteria > Latescibacterota > UBA2968 > UBA8231 > UBA8231. The sequence goes on from JBLHGI010000155.1 coordinate 9,006, forward strand.
GATATTAGTCTAGAGCCAACCGTAGAGGGCGGAGTCCTCAACGCGGACGGTGGCCGCGAAGCCAGCGGCGAAGGCCAGCGCGTATACTATACCTTTAGGATGCCCGAGTTCGCCTTGCCGGATGCGGCCGCTTACGCGGAAAATCCCGGAGCCGCTTTGGGTGGACTTACGATAAAATCAGTTCGTTTTCTTGCCGATGTTGCTGGGGACTATCGCATTTCGGTAAAGCAGAAACACTTGTTCTTTGATGAGAAAGTACACGGTAAAAACCTAGATAAAGAATACTTGCCTGGCGATGCCAGTTACACCAATCCTTTCACGGGTTTGCGCGGAGACGATGCATTACTTAGCCCGACGGAGGCGACCGCTGCGGGTGAAGAAATCTTCAAACAGTGGCCGGTGCCTCCGAACCCATCCATCAGCCAGCTGAATCCCTTTATGCAGTTTCAGTGGAATCTCGAAAATCCCGATGATGTCGCCTACACCGTTGCGCGCTCGGAAACCAGAGGGACGGGGGTGGCTAATCGCCGCGTCGTCAGCTTTGATTACGGTATTCCCACTGGACAAGCTTTAATGGGGCTCGATGGACATCTGACCCTCGCGGGTATCGATGTGAAGGCCGAGTTTGTAACGAACCCCCAGTATTTTATCTATCCGATGGGCAATAATGCCGGCAAACGCTTTGAAAAGCGCACGACGGCCTTTTTCATCAACGCAATAAAGAACTACGAATCCTATTCGTTCGGACTTGAGCTATTTCAACTCGACCCAGACTATGGCGGTAATTACGATAGTATTCGCGGCGGGGTACCCTTCTTCACAGACGTGGCGCAGACGGGTTCGCAAATGCAGGAAATGTTCGTTATGACCGACAACGACGATAACGATCAGTGGCCCGATGAGCTCATCGTCGAATTGCCAAGCGCAGACCGCCAAGATTCGGGCGTTTTCCCCGGCTTAGATGAAAATCAAGATTTGGTTCCGGATACGGACCAGAACCTCAACGGCATCGCCGACTGGACGGAGCCAATTATATTCTATGACGCCGATCCACCCGAGTTTATCTATGGGTTGGATTTTAATAATAATGGCGTGGTTGACTATCGCGAGAACGATGGGTTGCCGGATTATCCCTACCGTCGAGATCGCCGGGGTTATCACCTGTTCTCTCGCAAGGATGGGCTGGGTGTTTTTGGCAATTCCGTCTCCATCGGCTACTACGACACAAAAGAGGTTGCTGGTCGCGGCAAGGCGAAGGCCATCTACGCAAGATATGATTACAGTATCAATTCGCCGTATTTGGGGCGCATTCGCATCAACGACGATATAAAGACCGTAGAGGACAATATTCGCGACGATGTCTATATCTGGAGAGATCGGGGAGTGCAGCGTATTGACTCGCCCTATCCGCATATAACTCCTAGACAGATTGAAGAACGCGATCTGAACTCTCAGATTATGCCGCCCGATCAGGATCCGCTCACGATGCGCAAGAGTCTCGTCAATACCTTTTTCTTAGAATCGCATACCAACCCAGTCGTCGACTTCAACTTGGTGAATAATTTCCAGTGGATACGCAACTCGCAGGCGGCCGACGAGTTTGATGACGGCACGGTCCAGGATGATGATGTGCGTTCTCTGTTCACGATGGTAAACAAGATTGATTATACGCTTAGAGCGGGTAATTTATCGATCAAACCGATGTTCAAGCATCTGCTCTTGCGCGAGCATTCGGATAAACTAGACCGTGAAGTCGGCTCTGGTAGCATCCGCTCCTTCTCGATCTATACGCCGATTTTGCGCACTCGATTCGAATTGACGAGCAAATCTAATTTACAATTGGGGTTCCAGGGGTTTCCCTTCTGGCGCTACACCAAAGTTGATCGAGTCGATCACGCCCAGGACTTCAAAGAGTGGACTACCGTGTTTATGCTTACAAACCGCTCGGATTATTACGGATTTGCCCTGTCTTCCCAGTTTGGCTGGGAGACGACGCGCCGAGAGTTTGATGATGTCACCAACACCGCTCTGAATCGGAATCACTCCACGCTATTTTTTGACGTAATTGCAGGCTTTTAGAGTAGCAACCAATAAGGACTAGGCAATGCTTGTAGTGAAACTTCTCGCGATTGCTGTGATGAGTGCCGCGGCCGGTCTGACCACGCGCTACTTCTCTCCACAGGAGTTGCAGGATCGATTTGGCGATGGACAGAAGTTGTATGCTCTTGGTGATTATGAAAAAGCCATACCGCATTTTGAAGCGGTCTTGGCAACCAAGAACAATGCCACGATAAATGTGGATGAAGTCACCGTGACGCTCGATGATTTTATCCTGCCTGTTCGCGTGGCGGCGACCTATCAGATGGGTAATACGCTCAACAAACTCGGCCAGGACAAACTGCGCCGCGTGGGCTTTTTACGAGCCGAAAACAAAGAAGCGCAAGCCGCTCTAAGATATGAAGAGGCCCTTGCCGATTTTAAGACTAGTTTGGCGTATTTTGCCGAGATAAGCTCTCGGGCAGATGTCGATGAGCGCACGCGCGTGATGGCTCAGTTCCAGACGTTGGAGACCAACTACAAGCTAAAGCGATACGAGCAGGTAATCGACGAGGGGGAACGGCTATTGCAGCGTTTTCCCAATAGTGTCTATGAGACGGCAGCCTACTATAATATTGGTTGGTCTTATTATGAGCTTGAGCAGTACGAACAGGCCATAGATTATTTCAAAGAAGTGATCACGCTCTCGCCCCGTGGCTCGCATTCCGATCGGTCGTATTTTCAAATTGCCGAATCCTATGACAAACTCAAGCAGTTCGACCAGTCGCTAGCCTATTTAGATCGGCTTATTCGGCGCTATGATTTTTCCACTATGTCGGAAAAAGAGCTGATTGATATGGCCAGTCTCAAATTGAAGGGGCTCGTCGAGGAGACGTCGCGTGAACTCGTGGCCAAGTCGCAGCTAAAACGCGGTGATATCCTAGCAGAGCGTGGCGATGTCGACGAGGCGTTGGCTGCGTATGCCGTCGTTCCAGAAAAATATCCAACGGAAACGATTTTGGTACACAGCGCCCATACGCGCTCGGCCGAATTGGTCTATGATACCCGTGGCACAGATGCCGCTCTTGTCGCGTACCAGAGAGCGATAGAAAATGTCGAAGACAAGCGCTTCCAGGCGCGCACCCAGCTGACCATTGCACGACTATTGTTCGAAAATGAGGCCTATGCAAAGGCGGCGGGGGAGTATCGAATTTATCTGGAAGCCTATGGGGATGTCGCGGCGCGCATTGGTTTTGCCGAGGACAAGGTCTTGTTTCAGATTGCCCAATGCCACCAATCGCAGACTCGATTATATCTTGCCGATGGCGAAAAAGACAAGGCGCAAGAGTCCTTGTTACAAGCGGTGGCGCTGTACGAACAAATACTCGCAGAGCATGGGGACAGCGACCTCGTAGCGGATGCCTACTTCTCGTTGGGGTATGCTCGACAATTGCAACACGATGATCAGGCCGCCGCGGCCTACCGGCACATGGTCGATGTATATCCGGATCATCCAGCGGCACCGAATGCCCAGCTGCAGCTAGCCCGGCTTGATTTTGAGAGCGGGGACTACGGCGCAGCCCAACATTCCTATCAGAAACTGTTGGCGGACTATGCCGAGTCCGAACTAGTCAATCCAGCACGTCTAGAGCTGGGTTTGTGCTACAAAAATCTCGGGGACCTAGATACGGCCATCACGACCTTTGAGACGATTGACTCTGCGTGGACGCAGTGGGCAAAAGTCCAGGCCGAACTCGCCGACCTATACGTGCGCGCCGGTAATAAAGAGGCAGCAAAGGCTGTCTTAGCACGTGCATTGGATAGCACTAAAGAGGATGAACTGCGCGGCCAACTGCTCTATGTAAAATCGCGCATACACTTTGGTGAGGGAGAGTACCAGCAGGCGATAGATGGATTTACCAAAGCGATGGAGTTGCCGGTACGCGATGATATAACAAATGGGGCCCTGCTGTCGAGAGGCAGTGCGCAGTACGAATTGGCTAAATTACTCGACGCGCGCGGGGACTCTGTTCTTGCGCGTGCGCAGTACGAAGCTTCCCTCGTCGATATGAAGGCATTGCTCGACTTAGATCCTGCTGCGAACATCAAAGACAGCGCCTTTCGCACGCTGGGCGCCGGCATGA
>JBLHGI010000156.1:0-13185 GCA_047616505.1 Planctomycetota bacterium
TCTTGGCCTGTCCACACGCTCTCGCCCTGAATGGGTTGCGCCCACGGGGTCATAGAAAGGCCTCCTTTATGAATAGTCAAAGTCGAGAGCGCGACGGTGTGCGTCGACCCAATAACCCCAGGCGATGAGCAGCCACTGCGCTTGGCCGACCCAGGCTAGGGCCGTCGTGTTGGGTGGTGGCTCGCCAAAGAGATTGCCCATATAGACGACGAGTAAAAATGCGATCAGAGCCCAGAGGCCGATCGAGCCGACTCGGTCGCGGGCAGCGGTATTGCGCAGGTAGAGATAGGTGCCGAAGGCAAAGATGGGTAACTCGACGGCTAAGGTCGCTGCGAGCGAGTCCCAGAGACCGAGACCGACGTGGGGTGAGTTGCCCGGATAGAGCGGTAGGTCGGGGCGGTGTGTTAGCAGGTCGAGTAGCCAGTGGCTGAGTACGGCTCCGGCACAGACGAAGGCGGCCTTGCGCGAGCGACTCAAAAAATAATAGACGAGGGCAAAGAGAAGAGACCAGCCGACGACGGCCAGCAGGCTGTGCGAAATGGGGTAGTGCGTGAAGTCGAGCGGTGTGACCTGGGTAATTCCAGGGACGATCTCGACGCGTTCGAGACCGAGGAGCAGGAGCGATGGCCAGAGCAGGTCGATAAACTGTGCGGCCAAGAATAGCGTGCCCAGCGAGACGCGGGGGGCGAGTGATTTTAGACCGAGGCCGACGCCGAAATGGCCAACGAACATAGGTGATCCCTTTGTGTTGTATTGCTACTGTTAATTGCTAATGGGCCAAGGGTCGCCCCATTGAGTTTTGCGTGCATTTTTCCAATGGGACTTGTCGCTGCGCGTTACGGTTTGTTGTCGTAGGCCATCTACAGTGCACAGCGAGAGGTGCACGTGGCCGGGGCGGCGCTGTGGGTGACGCAAGATGCGCGCCGGGGCGGGCGTCAGCGGTTCTTTGGTGAAGATGAGATAGGAGAACTTCTCGTCTTCGTGGCCTAGTTCACCTCCCTTTAATGAACGGTGCAGCGAGGTGCGGTTGATGCGTTGGGCAAAATGGCACCAGTCGTCTGCTGGCAGCGGGCAGGTGGCGGCGTGTGGGCAGGGGGCGAGTAAGTGGGCGCCTTTTTCTATAAGCGCATCGCGGAACTTTTTTATAAGGGCAAAGCCGACTGGGGTGCCTGGTTCGACGACGACGAGTGCTACGCGCGTGGCGGCCCAGGCTCTGTGGAGCGTAGCGATGGCAGTATCCTCGCCGAGTTCGTTGAGGGCGTAGGAAGCGAGGACGAGATCGGATGCGGGCAGTGCTTGTTGTGTGCTGAGGTCGGCGGTGTGCCATTGCGCTGTCTTTAATAGCGCATTGTCGGCATTTGCCGCCAACTTCTGGCCGAGGGTGATCAATTCTTGATCGCGTTCTATAAGGGTGCAGGTTGCGAGGCTGGCAAAGTGGGCCTGGGCGGCCCATGAGGCGCTGCCGGAACCGGCGCCAAGGTCGAGTAGGCTGCGGATTTTGTCGGGTTGGGTGTGGGCGAGCGTGGCGAGTGTGGCCGAGACGGCGGCATAGGTGGCTGGCAGTCGCGTTGCAATATAGGCGCGGCGGTGCAATTCCGAACGAATAAAACGGCCCTGTGTGGGCTGGCGCGTGCGATACTGATCAGATAACTCGCTGGCGGCGCGCGTCAATTCGCGCACGTCGTAGGCGGTGAGTTCGTCTTCTATGGCGTAGCGAAGTGCGGGGGGAAGTTGCATGGGCTCCTGAGCAATTAGTGCGTGTGAGCATGCCGACACATATAAGATAAGTATAGGGTGTAGCGCATGGATTTTGCCAATGGGATTAGGCGAAGATTAAAAAAACGCCGCCGATCGCGTAAACGATCGGCGGCGTTGAATAGCGTATTAAGAACGATCGGCCACTGTTTATTTAATAAAGAGAATCTCTTGATAGGTCGGCAGTGGCCATAGATCGTCGGCGACCAAGCTCTCCAACTCGTCGGCGTATTTGCGCACTTCGAGCATGGCGGGCAGGGTCTTGTTGCAGGCGTGTTTGGCTTCGGCTAGCATCGTCTTGGCCTCATGGACCTTGATTTTCTCTAACGATGCAACGCTGGCCTGCAAGCCGTTGATAGCTGCTGTCAATCCGTCTAAGATCGAGGTGTCGGGCATCTGTCCAATGGCCTTGAGGTTAGCAGCCGTGCCGGCGAGTTCGCCCTGGTAGCGGGTGGAAGCTGGATAGATGACCGTTTTTGCCATCTCCACGACGAGATTGGCTTCAACGCTCACGGTCATGCAGTACTGCTCTAGGTAGATTTCTAGACGACTCTCTAACTCGCGCTTGCTGAGCACCTTGTACTTGCTAAAGATCGAGACGACTTCCTTGCCTGTGAGGGCGGGCAGGGCATCGACTGTGGTCTTCAAGTTGGGTAGACCGCGTTTGGCTGCTTCTTTGTGCCAGGCTTCGGAGTAGCCATCGCCATTGAAGACGATATTGCCGTGTTCGGTCAAAATGCCCTTGATGACCTTCTGGATAGCCGCATTGAGCTTTTTAGCGTCGCCCTTGGTGGCTTTTTCCAGTTCGGTTGCGATATAGTCGAGTGACTCGGCTACAATCGTATTCATCGCCACGAGTGGACCAGCGATGGACTGGTTTGATGCCACTGCGCGGAATTCAAAGCGGTTGCCAGTGAAGGCAAAGGGGCTCGTGCGGTTGCGGTCGCCGGCGTCCTTGGGCAATGGCGGCAAGACGTCGACGCCAATCGCCAGCGTGCCACTCCTCTTAGATCTGCTCGCACCGCCTTTTTTGATCTGCTCGAAGACGTCGGTCAACTGGTCGCCGAGAAAGATCGAAATGATGGCCGGTGGGGCTTCGTTGGCACCGAGGCGGTGGTCGTTGCCGGCCGAAGCAACGACGGCGCGCAAAAGCGGCGCGTGTTTGCTGACGGCGCGGATAACGGCGGCGCAGAAGACCAGAAACTGCGCGTTGGAATGCGGAGTTTCTCCCGGATCGAGCAAGTTGCCCTGGGTGGCATTGCCCAACGAGAAGTTGACGTGTTTTCCCGAACCGTTGACACCGGCAAAGGGCTTCTCGTGCGTCAGGCAGGCCATGCCGTATTTTTCGGCGACACGCTTGAGCGTAGACATAACCAACTGCTGATGGTCAGTAGCTACGTTGCTGGTCTCGAAGATCGGCGCGATCTCGTACTGACCGGGGGCCACTTCGTTGTGGCGTGTTTTGATGGGGATACCCAGCTTAAAGAGATGGTGCTCCGCCTCATGCATAAAGGCGAGGACGCGCGCGGGGATGGCGCCAAAATAGTGGTCATCGAACTCCTGACCTTTGGGCGGCGGCGCGCCAAAGAGCGTGCGTCCGGCATTAATTAAGTCGGGGCGAGCAAAGTAGAAATTGCGGTCGACGAGGAAATACTCCTGCTCGGGACCGGCCGTTGACGAGACGCGAGCGACTTCCTTGTGACCAAAGAGGTTGAGGATGCGCCGGGCCTGCTGGTCTAGCGCCTGCATGGAGCGCAGGACGGGCGTCTTTTTGTCGAGTGCTTCACCGGTCCACGATACAAAGGCCGTGGGGATACAGAGCGTGGTGCCGTTGTCATTTTCGAGTAGATAGGCTGGGCTAGTAACGTCCCAAGCCGTATAACCGCGCGCTTCAAAGGTCTGGCGAATGCCGCCGGAGGGAAAACTCGAAGCATCGGGTTCGCCCTGGATCAGTTGGCTGCCCGAGAATTCGGCGACGGCGCCACCGTTGCCGTCGGGGGACAAAAAGCTGTCGTGCTTTTCGGCCGTCGAGCCGGTTAGCGGGTAGAAAACGTGCGTGTAGTGGGTGGCACCTTTCTCGATGGCCCAGTCCTTCATGGCCACGGCTACGACATCGGCGACCGAAGCATCGAGCTTTGCGCCGCCTTCTATGGTCTGTATCAGTGAGTTGTAAACGGTTTTGGGCAGGCGATCCTTCATTACTCTGGAGCTAAAGACATTGGCGCCAAATACTTCGCTGGCTGATGTTTCGGCGAAGTTGAGTGGTTCGCCCTGGGATCGGTAATTGGTGACAGCTGCAATAGCCTGTAGACGGGCAGTACTGCCGCTCATAGTATTCCTCCGCAGGTGGGGTTTGATGAGTTACGGGAGCTTTATTAGCAATTAACGTTCCAACGTATATAATAGCAATAATCTAAAGGACAACAGGTATGAAAGCGCTTTGGGAGGACTAATATTATTATATAAGTGTGTTAAAACAAAATATCTTAAGGTTTTCTTTGGTAGATGCTGACTGTATAAAGATATAAATGTAGAGAGGTTTTTTATACATAAATGTCGTTTTATTTAGCTAAAACAGAATTTTACTCAGTTTTAGCAGTGAACGCGAACAAGGTACTGTCTACTTTAAGGCATAGCAAGCGAAAAATAGTCTGAAATAGGCCTAGAAATGTTTGTTGAGGTTTGAAAAACAAATCACAAAAAGTACATATTTGTAGTGTTTTTATAAAATGATAACAAATATGTATCAATTTGGATATTGATACATATTTTGGTTAAGCCCGCGCCGCTTCCTCCTATTAAAACTAGCTCTGTTGTATTGGGAGTAGCAAGTAACGAGCCCCGGGTATAATCGCTCGTCTGGGTATTTACTCGGTGTTTTCTCGATTGAAATGCAAGGGGTAATCGGGTAGCTTCTAGAACACAGAACATAAATGGGTAGGACATGGGACAGGAAATGACAGATCTGAATAGAAATATGCGATTTCTCGCGCTGGTGTTGCTCGTAACATTTAGTGTGCCCCGTGCTGAAGCATCGGATCTATTTGTCGTGGGGGCACCGCAGGTTTTGGCGGGAGGAGGCGATGGCGAAGGGGCACCCGCACTCCGTGTGAGTCTGCTGCCGCAGGCCCTGGCAACTGATGCGCAAGGTAGACTGTATATTGCCGACGAACAATACAATCGCGTGCGGTATTTAGCCGAAGATGGTGCCCTTTATACGGTCGTTGGCAACGGCCGTTATGAGTTGGGTGCCGAGGGGGTGGCGGCGAGAGAGAGTGGGCTCTATGTGCCAGCGAGTTTGAGTTTTGCACCCGATGGGCGGCTCTATATAGTCGACTTGGGCAATCGGCGGGTGCGCGTCGTGGGAACAGATGGTGCGGTGCGCACGGTACTCGATGCCAATACACCTGAAATTGCACAGGCGGCCGAGCCCTTTGCGCCCTATGACGTTTGTGCGGGATTGGCTGGTGATATTTACGTAGCAGACCGCAGTAATAACGCGGTATGGCGACTTGATGCAGAGGGGCGTGTAACGCGTTTTGCCGGTGCGGGTGAGCGTGGTTTTGCCGGCGATGGTGGGCAGGCGAGCGAGGCGTTGTTGGCTGACCCGCGCGGTGTGGCCGTGGGGCCTGATGGTTCTGTTTTTATCGCAGACTACGGCAACGGGCGCGTGCGCAGAGTGGAGCCCAATGGGCAGATAGGGACGTGGACGGGCAACGGCGATACGAGCGATTGGCAAAACCGCATTCTTGCGCGCAACGCGAGCATTCGCCCCGAAGACGTGGCGGTAGATATAAATGGACTCGTGTTGATTGCCGACGGGCTCAAGCCGAGGATCTTGCGTCACGAGGCCGATTTTTCGCTGGTAGAAGTGCTAGGGCTGGCAGAGGGGTCTGAGGTAACGGATATAGCGGTCGATAGGCACGGCGGCTATTGGGTGGCCGATTACGGGCAGCGCAAAGTGTGGAAAGTGAGCGATCGCGGCAGTGAATGGGTGGCCGGGGACGGCGGCTTGCGCGCTTCGGGAGATGGTGGAGCGGGTGGCAGTGCGACGCTCTACGGGCCGCGTGGAATGCTCTACGATGCAGCGGGTAATTTATATATTGCCGATGCGCTTAACCACAGAGTGCGTCGAGTGCGCACGGATGGCACGATTGAACGGGTGGCGGGTAGCGGATGGGCTGGTTTCGCTGGCGACGGTGGTTTGGCGCAGGCGGCGGCGTTGAAGGAGCCGACGGGTTTGGCTCTAGATGCAGCGGGCAATTTATATATTGCCGATACGGGAAATCATAGAGTGCGCAGGGTGCGAGCAATTGATGGAATGATAGAGACTGTGGCGGGTGCTGGAGCAGCGGGTTTCGCAGGGGATGGTGGTTTGGCGCAGGCGGCGGAGTTGAAGGAACCAACGGGTTTGGCATTGGATGCCGTGGGCAATTTGTATATCGCCGATGTGGGTAATGGCCGCGTGCGTCGCGTGGACTTGGACGGGCGTATAGAAACGGTGGTCGGCAGCGAAAGTGGCGTGTTGGCGGGGAATGGCTTGGCGCTACAGACGACATTGATTCGACCTTATGATATAGCGTTTGATCGCACTGGACGTCTCTATGTGAGCGATGCAGGGGCGCACCGAGTCTACCGTCTGGGCCGCGATGGTTTACTGCGCATAGTGGCGGGAACTGGGCGGCAAGGGGTGGGCACAGATGGCGGGCGGGCTGTGGATATGGCGCTGAACAATCCCGCAGGTGTAGAGCCAGATGGTGTTGGAGGGGTGTATATCGCCGATGCGGGCAATGGCCGCGTGTTACATGTCGATGCGGGTGGTACGCTGCGCATCGTACATGAAGAGTTTGAGAAGCCGATGGGGTTGGTGCGGAAAAGCGATGGGCTGGTGGTGGCCGATGCGGGTACTGACCGCGTGTTGGTTTTGGATATTATGCGCTATGTCGAGCCGGTTGCTCAGCGCGTGCGTGGATCGGTGGGATATGTGGCTGAAACGTGGGCGGCGTTCCCTATACAAAATTTATTGGGTTTGGCCTATGACGATAAAAGGACGGCGCTCTACGTGCACCATGCTGAGGGTATCGAGCAAGTGGGGGACGATGGCTCGCGCACGTTATTCGCGGAGTTTGCGGCGCGGCGCTATAGCGCGCTCGCTACGGATGAGGGTGTGCTGGTCGCTACGCCGCAGGAGTTGGGCCGCAGACAGCCGCTGACTTTGCTGGCGCCGGGGCCGACCTATTTGCCGTTGGCACTGCAGTTTGCAGGGGTGGAAAGCCTAACGCAGGGCGAGGCTGTTTTTGCTGCTTTGCGATCGGGAGAAATTGTGCGTGTGGGGGCTAACGGCTTGGAGGCCTATGCCAAACTGGCTGCGGGCACCCTGTTTTTGGCTGCCGGTAATGAGGGCGTGCTCTACGCGCTGCACCGCGAGGCTCGGGCGCTGTGGTCGTTGCGGGATTTAGATGGGGATGGCGAGGCGAGTGGATCTTTAGAAGTCGTGCATTTGAATTTTATCGATGGCGAGGCAGCGGCGCTGTCTTGGGTGGGTGGAACGCTTTATGTAGGGGCGGTTGATGGGCGCGTGTGGCGAGTACGGGGACGGGAATTGGAGCTATTTGCCGAAGGTTTTGCACCGACCTTACTCGGCTTGAGCGCTGGCCCAGCGGGGGGAGTCTATGTGTTGGAGGGCGATGCGCGCGGTGGTCGCCTCGTGCAGTTGCGGCCACCTGTGCCCAGGATTGGCATTTGGCCCGAGCGCGTGGATTTTGGCCGCGTGGTATTGGGGGAGGAGGCACTGGTTGAAGTAGTGCTCAGGAATGACGGCGAGGTGCGCGCGCAGTTGCGCATTGGGGCGACGGATAGCTTGACGCTGGATGGTTCTATTGTATTGGAGCCGGGGCAGGTGCGGCGTTTGATGTTGCGCTGGGTGCCCGAGCGCAGGGGACAGATAGAAGGCGAGGTGGTATTTGGGTTGGTTTCTAATGGTGTAGAGGTGCTGCGTGTGCCGTTGGTTGCCGATGTTTTAGTACCGGAATTGGCCGTGGCTTCCAAACTGGATTTTGGCGTAGTGCCCGTGGGAGGGGAACTGACTAAAGAGCTAGTGCTGAAGAATAGTGGACGAGCATTCCTGTATATAGAAGATATAGAAGTTGAAGGGGCTTACGAAGTGGAATGGGGCGGGGCGCAGATGCTTGCACCGGGCGAAGAATTGGCCGTGGCTGTGACGCTAGGGGTGGGAGCCAAACGCCAATACAATGGTGTGCTGCGAATATTGAGCAATGATCCGGCGCAGGCTGAAGCCGCGGTGCTCCTCGCTGGGATCGGTGGTGTGCCGGTACTAGGAGGGGTGCCGGAGACCATTGACCTGGGAGCGGTGGTACTCGGCAAGGTGATAAGGCAGCTCTTGCTGCTAAAAAATGAAGGGCAGGTGGATCTGCTGGTGCGCGATATTCGCACCGGGACGCTGCGCTTTATCGTTTCGCCGCGTCAGGTATTGATACCGCCCGGGCAAAGTCGGGTGTTGCGTCTAGACTTTCGGCCCGGCATACACGGGGTCCTGGAGGGTGAATTGAGCTTGCAGAGCAGCGACCCGCAGCAAAGGGAGGTCGTCGTCCCCTTCAGCGGTCGCGGCATTAGTGCTACGATAGAAGTAGAACAAAAGGAGTATGTATTTGCACCACAGGTCTTAGGGGGAGAGCAAATATTAAGTATTGTACTGCGCAATTGGGGCACTAAGCCGATTGCGATAGAAGGCGTTGAAACTAAGAACACGCAGTTTCGGGTACTGCAATGGCCGCGCAGTCTGGCCGCGGGGGGGAGCGCGCGTTTTGCCGTGGCGTATCGCTCGACGGTGCCGGGGGCGACGCGCGGTACGCTGATTGTGAATACGAACTTAGCTGAGGCGCCGCGTTTAGAAGTGGCGCTGAGCGGGCGGGCGCAGGTCGACAGCCGCTTTAGCTTGAATTCTGTCAGCAAAACGTGGGTTCCTGGTGGCGAATGGGCGCTGGTATTGGCGGCTGAAAAACTATACGATTTGCGCGGGATGGTGCTCAAGTTGCGTTTGCCGGGACCGTGGGTGGAGTTGGCGGGTGTGGACTTTGGCGAGGGGAGTGTATTGGCCGCCGGTGCACCTTTGGTCGTGGAAGAGCGTCGAGGCAATCTACTTTTGTTGGGAATTTCGTTGACCGGGGATGCCGAGACCTATAGCGGAGCGGGTCAACTAGCGACACTGCGCTTTCGCTCGCAGCGAACGCAAACTGCACTTATAGAGCTACCGCAGGTTGTCGTGCGCAGTGGTTTGGGCGTTGCTGATACGCTCATTGTGGACGTGGAGAGTCAGGTTGCAGTGGCGGGTGATTTCGATGGTAGTGGAGCGCTAGATCTGCGCGACTTCTTCGTGTTAGTTGACCAATTGGGAGCGGAGGAGGCGCGTTATGACCTGGACGGTAGTGGGCAGGTCGGTGTAGACGACGTGCGTCTGTTGCTCTCTTGGTTAGGACCGGCCGGCAAGGTGGTGGCCGACTGGGAGGCTGTCGGTGTGCAGGCGGCTTGGCCGAACCCCTTTAATGCCGAAGTGACGCTGGCCTTTGTCGCGCCCAATGGATTTCACTACGAATTGCAGGTCTACGACGCGCTGGGGCGTAAGGTGCGCGACCTAGAGGAGGGATTGGGTGCAGGTGGTGTGCGACGGTTGGTATGGAATGGACGCGACGAGGCAGGGCGCTCGGTGGCTAGTGGTGTTTATTTTGCACGACTCAATTGGGAAAATGGCCAGCGAGTGATGCGTCTGCTCTTACTGCGTTGACGCTGGCGCAGGCCTTTTTTAGATTTGTGCCTCCTTTTTCGCATGGGTGCGAGGGAGACGAGACAGGGCGAAAATGTGCAGAGGCTGATTTTTATATCTATTGGTTCCAAACTGTGGGGACTGGCGCTGGCAGTGCTCTTAGCTGGATGCGGAGCGGGTGATCGCAGTGCGCGTGAGTTGGGCCCCGGGATCACCTACCACAAGGTCCATCTGCTCGAAGGGCCATGGTGGATCCACGTGGTCGAAGTGGATTTGCCGCGTGCGTGGCAAGCGGGGGTGCGCCTGCGCACCGTCAGTGCTCCGTCTGATAAGGGGGGTGTCGAGCGCACGAGCACTTTGGCCAAAGGGGCGTTGGCAGCCGTCAACGGCGATTTCTTTTATACTAGCGAGACGAGCCATACCGCGGGTTTACAGGTTAGTGCAGGTGCTTTGTTACAGGCGCCGCAGCGCCGCTCGGCTTTTGCCGTTACGGCTAGCGGCAAGCCGCTGGTTGCTGCTTTCCAGATGGAAATAGGCATTAAGACCGCTTTGGGGCGGGTGTTGCCGGTGCAAAAATTTAATCGCACGCCGCGAGAAGGCGAACTCGCGCTCTACAATTATCACGCTCAGTCTTGGCAAGATTCGGTGCATGCGGCACTTGGCTTTCAGCTGCAGAGTCTAAGAGGGCATTCCATAATAAATGATACGTTGTCTATGCGCGTGCTGCAGCTTAGACGGCGCGCCTGGCCGCTCGTGTTAGAACCGGACCAATGGCTCTTGGCGGCGGGTAGTACCTATGCGGGAGACGCGATCGCTCCCGGCGATACGGTGCAGCTCTTTTGTAATTTGTTGCCGGCGCGTGAGCGTTTGCTCGAAGCGTTGGGAGGGGGGCCGCGCATTCTGCGCGACGGCGATATTTCTATTGAATACGAAGAAGAGCGTCTGAGTCGGTCTTTCGCTGAAGAGCGGCATCCGCGCACAGCCGTGGGCTATTCCCAGAATGGCGAGGTGTTGTTTTTGGTGGTCGTCGATGGTCGCCAGCCCGGTTATAGCGTTGGTATGACGTTGGCTGAGTTGGCCGGTTTTATGCGCATGCGCTTGGCCGATTTTTCGTCGACACACGAAAATGCCTACCAAGCACTCAATTTAGACGGCGGCGGTTCCACGACGATGGTCGTCGAGGACGAAGTAGTCAACAGCCCCTCGGACCAGACGGGCGAGCGTCCGGTGGCCAATGTACTATTGGTATCTGGGCCTTAGGAAAAATTAAATATGCCAAAATTTAAAGCGGATGATCTGCGCGCGTTGGGTAGTGCATTCTTTGTCAAAGTGGGTGTGCCGCAGGACGAAGCCGAGTTGGTCGCCGATCACTTAGTAGAGTCTGGGTTGCTCGGACACGACACGCACAGCGTGTTGCGCCTGCCGCAGTATGTCAATATGGTGCGCGACGGTGTCGTGACGCCGGGGGCTGAGCTCAAGGCGTTAGAGGAGAGTGATTTTACGGCGCGCTTGAGCGGTGGCTGGAATTTTGGGCCCGTGACGGCAACGCAGGCGATGGAAAAGGCATTGTCTAAAGTGCAAGGGGGAGGGGCGCTGTCGGTGGTGACAGTGCGCGATTGCAATCATATCGCGCGGCTGGGACGCTTTGCGGCGCTGGCCACGCGCAAAAATGCGATCGCGCTGATTATGGCCAATGGGCATGGTGGCGATTTGGCGGTGGCTCCGTTTGGCGGCCGCGAGCGTCGCCTGCCGACCAATCCCATTTGCATAGGTATTCCGACGGGGCTCGAATGGCCGTTGGTGCTGGATATGACGACGAGTATGACCTCGGGTGGAGATCTACGCCTCTTGCGCAATATGGGTGCCTCCGCACCGGCTGGGTCGATTATCGATGCGGCCGGTGAGCCGACGACGGACGTCGATAAGTTTTACGGACCGCCACTGGGAGCAGCGCTGGCGCTGGGGTTTCCCGGCAGCGGTCATAAGGGCTATGCACTGAGCGTGTTGGTCGATATCTTGTCGGGGACTCTTTCGGGTGCCGAATGTAGCAAGGCCGACTACGAGCGCTCGGGCAATGCGCTCTTTATTGCCGTGCTGCGCATCGAGGCTTTTCGGCCGCTGGCAGATTTTTTTGACGAAGTGCAGGTTTTGGCAGAACGCATAAAAAGTTCCCCGCCGGCAGAGGGTTTTACCGAAGTGATGCTACCGGGCGAAAATGCACACCGGCACTACGAACAGCGGGTGCGCGATGGTTTGGTCGTCGACGATACGGCATGGGGGCAGATAGAGGCACTGGCTGTTGAACTGAACGTCCGTTTGCCGGTGGCGATTGTTTAGACCGTTCCATGCACCAAGAGAATTAATAAGACACATACACACGTATTATATAGGGAGAAATTACACATGTTAGATATTGCGATTGTAGGTCTGGGAGGGATTGGCAACAACCATGCGCGTTGTTATACGGCCAACAAACACACGCGCCTAGTCGCCGTCTGCGACCTTATTAAAGAAAAAGCCGACGCGGCGGCAGAGCTCTACAATGCGCGCGCCTTTTACAGTGTCAAGGAGATGCTCAAAAGCGGTATCCATCTCGACGGTTGTTCGGTGACGACGGCGGGAATCGAGAACGGCGGTGACCATTACAAACCGACGATGGAACTCTTAGAGGCGGGGCTGCCGGTCTTGGGCGAGAAGCCCATTAGCAATGATATAAGCAAGGCGCGCAAGATGGTGGCGCTGGCCAAGAAAAAGCGCGTGCGTTACGGCGTCAATCTCAATCATCGCTTTACGCCGTCGGCTGTGCGCGCCAAGGAGTGGATGGAAGCGGGGCGTCTGGGCGAGTTGAACATCGTCAACATGACGATGTGGATCAATAATCCCAACGAGTCGAGCCCGTGGTTTCACATCAGGGCGTTGCATCCGCACTCGTTGGATGTGATGCGCTATTTTGCTGGCGATGTCGATAAAGTGCAGGCCTTTTTTAAGAAGGGTAAGGGACGCAAGATCTGGTCCAACGTGCAGGTGAATCTTCAGTTTAAAAGTGGTGTTATTGGCCATTTGACGGGCAGCTATGACGCCGGAGGTAGCTACGGGTTAGAGACGTTGGAATTGGTTGGCTCCGAGGGCCGGGTCATTATTAACGAAGCCTGCGAGAAGCTGAGCTATTTTCCGCGCTTCTCCCAAGAGGTAGAGACCTATGATCACTTGGGTGGCATGGGTGGTTTTGGCGACACCTTTGCCTCGCGCATCGGCGCTTGGATCGATGACCTGCGCAAGAAGACGCCGCCGAGTAAGATCGATGCCAAAGCCGAAGACGCGCTTAAAGTACAGCTCGTTATCGAGTCCATCATCAAATCGTGGGAGAGCGGCCAAGTCGTTAAAGTGCCGCAAAAATAATCATGATTAAAGTTGGGGTTATTGGTCTGGGGCCGATTGGCAACCGCCACGCACGGCTCTATAGTGAGATGGAAAATGCAGAACTCTTGGGTGTTTGTGATATCGACCGCGTGCGCGCCGACCAGGCAGCCAAGGACTACGATACGCGCGCATTCTACAGCGTGCGGGAAATGGTTGAGGCCACTGGGCTCGATATGGTCAGCGTGACGACGGGCGGTGTGGAATACGGTAGCGACCACTACCAGCCTACG
>JBLHGI010000157.1:0-13139 GCA_047616505.1 Planctomycetota bacterium
TGGGGCACTGGTTTTTTTGATATGGACAACGATGGCGACCAGGATCTCTTTGTCGCCAATGGCCATACCTACCCGCAGGCTGATTTGCCCGGTGTCGACTCTAGCTACGAACAGCTCAACTCGCTCTTTGAGAATAAGGGGAGTGGCCGATTGATAGAAGTATCGGCTGAGGCGGGGCCGGGCTTGGAACTGCGCCGAGTTAGTCGTGGGGCTAGTTTTGCCGATTACGACGACGATGGCGATATAGATATTTTTGTTTTGAACCTCAACAGTGCCCCGACGCTATTGCGCAATGATACGGGCAAGGAGAATCACTTCTTATTCGTGCGCACAGTGGGTAGCAAAAGCAATCGCGATGGCATTGGTGCCCGTCTGACATTGCGGGCGGGGGGACAGAGCCAATACGCGCAGGTGCAGAGCGGCGGTTCCTATTTGTCTCATAGCGATCTGAGGGTGCATTTTGGTTTGGGAAAAAGCGAGCGAGTCGAAGAGTTAGAGGTGCGCTGGCCCAGCGGCAAGGTGCAGGTTCTCCGCGATATTGCCGCCAACCAAGTGATTATAGTGCGCGAACCCGTTGAGTGATGCGGTGCTAATAGACCAATGAAACTATTCGTTGGCTGTGTTTTTCCCCTTGGTCTGTATCTGCTGTTAGACGCAGAAGGTAGAGGCCGGGCGGCAGCAGTCGGCCCGTCGGGTCTTTACCGTCCCATTGGCTAGTGAAACGTCCACTATCGGCTTGGCCTGTAAAAATGTGCGCTACTTTGCGTCCGGCTAAATCATAGGCGGCTATCTCCACCGCAATGGCGTCGATCAAATAGAGCAAATCGTATTCGATTTGGGCTGTGTCGTTGATGAGGTCACCATTGGGAGTAAATGCTGGGGGATGCACGGTGAATCCTGCGATAATATCCCGCTGCAAATCGAGCAGATCCACGCGTAGGCCGTTGCTTTCGTTGCGCTGGTCGGCATCGCCGGGCGTTAGCGGTTGGGCGATTTCAAATGGGTGCGCGCTGTTGCGAATTCTCCCGGAAAATACGGTGCTATAGGCAAATACTTCCGACCTGAAGTCGACTTCGAGCAGTTCACCGGTCCGTTCTTGTGTCATGTGTGGCAACGTCACTTCAAAACCTTTTTCATCCAAACGCACGATCTCAAAATCCACTTCTACGCCGCCTATACGCACGGATTCTATGGCCTGTGCACGGGCTGGTGTGTCGATGGCTAAGCGGTCGAAACCGAGGTCCTGTGCTGCTAAGTGTGGTTCGATTTTGAAGGTGAAGAGCGTGGGCGTTTGTGGAGCAACGCGTGCGGGGCTGATCTCGGCCAGTGTTGTGGAGGCAACGGGGGGAACAGAGACACTGAACTGTAGATAGTTCAATTGCCCTTTTGCCTGTGCCGTCGAGTGGAAATCGACTTTGATCTGTATAAAACGACGTAGTTTGTCGTTGGGTAAAGATGCTGAGTTCGCGTTAAAGTCAAAGGGGGCTCCCCAAAAATTCCAGTTCTTCGTATCGGGCGAAATATTTGCCTGGGCACCTCTTTCTAAGCGCTTATAGCCGCTTAGGTCGAGTTCTCTGCCCTCGGTGTCAAAGCGGCTCAATTCACTACCGCGAAAAGTGGATCGCCAATAGGTGTTGGGGTCGTTGTCATCACCGGTTCGCACGCTGAGATCAATACGGGCCTCAGTGTCTTTTTGTCCCTGCCAACTCAAATGGCCCAGAGCAGCTGGTGCCCCCAGATCAATGACATTCGAAATATAGGTCGCTTGTGATGCGGCCCCGGTGCCGTAAATTTCGAATTCGGCGATTTCCCAGATACCTCGGGCATTTTCTGGTGCTTCAAACAAGAGTTGTTGTACGGGTTCTTGCGGTAATTTGAGCTCTATGAGGGGCAGGGTGTTTTCGCTGATGGAGTGGACTATATCGAAATCGAAGTCGCTGCCGCGCCAGCCGGCAGTGTAGGCGCGAGTCCCTTTTTTTAATGGATCACCATCATTGATACCAATTAGGAATTGTCCGACAAAGCGGGTCGATTGAAAGCGCTCGCGCGGGTAGAAACGCACTCGGTCGATAAAGAAGCGTCCACCGAAATCAAAGAGCCAATACTTGTTCTGCGGACCGTATCCGGCCACGCGCAGATAGTGTCCATCTCCCAGATAGGCCGTTTCGGGGTCGCCATCAAAGATCCATAGATCGTCGTCGCGCCATTGCTGCCAACCGTTCCACTCTAGCACCATAATACGACCGCCGAATTCCTCTAATAAGGGCGTCAGATTGGTATTGGGGTCCATGGTCTGTGGTGCGATCTGCTCTGGTTGGATCGAGAGCAGTTCGCTCTTGCCGTGTCGGGCGGGATCGACTTCTTGCCAAGAGAGTTGTACGAAGTCGTAGGGCGCTTCTAGCGCAGGTTTAGGTAGATCTTCGCCACCAATCCGATAGATGGTAAGCGCGTGGATGGTTGGTGCTGTAATTAGATAGAGGATAAAGAGCGACCAGACAGGGCATACAGCGGGCAGATAGGTATGGTACTTAGATAGGCGCTGGGGACGGCGTATGTATAGCGGGGTAGTTTTATGCGACATATCAGCAGCCTCGTTTCGCTTCAGTGGAGCGAGGATAATTGTCGGGCTCTATCTCTGTGCGCCGCACTTTTTTCCAGCTGCCCCAATTTGCCATACACATCGCTCAGATATAGATGAGCTCGCCCGTTATTGGGATCGAGTTCTACGACTTGGGTATAGGCTTGAGCGGCTCTGTCTAAATTCCCCAATTTTACGTATGCCACGCCGAGATTAATATATGTTTCAAGGTTCGTCGGGTGCAAGGTGGCTGCTTTGGAGAAATGAATGATCGCCGTTTTTAAATCGCCCGTGCGGGCTGCAGCCAAACCTAAGCCGTAGTAGGCCTCGTAGAGGTCGGGGTCGATTGCCGCGGATTTTGTCAGGCTCTCCATAGCCTGTGCATAGCGTTTCTGCTTGAGTTGGACCATACCTAAACGAGCGAAACTCAGTGGGTCTTGTTCGTCTATGGCTATGGCTTGGAGGAAGCATTTTTCCGCCTCGGCTAAATCGCCTTTCCAAGTGAGTAGAATACCTAGGCCGCTGTGGGCATCTTTGAGCTCGGGGTTGGTCTCGAGGGCGTTGCGGTATTCGATAATGGCTTGATCATACTGGCCCTGTAAGGCTAAGTTCAGCGCCATATTATAACGCGCTGTCGCTGGTCCAATCGCCACGGCTCCCGCCGTGGGGTACGATTGTTCTGCGCCGATGCCACGGTCGTTCTTTCGCAAGAGTTCCGAGCGTCGCAGTGCTTTCTCACCTTCTTGGCGACGGCCGGTGCGCAGATATATTTGGGCTAAGTTAAAATGGATTTGCGGCGCTTGAGGGTTGTATTTAGCAGCCTGCAGTAGAGACTGCTCGGCTGCGCCATTATCGCCCTGTGCGCGCTGCAAAAGACCGAGGTGAAAATGCACTTCGCCGTCTTGGGGCGCATGGCGTGCGGCCTTGTGCAAATGCGTTAGGGCGGTGTCTAATTCTCCGCGTTTGCGATAGTACATGCCCAATTTCTTATGGGCCGGTGCTAGGGTCGAGTCGATGGCTAAAGCGCTCAGATAGAACTGCTCGGCCAAGCGCGTGCTGTCGCGATAGCTGTAGAGCAAACCGAGGTTGTAGTGGGTGGTTGCGCGCTGCGGGTCGAGGGCGAGTGAGTGGTTGAAGGCTGTGAGCGCGAGGTCTGTTGTGTTATACTGCGCTTGCGCAAAGGCGCGCGTCATGTGCACGGCGCCGAGTATATCGTATAACTCGGCGTCGCCTGCATAGGCGGTTATACCGGCTTCGAGGCTTTTCTGTGCCGAATCGTACTGACCAATATTGAGGTGGGATCGCCCCAAATATCGATAGGACTCTACGGGAGGATTATCTTTTTGCAGGGTGCGCTGAAAAATATCAATGGCCGCTTGGTAATCGCCGGCGAGGAAATGGCGTTGCCCTTCTTTTATTTCAGCATAGAGCGCAGGGTCGGGAGCGTTGGCAGAACACCCCCAAAGGAGAAAAAAAAAAGCAGGAGCCGATGGGCAGAAGAGAATCGCTGCGGCATTATTACGCTGGCCATTATTTCGCTGGCGTTAATGTGCGTACTATTGCGTCTTCAAAGAATTTGACGGGGTACTTTTCGCGCAAACCGCGCACAAAACTCACATAGCCATTTCGGGATTTGCCAATTTTGATATAGGCGATGGAACGCCGTTTGGAATCGGCATTATAAGGTGCTTTCTCCCGTTTGCGATCTAATACCTTAAATACCGAGTAGCCCTCAGCAGTGCGCAGGGGGCCGACGATTTGGCCGATCTCGGTCTCCTGTACTATATCGAATATATCTTTATAATGGGCTTTGGTATACGTACTGACGCTCAAGTGGCCGTCGTGGTGGTCGGCACCTTCCCGAGTGGTGTATTGGCTCGCCAAGGGCACGGGGTCGGCACCGGCGACGATCTGATCCTTGATGCGCTGGGCCAACGTGTCGGATGCTACTAATATTTCTACGATCTCACTCGTGACGGGAGAGGTGAACTTGATCGGGTTGGCGTCGTAGAAGGCGCGGGCCTCTTCTTCGCTGGCGTCGATATTTTCATCTACGTAGAGCTGACGCAGGGCGTTGATCAAGAGATCTTCTCTTTTGGCTTGGACGCGTTTGAGCAGACCGGGGTGTTGGTCTAGGCCGAAGGTGCGCGCCTCGTTGCCGAAGAGCTGCGAGGGGATGATTACCTGATTGAGGAGGAGGAGGACGCGTGAGCTATCGGCCAATTCCGTTTGGCCAGCGCGAACTTGGCGGGAGATCTGGAAGAAGTAGTCGAGACTGATCTGACCGTCGCGATACGTGCAGATGGCCTTAGTCGCCCAATCGGCGGGCGGAGTGGACAGATCATTGTTGGGCTGGCTGCTGTATTGGATGAGCCAGCTAACCTGCTCTGTTTGTATTTGTGGGTCGTAGGCGTGCGTGAGTGAGTCGAGCAGGACTTTGTAACGTTCCGCTCGCTTGCGGCCAAAAATCTCTTCGCGGATTTTGCGCTCAGAAGCGGCCATGGGTGCGGGCATTTCGTCCGTTACCTGGAATACGGCAAAACTCGGCTTGCCCTCGAAGTGGAGGGGAATTGGCTGGGTCACTTCTCCGATTTTGAGCGCAAAGATGGATTCGGCGATGGAAGGGTGAACTTTGTCCTTTAGTTTGTAGCCACCGATATCGCCGCCCTGTTCGCCGCTTTCGCGGTGCAGGGAATGGCCTTTGGCCAGTTGCATAAAGTCGCCGCCGGCTTCGATCTCTGCCAAGATTTTCTTAGCTTCTGCCAGGCTTTCGAGCATAATGCCGTTAAAGCGCAGAGCACGGTCTCTATGCGTCTCGCGGAAATGCTGCTCCATTTCCTCGTCAGAGACGACGACTTTGTCCGTCACCTCTCGTTTGGCATATAGCTCGAGTAGGCGATTTTGATTGAAAACGGCCAATTCGTCTTGGAAGGAAGTTTCTTCATCGAGGGGAAGACTATTTGCTTCAGTCAGCAATAGGCGTTTGTCTACTAGGCTTTCGAGAACCTGCCGTTCCTTGGCAAGGGGAGTTTCCCCCTTTTTCATGCCCTCGGGAATAGGTTTGGAAAATGCTAAGAACTCGCTCAGGGGAATGGGGGTGCCATCTACGGTCGCCAGAGTGGGATCACTCGGATTCGGTGGCGTTTCTGGTTCCGAGCCGCAGCCCGTGAGGTTGCCCAACAAGACGGAAAAGCCAAGCAATAAAGAGGCGATAAACGTAGGCGTGATGGACATAAAATACTTTCTATAAATGCGGGAATGACACAGGTATTTGTGTGTTTGAGCTCAAAGGAAAACGCAGCGGGCAGGACTGTTTTTGTTCACGGAGTGAAAATCTACTTGCCCTATGCTACGCGATTAACTTACTTAGCGATCAATAAATTATAAAGCTTAACAAATTCCTGGGCAATACTAACCCTTGCCCCAGAAGTTCGGCTATAGATCTAAATTATGAAAAAATTCTATCGATCCTGCATCTTGAGTCTGGCCTTTGTCGCGTTGTTTGGCAGTGGACCGTCTGTGGCGGAAGTGACCATCATAGGGGGTGAGGAAGGGCTGAGCTGGCAGAGTGGCGGCGGAGACCTCCCCGCCTCTGTCATACGCAATGCAACCACCATTGAACAGACAAATGCTCCTGGCGGTGTGATCGACTTTGACGCCGATGGCCTGCCCAATTGGATTGTGCCGGAGCGCGCCGACACGACGCGCAACATTGCCATTGGTCTCAATTCGCAACTGCGCGGTGGTTCCATCAATTCGCCCAACAATGTAACTATTCGCGGCACGCTGCCCAATCTCATAGATAACGACGGCGATACGGCGCTTGACCAGCGCTCCTCTTCCGGCAACCAAAGTGCGCAGGTGCTAGGGCTGATCATCGATCTGGATCTGGGTGCTCGTTTTGGCCTCAACCGCTTCAAGTTCTTTCCGCGCAATGGCGACCCGGAATTCCCCTCTGAGAAATTCCCCTTCCAAAACGAGTTCTTGCGCGGTTTCGAGATTTTCATCAATGACGGGACGGCCGAAAGTCAATTCGAAGGCGTGCCGATATTGCAGACGGTGGCCGTCGAAACACAGAATGACCAGCCGGTGGTGGATTTGCGTATCCCGCCGCAATACGTGCGTTTTGTGCGCTTAAAGGTGCTGACGGCGGCCGGTTTCGATATCGCCGAGTTTCAGATTTTTGGCACCGGCTTTGTGCCCGAAGCTAGTTACGTGTCAAATATGTTCGACTTTGGCGATCTCGCTCTGTTGGGCAATTTGCGCTGGGTGCAGGGAAATATAGGCGATGAAAACCTGTCGAGCGTGCAGGTGCGCACGCGCACCGGCAACGACCCACAGCCTATCGAGTTTAATAAGGTGCGTCCAGGTGAGCGCATCTTCCGCGTGGGCGGGGGCGCCCAGAGTGGCAATCGCGCAGGCACCTCGACCGCTAATACGGTCGTGCCGTGGAAGTGGGCCGACGATGTCGATGATGGCGAATTGAAGGCATTGATAGAGGATGTATTGGATAACGAAGAAGTGGATGTGCGCGCGGCGGTCGGAATATTTAAGGACCTGCCGATCGAGCAGCAAGCGCTTATCACTCTGGATGAAGATGATTTCGACGATTTACGCAATGAGGACAAAGGAGTCATTCGCGACGATGTGACCAATTGGAGCGGTTGGTCGCCGCCCTATTCGGCTGAGGGGATCGTAGATGATACGCAGCTGTCGATAGATGGTGCCGGCACGGCTATTACTTCTCCTGGGCCCCGGCGCTACTTTCAGTTTTCCATCGATTATTTTAGCGAGGACTTTGAAGCCGCCGCCGGTATTGGAGGGTTGGCTTTTGACGTAATTTCGCCGCCCTTTGCCGAGAAGATCGTAGCGGAGATCTCGCCACGTACTGCTGAAGTGGGTGAAAATACTCGATTTATTTATGCCGTGCTAAATCAGTCCGAGCCCGGGCGGCAGCAGGGCTTTGACCGTTTTGAGATCGATACACCGCTGCGCGTTGAACAGGTCGGTCTCATTCGCATTCAGCGGCCCGATGGATCTGTGCTCGAGGCCGATTTCTCCGGTGCGCCTCTCTTCGATTTGCCGCTGAGCCTCAATGGCATCAGCATTGACGAAATACATGACGATCGCTTTAGCGTCTCCTTTCCGCTGATCGAGGAAGACGGCACGGTGCTTGCGATAGAGTTCGACAACGGCGTTTTGCGTTTTGGAACTACCTTTGCTGGACGCGCTTTTAACAGCGCACTCGAGACGACCGTAGGGCAGGGGGTATTGGCTGGCAATGCCGCCGATTTGCAATTAGCCGGATTTGAAGATTCAGATATCCAACCGTTGGGCACTTCTCTGGCGGAAAATCTGTCCGTAGCGGTGCCCATCAGCAAGAACCTGCTCGCCAATGTGGGAGCAGTGCCTGCAGTTTTTACCCCCAACGGCGATGGCATCAACGATCTGGTGCTCATCCAGTATGATATCACCAATATTGCGCGCTTATCGCCCGTAGAGGTTTTCGTCTACGATTTGTCGGGGCACCTAATGCGCCGGTTAGTTGATGACGAAGTTATTAGCGGGCGCTTTGCCCGCCCTTGGGACGGCAGGGATGATAGTGGCGCTGTTGTGCCACCCGGCCACTACCTATTTAGCGTTTCGCTGCAGGCCGGCACCGGACAAGTAAAGGAAGTCGGAGTAGTTAGCGTGGCCTATTAAGGTGAGGTCACTCTGCGTGGGATAGAGTTGTAATCCTGGCGGAAGCCGATTTTTTAATTTTAGGGAGGAATGGATTTGCGCGCGTCGAAAATATATGCACTCATCTGCTTGATCGGATTGCTCGTGTCGGATGCGGCTGTCTATGGTCAAAGACTCGGCAGCCAGCGCGGTGGCGCGGTTAGCTTTGAGCCGCGTGGGTCGGGTGTGATGTTTGGAGCCCTCGATCCCTCCGTAAAAAAGTGGTATATCCCTCAGGAATTATATAATGACTATGGGTGGCGTCAGTGGGAGTATTCCAACTACGCCAAGGACGAGTACAGTCGTTATGTCAATATCAACCGCGAAGGCGATTCTTTCTACGACTTTTACGGCAATCAGATCGGCCGCGGTTGGTTGATATACGACTGGAGTCAGAACCAACCCGAGCAGTTGGGTAGCAGCATTTTTCAAAACTCGCGTTTTGACTCTTGGTTCAACGGCGTGACGATCGGTGGCGATTCAAAAGGCCAGTATTATTACGCCATCACCGTGGGTAATTTGCTGCGCACGACGCTGACTCCTCTCACCTTTTCTCGACCCCGCTTCAACGGTGTGCAGATCGACTTTATGGCCGATAAATACTCCGGTACTATTTTGGCCTCGCGCGTGAGTGACCCGATTCTCGGGGCGACGCAAGAGCCTGAGACGCGCACCAATACGACGACGATGTTTGGCGGGCGTGGCGTCATGCAGATCGGTGACTTTATCGAGTTGGGAGCTACTTTAGTCGATGCGCGCAACACCAACACGACACTGGATCTCTTTAGCGGTGATTTGATCGCCGGTAGCCTCTCTTCGGGGCAGAGCAGCACCCCCTTGACGGCTATCGCCATTATTCTCAGCGATGACACGCCGGAAGATGGAGAGGGGGGTGCCGCGCTATTTAGGCACAACGTGCGCATTGTTAGCCGCGACTTTGAGACCAACAAAGAACAGGTATTTACGCTACAGGAGGTGGTGCGTCCGGGAGCCGAATGGCCTATTGTCTTTGGCGGTTTCCAGCGCCGTGGATTTTTGGCCGCCGACGGCGCTGAACGCATCGTGCTCAACTACGACTTCAACGACCCCGCCTATATTGGTCCCGATCCCACTTCTATCGTAGACGTCGAGTTCGAATACGTCTTGGGCAACGACTTCAAGGTAGATATGTGGTCGGACCGGCAGACGGGGCGGCGTGGAGTGCCATCTGCTCCGCTGAGCGCCGAGATCATTGATGCCAGTGAGCCGGCGCTGATTACGATGCGTCGTGCCGAGGGCAACGTGCAGGATATTTCGAATTTGCAGTTGGTCAAGTTTGACTATGGTCTGCCCACGGGCAATTTGGTCGGTGGTTTTACTATTGAGGGCAAGGGGCTGTGGGGGGTCGATTTTTACGCCGAGTGGGATCGCAACAAGCGCTATTTTCAATATCCCAATGCCGCGCTCTTTATCGATGGAAAGAGCCACAAGATCTCTTCCGAAGAGTCTGATGTTTGGTTCTTCAACATCTCTAAGCAGGTTTATCCTTGGTTCGCTTTTGCCGAGGGTTATTCGATGGACGATAGCTATTCGACCACGGCCTATTTGGTCGATTCCAACGGCGATATCCAATACGACAACACGCAGCGAAACCTCTACGAGTTTGTCGAGGACAACGACGATCAGGACCAATTTCCCGACTGGATTCGCGCCGGCTCGGCCAACGACCGGCTCATTTTCCCCGGTTGGGATGAGAACTACGATTTTATAAGTGACTTCAACCAGAACGACAACTCCACGATTACCAACCTCATCCCCGATTACGAAGAGCCTTTCTTGCGCTATGCCGTCGATCGTCCAGACTATCTCTTTGGCATCGACTTGAACAATAATGGTTGGATCGATCGTTTCGAGGATGATGACTTGCCGGACTATCCCTACAATACGGACCGGCGTGGTTATAACTTATTTGGTGGCCTAGAGATCATGCCCGGTGCGCGCTTGACGCTGGGGCGGACGGATGAGGAGATGATCTCGACGGATCGCGGAAGCATCGTGCAATACGCACTCTTTACATTTGATCGAGATTATGCGGGTATCGGCCGTTTGCGCGTCTTTGAATCGCTCAAAAAGGTAGAAGATACTATTCCCAATGATCGGCGCGAGCCAACGCCGTTTGTCGATGCTGTGGGTATCCAGCCCTTGGTAGTTGATATACTGCCGGCCCAGGATACTTGGGTGAACTCTTTTTGGTTTGGTTTTGATTATGCCGGTCTCAAGGATATCAACATCATCAACAAATTCAAGTACGAGATTTTTCACCAAAATCAGAGCGATGCACGAGGTATCGATGGCCGTCGCCTGCGCGAAAATTCCAGTTTTTTCGGACTCATCAACAAAGTTGATTATACCTATGATCTGAGCCGAGTTAGTCTACAGCCCAAGTTCAAGAGCGAATATTTGCGGCGGGCGCCGTTTTTGGAGCAGGATGATAAGCGCAGGGAGTGGACCGGTGCTTTTATGCTCTTGGCCAGTTTTCCGATGTTGCAAAAGACCGTGGTGCAGGCCGGCGTAGAACAGCTTTGGTTTCGCGATTTGGTGCGCGATGAAGAGGATATGGTCGCCAATGGCGTGACCACGGAAACGGGCGATCTAAACAGCATCAACGTAGCAGTGCAGTTCTCCAACTCTTCTGCTTATATGGGTTATCAATTGACGACCCAGATTGGTTTGCGCTATGGGCGCACGCGCAACGAGTTGGTGCGCGAAGTGGATTCGGGTTTTAAGAAGGGTGGGGAGACCAGCAATACTACGACTAGCTTTATCACCGTATACGCAGGCATTCAGTAATGATACGGATGACTGTGCATAGAATGCATAAAGCCAAAGGGCTGCTCTTGGCCGGGGTGTTATTGGCGGCTCTCTGTGTCCTCGACGCGGGAGCGCAGATGGATTATGGCAATCGTCTCGGCCGGCGCGTAGACGATCGCCATGTGTTTTCGGCGGCTGGAACTTCGGTGCTGATCGAGGCTTTAGACCCGACTATTCAGCGCTGGTATTTGCCGCAGGAGTTGTTTACGGAATATGGTCGGCGCCAGTGGGAATACACCAACTACGCCAAGGATTATTATAGGAGATATGTATCGCGTAGTCAGGAGGGTTTCTACTTTTACGATCCCTATGGCGATTTGATAACACGCGGTTGGCTGATTTACGATTGGCGTCAGACGCAGCCGCTGACGACTAGTAGCAACAGCCTGACCAAACGCAGGGAGTATCTCAATTGGTTCAATAGATTGCTCATTTCCTCCGATTCTGGCGGTGGTTTTAGTTATTCGATTACGATTGGTGACGAGCTCTTTACCACCTTGACGCCGCTCACCTTCCGCAAGACGGGTTTTAATGGGGTCGTCACGAGCATGGCCAGCGAACGTTGGCGTGCCACGGGGCTTTTCTCCCGACTTTCTGCGCCGATCATTGACATCAATCCCGACTTTCCTACCCGCCCATTAGAAAATGCTACAAACTTGATGGCTTGGCGCCTCGAAGCCGATGTCAACGACCATATGACGTTGGGGGCGACCTTTGTTAATGCCCATACCAATAATGGGGCCCGCGAGAGTTTTCAGGATAACCCATTTAAGGGTATACTGAGCTCCGGCCAACTAGATCGGCGGCTCGAATTGTTGGTGGTGCGCCTGTCCGACGACTCGCCCGAAGATGGCGAGGGGGGGGCGGTGCTCTTTAGCGACGACATCGAAATTACGACGACCTTTATGCGCCGAGTCACCAGTGGAGACAGTATAGCGCTCGTGCCCAGAGACACGGTGATTACGGGCAGTAGTATTGGCTTTCGCCCGCTGCGCGAAGGGGGGACTTTACGCGATGGTTTCCTCACGGCGGACGGCCCTGAGAGCATCACGCTCAAATACCCCTTGGCCGCTGAATCGGGGGAAGGTGAGGTTGGCACTTTGCGCTTGCACTTGCAGCAGGCACTTGGGATTAGTTTGGCCGAAGCAGAGGACGCTATTTCGGCGATAAAGAAGGTGCGTTTTCGCTTGGTGCTGGCCAACGATTATCGTGTTGAGATCGCCTCCGACAGGCAGTCCAATGCCGTAAACCAGCCACAGTTTGTGCTCGTTACGCGCGCGGAGGGCAATATCAAGAATCGCCTTAACCAACGCCAGGTAACGTTCGACTATGGTTTGCCGACTGCCAACCAGATCTATGGTTTTACGACCGAGTTGCGCGATTGGCGCGGTTTTGACTTTTACGGTGAGTTTAATGTAAGCACCGAGTATCGGAAATATCCCACGACTACAATCAAGAAACACGATCCTATCGCTGGTATTATTGGCGATCAGCACGACATTGCCTGGATGGTTAATGTGTCTAGACAGGATGGGCCTTGGCGCTTCTTTTTAGAAGGCTTTGGCATGGACGACGGCTATCAGACGAATATGCGGCCCGTGGATGGTCGTGGGTTGGTCGATTATTCCCCCGAAGCCATTACCGATTCCTATGACTTTGTCGACGATAACGACGACAACGATCGCCATCCCGACCAGTTGCGCCGCTTCCAGGGCAGCCTGATCCCCACGCCCGGACAGGAGTTTAGAATTCGCGCCAATGGCGTCGCCGACCCGGCCGTCTTTCCTGGCTACGATGAGAACGGGGATTTCATTTCGGACTTTAACCAGAACAACAACGGGGAGCGGCAAAATTTCTTTCCCGACTACGATGAACCCTTTTTGCGCTACGGCGTGGATCGCCCCGAATTCCTCTTCGGCATCGACCTGAACAATAATGGTTGGGTCGATCGTTTTGAAAATGACAATTTACCGGACTATCCTTATAAGAA
>JBLHGI010000158.1:0-13063 GCA_047616505.1 Planctomycetota bacterium
ATTGGCCGGCAGCGTGTAAATGCTGACCAAGCTCGTAATATCTCCGCCTCGGTCCCCCATAGAGACAATGAGGTTCTGGCTCAGGTCTGTGCTCAGGGGACGAATGCCGCCCGGCACTTTTTCCGCATCGATAAAACTCGGGGTGCCCGCCTCGAGCCAAGCAGTACCAGAGACGCCGCCAAGCTGGTAAAGCTGACGCGCAAAAGCGCCAACGGGCAGCGCCAAAAGAGAAACCAGAAACCAAAAGAGAAGCTGTCTCACCGCATACCTCCTACTACAAAACGGCGGGGTCCACAGTTGCCCGCGAACCCCGCCCTCTATACTGCTATTGTCTTAGGCGCTGATGCGCCGACAAATTTATTTGAGGCTGCCGGTCTTGATCTGGCCCCACGTGCTCGACTCTACGGCCGTCGCGGTGGGCAGACCCGGTTCAATCGGTGCCAACAGATAATCGCCAAACTGATCGGCGTCTTTCGAAGCACCTACACCACCAAAACCCGACCAATAAGCGTCATCATAGGCGCCCGGATCGGCGTCTTTGTCACCCCAGTTCACTTCGAGACCAACGATCTGGCCTTCGGCAAACTGATGCATTATACTGGCGTCGGCACCATCGGGATGGATGTCGTCGAAAGGCACCATCGCGTACTCGGTAAACATCTCGGCGGGCTCAAAGGTATTGACGTCACCGCGCAGGAACTGACCACCCCACATCAAATAGGGATCCTGACCAGCCCAGGCCTTGGAACCGTCGATAATGCGCGTGTAATAACCCGATGAACTGAAGACGGGAGCTGCGATATCGTAGCGCTGAGCATGCGAACTGGCCCAACGCGTTTCGAACTCGTCGCCCTGATCAAAACCGCGGAAGCGACCACCGGTGTGATCCCAGTCCGTCGTCGTCGACCACTTTTCCGTGTCGTTGATCATATCATCACTGATCCAAGCGCCGTAATAGGCCTTGTTCTCGTTGACGTTATAGCCCCACATCAGCGTGGCGTTAAAATCGCTCAAATCGAGCGGCGCGCCAAACTGGTTAAACATGGTTTCGCCCTGAATCTTGTAGACATCGCCAAGGATATCCCAATCGGTCATATCACCATCAAGCGTGGGTACTAAGTGATCGGGAAACTGGAACATAAACTTCATTTCCCCTTGGTGACCATAGGCGGAGCCTACGGCGAGCGCCGACACGAGCGCGGCGCTCAAAAACGTGTTCAACTTCTTCATTACGACCTCCTTTGAGGATGACCTCCGCCTAGTGCGGAAGCCCTACCGAAAACTAAATCAGTGCAATTTTTCTAAAAAACATCCTACAATGACACAATATAGGTAAGATAAAGGATTCACTTCTCGTTCTCAAGTTCTATGATTCCTAGGACTAAGAATATGTAAAACATGATTTTACATCATCGTGTTATCGCATCTTCTACCCGGAGGACCGCTAGCGCTCCAAACCGGCATACGCCGTCATAAAAATCGTGCTCGTCGTGCTAGATGGAAGATTTTCGAAGGTCTGCTTCTGTAGGCGCATCCCCGTCTGCAAATGCAGCTTATAGCCCAAATAATCGCCGGCGTTGGCAAACTGCACTGCCAAAATACGGCTATTAGAGTCCGGCTCTAAATTGCGATTGAGCGGCACGCCGTCTTCGTCGTCGCGGAACTGCTCAAAATGCGATAGTTCCAGCCCCATTTCGATATGCGTGTGGCGCAGCAGCGGAAAGCGAGCGATGAGAAAGAACGTCTCCGTCAACTCGCGTCGCGTCGGATCGCGCTTGCGCACAGGCCGATTGCGCAGAAACTCGCTCTTGACGCGCGGTTCAATCTCAAAAATACCGAGTTGAAGGGTGTAGTCGGCTTTGTTAATCACGCCCAAAAAGTGGGAAGTGCCGCGCTGGTCACTCTGCTTATCGCGCTGGTTATACAGCTCGTATTTTAGCTTGTTGATAATATTTAGATTCGGTATGCCGCTATAGTCCAACTGCGCATAGGTCGTATTGATCCAGGTATTTTTAGCCGGCAGCGTGTCGAAAATGCGCTGGTGGGTGCCGCGCGAATTGGGCGGCTGCACCCACTGAAAGAGGTTGTTGGCGATATCGTCCTCGACCAAACGCAAGTTCTCATACAAACGCACCCGCCCCAAAGACGCCACGTTGCGCTCATAGGTAAAGAGCAAATAGGCACTGCGGTTATGACCGTCGCCGGAAATGAGTTCCTCGTCCAAATAGCCCAACGTCAGCTTGGCTTCCGGCGAGAGAAAGGCCCCGGCGTAGAAGTTGCGGCCCCGATGGTCGCGGCCATACGGATAGTCTGGCTCTTCATCGTTTTCGAAGCGGTCGATCCAGCCGTTGTTGTTCATGTCGATGCCGAAGAGAAACTCGGGGCGATCCGAATGGTAGCGCAGAAACGGCTCTTCGTAATCGGGCACGAAGTTCTCGCGATCCTCCGTATCGTTCTGGTTAAAATCGGAGATAAAGTCATTGTTCTCGTCAAGACCGGGGAAGACGGCGTTGTCTACGAGCGGCTGGCCAAAGCGACTCCAGTCGGGCCGCCGGTCCTGGTCGTCGTTGTCATCGACAAATTCGTAGACATAAAACGTCTCGTCTTCGTAATCGATCTCGTCCTGGCGCAGGGTCCCAGCCAAAAAGGTGCGCGTCGAGTAGGCATCGTCCATGCTATATCCCTCGAGATAAGCAAAGAACGGCTCGCGCACCCGCGACAGATTAAACATCCACGCATTGGCTTTTTTGATAGCTTTGTGATGGTCGTTGAGATTGACGTTGGGATATTGGCGATATTGGCGATTAAAGTCGTATTCGCCGTAGAAATCAAAGCCCCAGACCTTCGTCGCCTCTAAAGTAAAACCGAAGAGCACGTTGGCCGTGGGCAGCCCATAGTCAAATTTCAGCAAACGCTGGTTGGAGTTGTCGCGGATATTGCCCTCCGCTCGATCGACCAGCAAAAAGACGGGCTGCGAATCTTTGTTGGTCTGGCGATCGGATGTTACTTCGATGCGATAATCGTTGGAGACGACCAATTCAAAAGAAACTTCCTCTATAATAGAGGGATCCGGACCCAAATAGGCGGGATCGTTAAAATCGTAGGTCAGCGTGATGCGCTCATCGCCGTCGGCTGCGACAAAACCAACGCGCTGAAAACCGCCCTCGCGGATGGGCTCAAAGTTGATTTGGCTGCCGCGAAAGACGTTGCCATCCGTGTCCTTTATAATGATTTCGTCGTCGAAGAGCGCCGCGCCGCCGACGCCATCCTGCGGCGAATCGTCGGCCAAACGAATGATGATGCGCGAGATTGGCAGCGCGTTCTGGTCGGTCGTCAAACCGCCGCCGCCAAAGGGGTTGCCCGTAAAATCGTCCAACAGCGTCTGCGTCTGGAACGCCGTCAGATAGGTGGCACCGACTTCGACAAAATCACCCACCTGCACAATACCGCGACCGCCAAAGAGGTTGGTCGCACTCGTCTTCTGGTCGGGTATGTCGAGCGAGGTGGCAATGCCGGGGCGACTGGGACGCGACAATAGCATCGTCGCCGCGTACTTGTCGGCGGCAAAGTCCCACTGCACGCCGCTAAAACCAGGCTTGGAAAAGGTCATCGGCGTCAGCGTAGTGCGGATTTCGTCGCCAATAGTCAAACTGTAGTGATATTGTCCCTTGCTATCGGAGGCGATAATTAGCTTGTCGAACCACGTACTGTAGCGGTTAGTCTTGAGGATACTGCTGCCAAACTGCTGCGGCCGATCCTGCTGCCAATCGTATACGAGCCAACCGCGCGTGACGAAATTTCCGTAGATATCGTAAAAATAATCGCCTTCTTGCGAGGTGTTGACGTAGCGCTGGTAATGGTCGCGGGCGTAGTTGGTATACTCCCACTGCTTCCAGCGGTACTCGTTGTAGAGCTCCTGCGGCACATACCACTTTTTAACCGCCGGGTCTAGCGCATCGAAGAGCACGCCGGGCCCCTTGGGAGAAAAATCTACCCGGCCACCCCGCTTTATGTCGCCCAAGCGAGTGCCCCCATTTTGGGCAGATGCCGTCGAAAAAGATCCAACTAACCACAGCGCAGCAAGCGCATATAAAAAACTTCGCGTATTCAATGAACTCTCTCCCGGCTTACAACACTCAGTAGGCGATGGCCACACTGCTCGTGCGGCGCTCCGTCTTGCTGTCCGAACGAATTTCTACCTGCACCAGATAGGTGCCTGGTGGCAATAGATCGCCCTTATTATTCCTACCATCCCAATGCAACTCGACCCGACCATTTTGCACTTCTGTCGAGCTGAGGTCGCGCACCGACCTTCCCGCCAGATCGTACACGCGCACAACGGCAGGCGACGGCTCCAACAAGTGCAGCACGGTATAGCTAATCTGTGCTATATCGTTGATGTCATCCCCGTTGGGGGTGAAAGCGCGTGGAAAAACCTCTAGCGGACCCGACACTTGCGATCCCACCGTAACCCGCACTAAAAGCTCGTCTGTCAGCATCTCGGGTGTAGCGTCGCCGCCCTCGGTTTGCAGGGGTATTTCCGTAGTGGCATCGGCGAAAGCGCGGCCCTGAAAGCGGGTGCCATAACGAAACACCGCCGCGTCAAAAACGATCTTTAACAGGGCGCCATCGGCACTTTGTGCAGGCAAGCCCAGCGCAAAATAGCTATTCGTTATCTCTTCGATAGAAAACGCGCCGTCTACAATAGGCACTGCCGACAAGTCCGCTGCGCTAAACTCAGCTCCATCGAGCCGATTGCCCTGCGCGTCCTGGATCTCAACGGAACGTATAGCCGCTACCCTGGCCGGTGTTTCCACCTCAAAACGCGTAAAACCCGCCCGCCCAGTGCCATTGATCACGCGGGCGAAGTAGGTAAAGGTCGTCTCCTCGCCCACCTGCGTTTGCGGTGGGCCAATTTCGGCGACAATCCGATCTACGGGCGGTTTTTCAAACTCAAAACTCAGATCGGCTACCGCTCGACTGGCCGCCAGGTTCAAGTTGGCAAAATCGATACTAAACTGGAGATATCTGCGCGGGGCCGGCAAATTCAAGTCTTGGCCATTACCCGCCAACTGCCACTGGCTCCAATTAGCCGCATCTACCCGAATGGGACCGCGTTCGTTTTCCTTTAGTCTATTATAGGTGCTCTCGGTGAGCGTATCACCCTTGCTATCGGTCGGAACCGAACTGCTAACGCCATCGACCGAAACCGTGCGAAAATACTGGTCCGGCGTCAGATCGCTGCCGCTGCGCGCCCGCACTTCGAGCCTGGAATCGACGGCGTTGCCCGCAAAGACTTCACTCCAGTCGATCTGCCCCCACACGACCTCTTCGCCCAAATCGAGCACATCGGAGACATAACCAGCCGTCGGCACAAAACCGCGACCGTAGACCTCGATCTCGTCGATTTCAAAACCGAGCGTCGAGATGGATTTAAGTTCCAAATAGCGCACGAACTGCGCCTCGATCCCCGCGTCTACTCTGGGCTGCCGGTTGTCGGGCTCGCGCAGGATGGGTGATGTGAAGATCGGCTGACCGCTGGCAAAGAGATTCTGCGCCAACCCGTCGTTGAGGAAGATCTCGTAGCCGCGCAGATAGTCGCTGGAGAAGGGAAACTGATCCGTCATCCTAGGGTAAAACACGACGCGGTCGACCCCGAAGCGCGCACCTAAGTCCAAACGAATAGTAATGCCATTATTGCGCACAATGCGGCCGGCGACAAACTTGCGATCATAGGCTATGGCGTGGTCGCCGTTGAGCATGCCCACGAGCTGGTCGGCATCGACCTCGCTGCTGGCTAAAATAGGCACGTCAATACTACCACCGCGTTCGAGCACGCCAGACGAAATATTAAAATCGGGGCTGAGCCGTAGCGGCATGAGCCAACCGACTAATGAATCGGGCGCATCGACAAAGACCAGTTCGTCCGCCGTGTCGCGAATATCGCCCAAGGTCTCGACAAACGCGATCACACCACCGGGCGTAATACCGAATTCTGCCCACGGCCTAGTCGACTGACCCACCGAGAACACCTCGGCCGCCTGAACCTGAAGGCAAGGGAGTAAGACCAACCCTATTAGCAAGACTATGTGTGGGGGTGTGCGATCGCGGACCATAAACGCTTATTTGCCATAAAGTAGCGAGGGAACTTCTGAGACCTTCAATATGAGGGCGAAACAAAATACAATCAAGATCAAATTGACCCCCTCGCACTATCGTTGCGGCAAAGAAAGGGGATGCCCAAGCGCTAGAGACCATAGAAGTGCGGGTAGAACCTAGACCAGCATCCGTAAGAGTAATGGGAGCGCGAAGAGCAGTACCTCAAAGAGGATATGCTAAGAGTAGCAGTTGGGGAAGTGGGAAAGGAAGAAAGTCTCAGAGAGAATTTCGCAGCAGCAGAGGTAGAAAAGGACGGCACCCCTATCGCCCCGACCGCCCTTATACACAGGTCTTTTTCTCCGGCGGTTTGTCGCGCTGGCCCACGCGCGACAAAGCCGCGATCAACAGCCACGCCACGACTGCGTTGAGCAACGCGGGGCCCGGCAACCCCGCATGCACCCACAAATCGACGATATCCATATTTACGCACCCCTTAATGAGCGAATCTACAAATTCCATATTCACCATCCCTCCACGACAAAGGGCGGAGAGCCCAAAGCTCTCCGCCCAACCACTTCTCTATAGCTGTGATATGCCGCCGTCGGCGACCAGATCAATACCAACTACATAAGACGAATCTTCGCTGGCCAAAAAGAGCGCGGCACTCGCCATTTCTTCGGGCTGGCCAAAGCGCTTGAGCGGCACCTGTTCCGTCATATCGGCGGCAAAACCGTCTAACGCTTCTTGCGGCAGCCCCAACTTGCCGAAGATCGGCGTCTCGATAGGGCCTGGGCTGAGCACGTTGACGCGGATGCCACGTCCGACTAATTCAGCCGAGAGCGTGCGCGCCAACGAGCGCACCGCCGCCTTTGTAGCGCTATAGACCGAAGTATTCGGCATGCCCATTTGGTTGACAGCCGACGAGGTCAGCACAACGGAAGCGCCGTCGTTGAGGTGGGGCTGTGCCTTCTGCACGGTAAAAAATGCGCCTTTGAAATTGATATCGGAAAGCTGGTCAAAATGCGCCTCGTCCGAGCCTTCTAACGGCGCAAACTGCGCCACGCCTGCATTGGCGACCAGCACATCGACCTTGCCATGTTTAGCGACCGTCTCCGCATAGAGCCGCTCTAAGTCGGCCAACTTACTCACATCGCCCTGCACGGCCAACACCTCGGCACCCACCTCGGCCACCGCCGCATCGAGCGCCTCTTGCTTGCGACCAAAAATGACGACTTTCGCGCCCTCTTTGTGGAATCTTTTGGCAATAGACAAACCGATACCGCTACTACCCCCGGTGATGACGGCGACTTTGTTATTCAATTTCATAATAGATCTCCTCGTTAAAAAGCAACTGCTATAGTTACATTTTCATGGCTTAAAAAAACCGGCATATCCGGCTAATTGTAGAACCTTTTTGTAATCGAATCAGTTACAAATTGAGTGCAAAAAAAATCGCACGGCACTTACCCCCTACTTACACTGCACTTTCTATAGTCTGCTCGTTTTGCTCACACGTCTTTTGCATCTGCCCAGCGATATCGGCCAGCGTTTTAGAGGCCAAGCTCTCTTTCATGGCTTGTGCCGCCGCATCCAGTGGACCCGCTAATACGCCCTGTATATTGCAGCCGATAGGACAAGCCTGGTTCGGCTCGCTGTAGTGCATGTGGAAAAGTTCGCCTTCGTCGAGCGCCTCGTAGACATTTTGCAGCGTGACTTTGTCCGGGGCACGCGCCAGACGAGAGCCACCCGTTGGCCCCGGCACAGAGACGACTAACCCCGCCGCGCGCAAACGACCGAGAATGCGACGCACTACTACCGCATTGGTATTGACTCCCTCGGCCAAATTCTCAGAAGTGAGCACTTCAACCCCTCTGAGACGCGACAAGACCATAATGGTCAAGACGTGCAGGGCTACAACAAAACGGCTACTTGTATTCATAATTGGCACACTTTCAATATGTAACAAATATAGTTACGAATAGGCGTCTGTCAACCTCGTGCACAATAAAAAATCAACTCTTTGTCGAGAAGCCCATTTATTGCCATACTCTTTACCGAAATGCATTCTACCATAAAAACGAAAGGAATCTCATGTTCGACTTGGAAAAAATAGCGCTACAAGCAGGCGCTGCACTCAAAGAGAAAAACCAAACGGTCGCGGTGGCCGAATCGTCCTCTGGCGGTCTGATCTGCGCCGCGCTGTTGGCCGTGCCCGGTGCCTCTAGCTATTTCAAAGGCGGTGGTGTGGTCTATACCAGCCAAGCCAAAACGCTCTTAGTGGAGATTTCTGCCGAGGCGATGGCCGCCGATCGCGCCGCCACCGAAACCCACGCACTGCACTTAGCCCGCGCCGCCCGCGAGCGCTTGGGCGCCGACTGGGGCATTGGCGAGACCGGCGCCGCCGGGCCCACCGGCAATCGCTACGGCGATGCAGCCGGCCATTCTTGTATCGGCATCGCCGGCCCCTGTGAAAAAGCGATCACCATCTCCACCCATAGCGATGAGCGCGCCGCCAATATGCAGGCCTTTGCCACAGCGGCGATCGAGTTGCTGCAAGAGTGCGTGGCGCCGCCGAAATGCGTGTAGACTTCTACTTTCTCGCGAAAGCGGCCACCCAATAGCATAGTAGCACTTGACGCTAATAGCACGCCGCGCTACTATAAGTCTATGATCGAGAGTTTTAAAAGCAAAGAGACGGAGCATATCTTTAATCTTCGTTTTTCGCGCAAACTGCCGCATGATATTCAGCGCATCGCCCTGCGGCGATTGCGCTATTTGCATGCAGCAAAAAAC
Source organism: Planctomycetota bacterium (assembly GCA_047616505.1). GTDB lineage: Bacteria > Latescibacterota > UBA2968 > UBA8231 > UBA8231. Next base: position 8,893 of record JBLHGI010000158.1, read on the forward strand.
CTCAACGATCTGAAAAGTCCTCCCGGCAATGAGCTAGAAGCGCTGAAGGGCGATCGCAAAGGCCAATACAGCATCCGCATCAACAGGCAGTGGCGCATCTGTTTCACCTGGAGCGGTGGCCATGCCCACGATGTGGAGATCGTGGATTATCACTAGGAGAAGACGACCATGGCAGAGCACACTATGCTGCCCGTACATCCGGGCGAGGTCTTGCTCGAAGACTTTCTGAGGCCGATGGGCATAAGTCAGTATCGGCTGGCTGTTAATATTGGTGTACATCCAAGGCGGATCAATGCAATCGTACTGGGCAAGCGCCGAATCACAGCCGATACGGCGCTGCGGTTGGCGCGTTTTTTTAACACCTCGGCTGAGGTGTGGATGAACTTGCAGTCGCAATACGATTTGGATGCGGTTCGCGAAGAGTTTGCCGAGCGGGTTGCCGAACAGATACAACCCTATGAGGTTTGAAGTTGCTATATAGGAAAAATCACTGTTTGTAGTTGCCGATAATGAGGGTGAATCTCGTCCCCTCGCCCACGCTACTTTCTGCCTTTATCGTCCCGCCCAATAGCTCCACCGTCTTTTTCACAATAGCCAACCCCAAACCCGATCCCTGTGCTTCGGCCCCGTCGCGGTCTACTTGGCGAAATTCCTCGAAGATATAGGGCAGGTCTTTTGCCGGGATGCCGACGCCGGTGTCGGCCACACTCACCGCAACGCCATCTGCTGCCGATTGCACCGACAGGGTGATCGTGCCCCGCTCGGTGAATTTCACCGCATTGCCCAGCAGGTTCATCAGCACCCGTCGCAATAACTCGCCATCGGTCGCGATGGTGGGCACGTCGGCCAGCGTTTGTTGCAAAACTACACCCTCTTTGACCAGCGGCTCGACCGAAGCGGCGCACTCTTCGACCAGTTGCTTTAGATCCACGTCCGTCGCTTTGATCTCTACCCGACCGGATTCAACTCGCGACAAATCCAGAATTTCGTTGATCAGCGCCAGCAGATTATTGGAGCTAGTTTCGATGTTTCCCAGATTTCGATAGAGGCGCGGCTCTAGCGCACCCTCCGCTTTGCGCAGCAAAATGCGCGTGTAGCCGATGATAGCATTCATCGGCGTGCGCAGATCGTGCGACATGCTGGCTAAAAAGGCGCTCTTGCGCTGGGTGCCCGCCTGGATCTCGCGGTTGGCCACCTCTAACTGTGCGTTGATTTCTTCGAGCTGGTGATTGCTTTTGGCCAGCTGGGCGGTGCGCCGCTCGACGCGGTCTTCCAGCTCTTCGGTCAGGGCCTGCAAATCGCCCAGCGTCTTTTTTAGGCTAGCGCTCATGCGATTGAAGGCATCGGCGAGCAGGCGCGTTTCGTCGCGGCTGTCTACGTCGATGTGCTGGTCGAGATCGCCGGCGGCGATGGCCTCGGCACCTTCAGTCACTTTGCGAATTGAGCGCGTGATGCGGTTGATGGTCCAGGGCACGAGGATTAGCGCCAGCAGCACGGCGGCAAAGGTTATCGAGAGATTGAATAAGCCAGCGCGGCGCACGGGGGCCGTAAAGGTAGTGGGCTGGCTTAAAATGGCGATGCTCCAGTCGAGCGTTTGGTTATTGGCGTAGGAGACCAGCCAATCCTGCTGGCCATCGTTAAAGCGTTCCCAACCGTCCTGACTTTGCTGCAGGCGCGCAAGTGCGGGAGCAAAGGCCGGCAACAAAAGATGAGCGGGCTGGCCGATGCGATTGGCATGCGGGTGGAAGAGCAGGCGGTTTTGTTGGCCCTCGACGATGAGCAGGAACTCGCTGGCTTCAATGGGAAAGTCTTCGACCTGGTCTTCTAATAGCGATCTAACGGATAAATCGGCCTGCAAATAACCGACTCGCTCGCCGCTGGACACGTCGTTGATCCAGCGGCTCAGGCGCAGGATGGGGCCGTGTGTGGTGCTGTGCACATTGGATAGGAGGGCGGTATCAGCTGGGTGCGTGCTCAGGTCAATGCGGGCGGGCAGTTGTTTTGTAAAAGCATAACCGCCTCCGGTCATATTATTTGTCGAATTATTGTCCGCACCGCGCGCATAGCTCAGGATAGGTAGACCTTCCGCATTGAAGTAGGTCGCCTGGACAAAAGCCCTGCGCGGTCCAGAAAAAAACTGAGCAAAGAACGTGTCAATCAGCGCGGGGCGCACGGAAAGATCGGAGCTCACAAAAAATTGCTGTATGGGTTGGTTGCGCGCCAAGAGCGCTACTTCGTTTTGTCGTTGCGTGAAGAGCGCGGTGATTTCAGTGGCCGCGTTATCGACGTGCTTTTGGGTGCGCTGCTCCAATACCACTTCGATAGAGCGGATCGAATTGTAATAGGAGATGATGCCGACTAAAGCCAGGGGCGCTATGGCCAGGGCGAAGAACAGCAGCAGCAACTTGGTGCGTATGGCGAGTCTCATATGGACCCCTAGGGCAATTCCACGGCAGCGCCGATATCGGCAATCCAGATATCGTCTTCGGCGGCGCGATAAAAGAAAATGCCCTGACCGTCGGCAGACCAGGTCGGATAGGAATCGGAGAAGGGGGAAACCAGGATCGGTGTGGGCTCGCCTCCGTCGGCGGGTATTTTCCAAATATTGCTGTCGGCCGTTAGTGCGAGACCGCCTGCAAAGAGAATTTCTCTGCCGTCGGGCGACCAGGCCGGGCTGACTCCCTTGGTCAAAAAGGTGGCCTCGCCGTCGACCGTGCTCTGGATCCAGATTTCGAACCTGCTAGATAATCTGGAAAACTCCGAGAAGGCGAGGTGCCGGCCATCGGGCGAAAGGCTCGGTTCATAGAGATCGTTCTTCTTATCTGCGATGCGCTGGGCGGGGCCACCGGTGGCGGGCACTTTCCAGATGTCTATTCCGTGCGAGACGCTACCCATTGCGTACACTAGATACTGCCCGTCGGACGACCATTTACCACAGCCCATACTCTCTTCTGGGGAGGAGATGGTGATCTGGTTGGGTTGGCCGCCGCTGGCCGCTGTGGTCCATAGATTAAAATGGCCATCTTCGCCCGACAAGAAGGCGATTTGTTGGCCATCGGGAGAGAAACTGGCGCAATAGCCCCGAATGGATCCCATGTGCGTCACCTGCGTCCACGGACCTCCCGCAGCGGCCATCTTCCAGATATCCATGCCTGCAGAGCTGGGGGCTACAAAGGCGACTTGGCGACCATCGGGAGAGACGCCGACGGGAGCGGGCCATCCCTCTCCGACGCGGACTCCCTGGGTGAGGCGTTGGGGCTGGCTGCCATCAACGCGCATATGCCAGAGTTCGCCGAGAAGAGGCGAGACGTTAAAGGTGATGCGCCGACCGTCGCCAGACCAGTTGGCCTTATAGGCTAATGAGTGGGGCAAATCGGTGATTTGTCGAACGGCCCCTCCCTCTGTGGGTACCACCCATATATCATAGGGACCATTGCGCATGGAACTAAAGGCGACCCATTGGCCATCGGGCGAAAATCTGGGCTGCATATCGGATGCCGGATCGGTGGTGAGTTGGCGCGGTGTGCCACCCGCTGCGGGTATGATCCAAATGTCGCCGTTGCCGCTGCGATTGGATAAAAAGGCGATATGTTGGCCATCGGGTGCGTAGTGCGGTTGGACATCATTCATAGGATGGTGGGTAAGTTGGCGGGCAGTGCCGCCCTGGGCGGCGATGAGCCAGAGGTCTGTCTGGCCATCGTGCCGAGCGGCAAAGACGATCTCGCTGCCGTCGGGTGAGAAACTCGCATAAGAGTTCTGTGAATTATTGACCGAATCGGCGTCTGTGGTGACGCGCCGCGTCGAAGTGCCGTCGGCGGAGGTGATCCAGACATTGTTGGTGCCGCCGCGATTCGATAGGAAAAGGATTTCCGTGCCATCGGGTGACCAGTCGCCATAGAGATCGCGCGCCGGATCGCTGGTGAACTGAATGGCCTCGCCGCCGCCTATGGGCTTTTTCCACAGGTCTTCGTTGCCGCTGCGCAGCGAGCCGAAGAGGATCCATTTTTCATCGGGTGAAAAAGTTGGATCGCGCTCCTGCGCTGGGTGCTGGGTGAACTGCTGTAGGTCCGCGCGGGTGAGGGGGGTAAATGCGGTGCGATCGGGTTCACTGCAACTGCTGAGCAACCACGGCGCTACGAGCAAGAGCAAGATTCGCATGGGGGCAGGTTCC
>JBLHGI010000159.1:0-13056 GCA_047616505.1 Planctomycetota bacterium
TCAGTCGCGAATGACATAGGGTTATTACCAGTGTATGTACTAAGCAGACAGACTTATCAACCAAGGTGACACATCTAATGGCTACTCGAAGAATAAACTGAGTGATCAAGAAGTCTCCACATGAGGTCGCCTAACGCACGCAGGCAGCCGGACAAACCCCAGACCCTTTGGTTTGCCGTTGATGCGTAGCGTTATTTGAGCTGCGGTAAGAACACTCAAGCTGAAGCAGAATTAGAGATTCACGCGGTATAACAGCACGGTTTTGCGCCGCGCCGCATGCGCGGCTTGGCCCTGACGGGTACATCCCCTCTCTGTCACGGTGCTCGCCTTCGGCAACCCTCTCTGTCACGGTGCTCGCCTTCGGCAACCCTCTCTGTCACGGTGCTCGCCTTCGGCAACCATCGCGCCAGCCCATTCGGGTCGAGGGGACGTCGCAAACCGGCAAATCGTTAGATAAAATGGAAAAAGTAAAATCAGCATATTGCAGGATATCTCCAGAATATCGAGGGATATACTGCAATTTCGTAGTATAATCAGTAGTTATCTTCTCTCTCCGAGATCGCAATATATAAAGGGTTAAAATATACCTCATGAAATTAGGAATAATTCCACAGAACCTCGTTGTCATCTTACTAATTGGTATTTCCATAGAAGTGTTGGCAGAAAACAAGGCGACTGAAATGACCAATAATGCTCTTAACAGATCGCCGACAAGTATTGGTGTAGTTGATCCAGCCGCTTACTATGCTAATCGAGTTAAAGCACTTAATCTGGTGCGACAAGAAGACTGGCAGGCAGCTAAACCTATCCTGGAGGAATTGACCTCGCAATTCCAAGACGATGGTGATACTTGGTATGTATTGGGGTTAACCTATCTCCAACAACAACAATGGGAAAAGGCAATAAACGCCTTAGAAAAAACCATAGAGCTAGGTACCGCCTTGCACAATATTCCTACGGGATCTGCCCCGTCAAACGACATCATGATCAAGATTGCTGAGGCACATGGTCGTTTAGGTAATGAGAAAAATGCTATTGCCTGGATTAACAAATCACTGTCTGCTCGGTGGGATGATCGGCCAACGCTAGCGGGAACCAGCTTATTTAATCCGGGGAAAAATCCAAACTTTGCGTCTTTTGAAACGTCAGAAGCCTTCCAAAAAGCGGCGGGGAGCTATCTAGATAAAACGCTTTCTCGCGACGATGCCTGGCGGCAGGATCTACTCTATTTAGTGGATGAAATAAAGCGCTTACATGTAAACATGTATCACACCGTCAACCCTGAAGCTTTTCAAAGCAAGATAAGCAACATTAATAAACGAATACCATCGTTAACAGACCAACAAGTGGTTTTTGAGTTTATGCAGTTGTTGGGTTCGGTAGGCAATGGGCATAACTTCATCATTCCTGGACTTGGCGCCAAGGGCTCATTCTCGCAAATACCGCTGCAATTCTACTGGTTCTCTGATGGGCTATATATTGTAGGTGCCAACGAAGAATATCAGCAATGGATAGGCAGCAAAGTCGAGGCTTTTGGCAACACGCCTACCGAACAAGCGTTAGAGAGAACAAAGACTATCAATGCCAGAGACAATGAAATGCAACAGCGCTGGTTGAGTCCGTACTACCTTAGCTTAACAACGGTACTCGAGGGGTTAGGTATCGTTGATAGTAGTGAGAATTTCACCCTAACTCTAAGTAATGCTTCTGGCGTGGGAAGCAAAATTCAACCCAAAACCAATGCAATGAATTTCCAAGGGTTTCCAAAACTTCCGCCATTAACGGCGGCTGAATCCCCGCGCTATTTGGCAAAAAATTCCGATAACTATTGGTCTGAATTAATAACGGAACGTAACGCGCTGTATGTTCAGTTTAATGACGTCATTAATAAGCCGTCTGTTTCTCTCAAGGAGTTTAATCTTCAGCTCAGAGACCAAATAATAAAAGAGGGTGTCGATAACCTGATTTTAGATTTGCGCCACAATAGTGGTGGAGACGGATCTATTGTTCCGCCAATGATTGCAACTATGGTTTTCTTTGAGGCGCACAACCCCGAGGGTAAAATGTTTGTGCTTATCGGTAGAAATACGTTTTCAGCAGCACATAACTTATTGCTGGATATTTCTCGACTAACCGATGTCATCATAGTTGGCGAACCATCAGGATCACGCCCCAACGCTTTAAGTGAAGCAGGTTGGTTTAATTTACCCTACAGTAGATTAGGGGGCATTGTTTCTTCACAATTCCACCAATCCGGCGAGCCAGAAGACCACCGAATTTGGGTTGCACCTCATATGCCTACCAGCTTGTCTTCAGATGAATACTTCTCTGGGAAGGATCCATCAATAGGTGCTATTTTTGAATTAATTGGTAATGCAAGTAGTCGAGAAAACTAACAAGCCAATGCACGCGACAAGCGCGTGATTGGGACGTTATTTGTGAGAGGGTAATAGCACTCAAGCTGAAGCAGAATTAAAAATCCACGCCGTATAACAGCGCGTTGTGGGCTGCGACCCGTTCGGGCCTTGGGCTTCGCCAACCCGCTGCGCGGGTTCGCAAACCCTGAGACGTTATACGGCATTTCAAAATCGACCCTGTATGCTGATGGTATTGAGCAAACAACAAAGACTCGCGGAGACAGGTGACCTCGAAATTGATCTTGTTGGGTGGAGAAACATCGACGGGCAAGACCACCTGTGCAGAGATTCTCTTTGGTCGGATGCATAACTCTACATGGCTCGATGGTGACCATTCTCCAAAGATCCTGCGGTTGTCGAATTCGATAACCGCTATCTGCTATATTACTCAATTTCACCCTATAAAGACGGCAGGGATAAGGGTGGATGGCGCATTGGAATCGCCACGAGTTTAGATCTGGACACTTGGGAAAAGATTGGTGAGCTGCCTCCGCTCAGCCCATGCGATAAAAATGGCCTATGTGCACCCGGCGCCATAGTGCTTCAAAGCAAGGTGCACCTTTTCTACCAGACTTATGGTAATGGCAAGGACGATGCCCTTTGCCATGCGAGTTCATCTGGGAGAGTGGGATTCCCAAGATTCTATTAGGAAAATAAAATCAACACATCTTGCAGTGCAACCGCTGGTGCAGATTATTTTGAGTTGCGCGATGGCTTAAATAACTCGCGACTCGTTTTTGAACAAACAGGTAAGGGCCGCGTTGTGTTTCTGGGTGGTTCTATTACCAATATGAAAGGGTGGAAGGAGCTAGTTTCAGCAGACTTACAGCGCCGTTTTCCCCAAACGGAATTTGAATTCATCAATGCAGGAATTCCGTCCACAGGCTCTACCCCTGGTGCGTTCCGACTGAAGCGCGATGTCTTTAAAAAAGGTCCAGTCGATCTCTTGTTTGAAGAGGCTGCTGTTAATGACTCAACGAATGGACGCAGTGACCAGGAACAGGTGCGGGCAATGGAGGGAATTGTTCGGCATGCCCGTGCGCTTAATGCAAATATCGACCTTATCATAATGCATTTTGTAGATCCAGATAAGATGGAGGAATACAGCAAGGGTAAGATTCCTGCAGTAATTCGAAATCATGAGAAGGTTGCCGGACATTACAAGTTGCCCTCGGTTAACCTAGCGTTAGAGGTTGCCGAGCGTATTAATCGAAAAGAATTTACCTGGGAAAAGGATTTCAAGGACCTTCATCCGTCTCCTTTCGGTCACAATATTTACAGCAGCACCATTGCTAGGTGTTTCGATGCAGCTTGGATTGGCAAACCTAACAGACAGAAGCCTAAGCCCTACCGATTACCCCCCAAACTGAATGATTTCTGTTATAATTCAGGCGAATTATTGTCACCCGAAAAAGTGGAAGCACCCAATGGATTTAAGTTTACCTCCGACTGGAATAATACAGTTGGGGGCGAGACGCGTCCGGGTTTTGTAAACGTGCCCATGTTAGTTGGCGCACAGACGGGAGATAGCTTTGAACTAAATTTTGAGGGAACGGCTATTGGGATTTTCGTTGCTGCCGGTCCGGATGCGGGGATGATCGAGTTCAAAGTAGATGATGGCTCATGGAAAGAACAAGATCTGTATACAAAATGGAGTGGAGAACTACATATCCCATGGCTCTACGTCTTGGAGGCTGAATTGAGGCCAAACCATAAACACAAGTTGACGGTCCGCATATCGAATGAGAGCAATGGGAAGAGCAAGGGGCATGCGTGTCGAATTGTTCATATAGCTATTAATGGAAATGAACATTTAAAATAGTGGGCAATAATCAACGCCCGATAACAGCTAGCTTTTTCCTGGTCCCAAATAACAACAGGAGCACAACTTGATAAACTTTACTGAACCTTGCTGTCTGTCGGAGAGCGGATCGACCCGCGCCACCTCGTACAATTGGGGAAACAAAACCCTGACGCTCGATGGCAAAACGCATGTCGTTTGGCTCGATGCACCCGCGACGATTTGCGGTCGTACCTACAATCACGAAACTAAACGGTGGGGAGAGACGGTCCGCATCGACGACGGTTGCGACAACCACGCCTGTCCGTGTATAACAGCCGACGCCGAAGGTCATATCCGCCTGACATTTGGTCCTCACGGCTGGAATGGTGCCTGGAATGAGGGGCGCGTGAAATGGAAACGATCGCAGCGACCGGGGAGTCTCGATCAATGGGAACCGCTCGGAGAAGGCTACCGAACCTCTTGGAACAATTTTGGCTACAACGCGACGGCTGCGTCTATTGTGCACACGCCCGCCGGGTTGGACGCGGTTGTGTGTCGAGGCGGTGAGCACCCGCCTCAGACCATGTTTCACCTGCAGCGAAGCATCGGGGGATGGACTTCGGCGAAACCGTTGTTCAGCCAGGACGTCGAGCCGCAGTACACGCATAACTACGGACACATTGCCTGTGCAGCGGATGGCACGCTGTATGCCGCATGTCACTTCTATAATATTGGTGGCAGTGGTAACCAACCCGTCACGGGCGACCGTTCTATGATGCGATCATATGGAGCGGCAGTCCTCAAATCTGCGGACTTAGGAACGACGTGGTGTAGCCTGCGCGGGGATGCGGTCGATTTGCCGACCCCATACAACTATCACATCGCCATCCCACCACTAGATCGAAACATCTACGTCAATAGTATTACACTCGACTCGGCGGATGCGCTCTGGGCGTTGACGCTGAATCCAGGGGTGGAAGATGATGGGGTGTGGTTGAGTCGTTGGGCGGGGCAAGAGTGGGAAACGCGGCGCTTGGAAACATATGTGGCGGAAGGCCGCTGTGCTGTCGAGAGTATGATGACGATCGATACGCGCAATCGCATACATATCCTACTCACGACGGTCGATACAGCCGAAGTCGGTGAGGGCAGTCATTGGGGGCACCCGTCTTCTGAAGTCCTCTACCTGCGTTCGGAAGACGGCGCGAAAACGTTCGAAGCTGCCGCGGTGAGTCCCGCCGATCCGACGACGGCTAATTGGCTGCCATCAATTTCCCGCTCTGGGCCCTACCACCCGGTCGATACGCCAACGATTCTGTATACGCACGGTGCTGTCGGCGCGGGCTTAAAGCCCGCGACAGAGACCGAAGTCTGGTGTCTTCAGCCTGCCTAATGGTCGAGTAGTCGGCTGGCTGTGCAGACACGCCTAAGCGCGCGGCGATTGGGCGTGTCTATTTTGCGGGCCATAAGATGACTTTAACCTCCTAAAACCAGTCCTCCGTCTACGGTCAGTACCGATCCCGTTATATAGTCGGCTGCCGGCGAGCAGAGGAAGGCGGCGGCGCGGGCAATATCTTCACTGGTGGCCATGCGCCCCCAGGGCAAGTTTTCGCCCGTCTCTTTGATCTCTTCGTCGGTGGCAAATTGGCGCTCGCCGGGTGTGTCGGTAGCGCCGGGTTCAATGGCGTTGGCGCGGATGCGCTGCGGCGTCATCTCGCGCGCGATCGTGGCACACATATGGTTCATGCCCGCCTTGGCGGCACAGTAGGGGATGGACGTGGGAAAGGGAATCCGTGCCAGCACTGAACTGATAAAGAGCAGTGCTCCGCCATCGCCCTGCTCGACCATCTGGCGCGCGGCTGCTTGTGCGGTAAAAAAGGCGCCGATAAGCGACACGTCGAGCGTGCGGCGCATGGCGTCTTCCGTCAGCTCTAAGAACGGCTGGCGCTTGCTATAATAGGCGTTGGCCACGGCGATATCGATACGGCCCAGCTCGGAGACGGTGCGCGCGACCATCGCGTCGACCGCTGTGCGCTCGGAAACATCGCAGCCGATGGCGATGGCTCGACGCCCTAGGGCTATAATCTCTGCGACTACTTCATCCGCTTCTTCGCCATGACTGCGGTAGTTGACGGCTATATCGGCACCGGCCTTCGCCATTTCTACGGCGCAAGCGCGGCCGATGCCGCGCGACGAACCGGTGATGAGTGCGACTTTGCCACTCAGATCGATCATCTATTCTCCTTTTTCGAATTCGCCGGGCCAGTATTCGATGACCCGCTGTATTTTTTCTATAGCATCTATGTGCTCGATCTCTAGTGCAGATAGAGAGAAGTCGAAGAGATCAAAATTGGTGGCCTGACGTGCAGGTTTCTGCGAGCGCGGGATGGCGCCAATGCCCTTTTCTAAGAGCCAGCGCAGCGCGATCTGCGCCGTTGTCTTTTTGTGCGAGTCGGCGATTTTGGCGAGCGTCTCGTCTTGGAGCAGTGCGCCTTGGGCCAAAGGGCTGTAGGCGACGAGTGTTATGGCATTTTCGGCGCAGTAAGAGCGCAACTTCTCTTGGTTTAGATATACGTGGTACTCTACTTGGTTGACGGCGATAGGGACTAGGTCGAGTTCGAGGGCTTCGCGCAGACGCCAGGTCGTAAAGTTGGAGAGGCCGACATTTTTCACCTGTCCCGTATCGAGCAGATGCGCTAGGGCGCGTAGGGTGTCGGCTAAATGGATCTCGTTGTTGGGCCAGTGGACCAAGAATAGGTCGAGATAAGACAGACCGAGTTCGCGCAGGCTTTGCTCACAGCTGCTCAAGACATCGTCATAAGCCAGTTTTTCGCGCGGTATCTTGCTGGTGACAAAGAGCTCTTCGCGCGGCGTTTCGGCATAAGCTATGCCCTGGCCGACGGCGTCGTGGTTGTCGTAGCCGACGGCCGTGTCGAGGTGGCGGTAGCCGTGGCGAATAGCCGCTTCGACGGAACGCGCGCCTTCTTCGCCCTGCAGATCAAAAGTGCCCAAACCCAGCATGGGCATCTCTTGTTTGGATGGTAGAATAGTGTGTAGCATAATAGTCCTTAGTCCTTTATTTAATTCGTGTTGCACTCGGCGAGAAAGGCCTCGACTTCTGCTAGCGTCGGCAGAGCACTGCGGCCGCCCAAGGCTCGGCAATTGAGCGCGGCCGTTGCCGAGGCGAAGGGTATGATGCGCTCAGGGGGCCATTCTCGCAAGAGCCCATAGATAAAAGCGCCGTGGAATGCATCTCCTGCACCGGTGGTATCGACTACCTCTACAGAGAAGGCGGGGAAACGATGTATTTGCCCCTGCCAGTATGCAATGCAACCGTCTACGCCCCGCGTATAGACGGCTAATGCGATGCCGTAGGAAGCGAGTTTTTTCACGACCTGTTCGGGTGATAAATCGGCTAAGAAACGGCGGACAAAAGGTTCGGAGACGATGGCGACGTCGACGAGGGGGAGGAAGTTGTCGAGGTCTTCGTGTAACCACGTGCCGTCGAAGACGACTGTGCGCCCGGCCTCGCGCGCCCAACGCGCGGCTTGTTTGCTGGCGGCATCGGCGTCGTCGAGATGCACGATCTTGGCCGAACAGACTATGTCGCGGTCGAGTTCGGTTGGGACTAATTCGCCGCAGCTCTCTGGACGACTAACAAAGCCTCTCTCGCCGCTGGCCTCTTCGACAAGGACCAGAGCGACGCGCGTTTGGGCGCCGGTTATGACGGTGAAATGAGCGGTGTCGACGCCTTCCTGTTCTAATTCTGCGCGGATGAAGTTGCCATCGTCGTCGTCGCCGACTTTGCCGATAAAGGCGGCTTGGGCACCTAGACGCGCCAAGGCGACCATCGCCGTCGCCGCTGGGCCGCCTCCCTGGCGCAGATACTGCGAGGCTCGCGTAGAAACATCAAAGTCGGGGCGGTGCGCTACGACAAAGAGCATGTCTACCGTGCACAGGCCGATGCCGAGTACGTCGGGACTGTGGTCTTTATTCGTCCTATCCATCGCGGCTTAGGGCACCAGTACGACTTTGATCGATTGCTCGCCGGAGGCGACTAGGTCGATGCCCTGTTGGAATTGTTCGAGCGGCAATTGGTGCGTGACAATCTGCTGCATCGGCAACAGGCCTTTTGCCAGCATGTCGATGGCAATGGGATAGCAGTATGGGCTGAGATGGGCGCCGCGTACGTCGAGCTCTTTTGTGTCGCCGATGATGGTCCAGTCTACGGTAACGGGTTCACGCATAACGCTGAATTCGACAAAGGTGCCCAACTTGCACATCATGTGCAGGCCCTGTTCGACGGCGGCAGGATGCCCCGTCGCTTCGATATAAACATCGCAGCCGTAGCCGTCTGTCAGCTGCCGCACTTCATCTACGACGTCTACGACACTGGGGTTCAAGGTTAGGTCGGCACCGCATTGGCGCGCAATGTCTAAACGCGCTTCATTGAGATCTAAGCTGATGAGGAGTTGTGGACTCTTGCGGCGCGCGGCGGCGACCATGCCGAGACCCAACGGCCCGGCGCCGGCGATGACGACGGTGTGATCGAGTTCGATTTGAGCGCGCTGCACGGCGTGGATGGCACAGCCGAGGGGTTCGACGAACGCGGCATGGGCATCGGTGATGGAGTCGGGCACCTTGTAGTTGAGGGCGCCCTCGGGCAGGAGCACGTACTCGGCCATGGCACCAAAGGTATTCTGGCGAAAACCATAGATGTCGTGGACCTGGCACATCCAGTACTGGCCGCGCTGGCAATAGCGGCACTGGCGGCAGGGCACGATCTGTTCGGATACGACGCGGTCGCCCAAAGCCAGGCCGTATTTCTCTGCGGCACCCGCCCCCAACGCAGCGACCTGGCCAACGAACTCGTGACCCGGAATAACGGGGGCTTGGCAATAGCCCTCGCGCTGGTCATCGCCCCAAAAGAGCGGCGCACCGAGATAACACTTGAGGTCGCTGGCGCAGATACCCACGGCCAACACGCGTAAGAGCACTTCTTCGCGACCGGGTTTTGGCACGGAGTGTTCTTGTAGACGATAATCGCGTGGGCCGTGGCAGACGACGGCCCGCATGGTCTTGGGAAGAATACTCATAAGCGATATCTCTCGAGGTTCTTACTATGTGCTCTATTGGTCTTTGTCTGTTTCGGCGTAGGAGTGACCGGCCAATATGCTCTTTACTTCGTCCAGTGATTTAGCCTCTAATAATTTGCCGATGCGCTCCTCTTCTTCTACCTGCAAAGCACGGGCATTCTCGAGCACGGCAGTTAATTTGTCGGCGGGAAATTTACAGGCGCCGTTTTCGTCCATGTGTACGATCTCACCGGGGGCAATGTCCATGCCGGCGACGGAAACGGGCACATTGACGGCGTGTACGGCCTGTGCCCCGTGTCCAGGAGTGACGCCACTAATGAGATACTGGAATTCCATTGGGCGGATCTCATCAATGTCGCGCGAAGGGCCGTTGGAAATACAGCCGACGCAACCGATGGCCTTCATCGCCGAGGTCATATTGCCGCCGGCTAGGCCGACCTTGCCCTGTAATTCGGGTGGAAATTTCTGCTCCAAAATAAGCACCGTGGGTTTCGGCATGGCGTCGAGTGCTTCGAGTACGTCGATAAAGCTGAGGCGATTGTAGTCGGGGTCCGGCAGTCCGTACGTGCAGGTAACGGCATAACCGACGGTGCGGCCGAGTCCGGGATACATGCAGCGCAGGCTCTGGTCTGTGTACCAGTTTTCGCGCCAGGGGTTGTAGAGGCCTAAACAAAGTGGGTCGTTGGGATAGGTGGCGACGACATTGGTGATGGAAGGGGTGTCGAAGTTTTTTAGCTCTGCCATCATTTCTTCGTTTGTCATAGGGCGTCGTCCTTTATATAGAGACCGAGTAGGTGGGGGATGTGATTATACCGCGTTTTCATCTGGAGCTAGGCCGTCACTGTTTTTAATACTGGGCATTATTCGCGCCCCCATGGCGGCTCTTCTCAGTGCTGGTCGCGTCGCGGCAGAATCTCTTGATCGCGCAACTCGCCGACAAGCTCTACTAAGCCTGCCACGGCCGCCTCGAGAAACTTTCCGCCCTTTTCCACGCTGGCCTTTGTCGCATCGCCCATAACGCCGCTGGCCGTCTGCGCGCTCCAATAGGGCACCAAACGCGCGGCTGATCCCAGCGGGTGTGTACCCGCTAGCAAGTCGGTGCGAAAGCTAGGTGAAAGCGGTGAGCGTTCGTCGACGGCTTTGTCCATTTCTACGAGCTCGGGTTTGAGCGCTAGGTAGAGCGAGGTTTCGTACTCGCCGCCGTGTGAAGTGCCGCCATAATCCGAATCGCGCACCTCTGCGCCTACTTCTTTGGCCAGGCGTAAATCCCAGTGGTTGACGGAGGCGCATAAGATACGCCCTTCGAATTCGAGGATACTCAGGCGGGCGGAAAGATCTAGCGGTGAGGCGTTGGATCCGTGGCCATTGACAATGAGAATGCGTTTAAAGCCGTGATGGGCCAAACTACAGCAGACGTCTTTGACGTAGCGTATAAACGTATCCCATTCAATGGTGAGTGTACCGTGGAAGTCCATGTGGTGTGGGCTGTAGCCGTGTGAGATGGCTGGCACTAATACGGCCTGGTCGGGTATGCGGGAAACGGCGCGCTCGCAGATACCAGTGCACAGTACCACGTCTGTGTCGACGGGCAAGTGTGGGCCATGGTCTTCGTAGGTGGCCACGGGCAGTACGGCGACGCGGTCGTCCTGCGCCGCATCGCGGACTTCGTTCCATATCATCTCTGCATAGCGGTATTTCATAGGGCTTTTTCGTTAAAATAAGCGTCTAAATGTCTTCGTCGGGGACGACATATTCCTCAATAAGATGCTGCCAGGTTTGCTCGTTAAACTCGGCGCGCTGGTAGATACGGACGCTGAGCTCTTCGAGGTCAGCCTGTTGCCCGAAGGGGATATCGGTGGGGGTGTTACAGACCAAGATGACGGCAAAGCCGAATCGCGAGCGGTTGGCGCTAAGCAGGCGCGTCAGACGTAGTGCATTGCCTTCGAAGTCGGTGGAGAGCAGAATGGCGCAGATGCGCTCGCGGGTAACGAGGCTTTTGACGTGCTCTACGATTTCGTCGGCTTTGGTGGCAATTACGTAACCCAGCGACAAATTTTCGTGTTCCTGATTGGCCTTGTCTATGGCATCTATCGCGCCACCGAGATAATCGACTACGTGTCTGGTGTGGCGATGCTGCAATTCGGTTGTCGTATTCGCGGGTTCACCAAAGATGATATAGGGTGTCTCATCCGCTTTGAAAAAGCGCGCATGGCCCTGGATGATGCGCTCGATGCGTTGGCTAGTGTTCGTTTGTTTGACAGCGCGCGCCGCGACGACTTCCTCGACTTTGTCGCGCAATTGTAAGGCGGTAAACGGTTTGGCCAAATAACTATCGATGCCAGAAGCTGCGGCCATGGCAATATCCTCTTTGCCGCTGCGCCCCGATATCATGACAATGGCTTTGTCTTTACAATGAGGGGTCTGGCGCAGCTTTTGTATCAGGTCAATACCGGATATGCCGGGCAGCATCCAATCTATCAAAAAACAGTCGAATGATTTTTCGCTAATCTGTTTCCAAGCGTCTTCACCGTCGACCGCTAAGGATACCTCGTAACCCCATTTCTTGAGGACTTTGGACATCGGAATGCCTACGGTGTCTTCAACTAATAACACTTTCAGTGCCATTCTGTAATCTCCATACTAACGAAAGTATACTAAAATAAAGAAACGACAATAGATGAAGAACCAATGTGTTTATCTCGCTTAGGCCTTTCGTATGCGGGTTAATTCGCGCTGGGATGTAGGAAGTAGGTCGCGTGTATCCAGGATACGGGATGTAGAGCAGGCGCACAATATAGAGTTTGGTCTCTAAGGGCACGAGGGCAATGGCCAAGAGCAGTGCGAGGGGCCAGGGTACATCTCCCCCGTCATTCGCCCGAAGGGGGCGAGACCGCCGCTCTGGGCTCATTTATGCCATAGATAAAGGCCGAGGCTGATCGCTCAGAGCGCGTTGAGTGCGAGTGGGATCTTATAGGCCGGTGTCTTGCCTGATCATGTTATCCTAAGGAGGTGGTGTTCTTGCACTGGCTGCGGATTATTGCCAATACTCAGATCGCAACAAAAGCCAACTCGACATCATGTGTCTGCACTCCTATATTGGAGCCATTGTCAGAGAAACTGAGAGTGGAAGGATATTCTACCGCTCGCCTGTCTTCCGCCATCCAACAAACTACTTATGCTCACATTAGAAGATATCCAGCAGGCTCGCGAGCGCATTCGCCCCTATATCTATTTATCGCCGCTTTCCCATTCGCAGACGTTGAGCAAAATAACCGGCAAAGAGCTCTATCTGAAGCTGGAAAACTTGCAGATGACGGGCTCGTTTAAAGATCGGGGGGCGCTCAACCGCATGCTGCAACTCAAGGAAGAAGACAAAGCGCGTGGCGTGGTCGCCTCATCGGCGGGAAACCACGCGCAGGCCGTGGCGTATTTGGCGCAGCGGTTGGGCATCGAGGCGACGATCGTGATGCCAGAAAATGCGCCGCTGACCAAGGTGAGCAATACGCGCCACCACGGCGCTGACGTCGTGCTCTGTGGCGAGACCTATCAGGATGCCTACGATAGGGCGGCGCAGATTCAAAAGGAGCGCGGGGCCGTTTTTATTCATCCTTTTGACGACGAACAGGTCATTGCCGGCCAGGGCACGATTGCGCTGGAGCTTTTAGAGCAGCAGCCGGAACTAGAGGCCGTAGTCGTGCCGGTAGGTGGTGGTGGCTTGATTTCGGGGGTTGCCCTAGGGCTCAAAGCCCTGAAACCCAAT
>JBLHGI010000160.1:0-13013 GCA_047616505.1 Planctomycetota bacterium
GAATAATAACTTCGACCACTGCAAATTCCTTGCCACAGGCCCTGTGCCATCCCAACTCGCTACAATTTCATAAAACAACAAAAAAGCAGGACTATAGATAATTTACAGCATACAAAACCGCACACAACGCGTGCTATTTCGCGACCATTCCACGCCAAAGAACCACCCACACTTCTATTGCGAACGGGTTCTCAGTATATCGCAAGCCGTGCAAATAGTTGTTTTACCTAAATTCGCGGGCGCTGTCAGGCTTATGGCATGACCTTTGCTAAACTACGGGCTACAAATCCGATCGCCTATATCGACCCAACCCACGGCAAAAGAAAAACAGCGTTCAATGACTATCGAAATTATGGCCATGATCTGCGCACTCTTCTTTATGTTCGCCGCTGTCTTGGCCAAAGTCACGACCGTACGCCTCCTCCTCAGGATGAAACAACTCATCAAAAACGTCCAGGAGCAAAGAGCAGAATTAGTCCGCGAGTTGCGAGATATTACGGCCGAGCGCACCATCGCCGAGCGCAACAAAATATCCATCGAGCGCATATTGGCAAAACGTGAAAAGAAACTCAGAACCCTCCAGCGCGAACTGCGCGAGTTCGCCAACGAAGACGAGCGGAAAAAAACAAAACGAGAAGAGGCGAAAAAAAACCTCGTAAGGTAGACGCATCGGCCAGTACGGCATGATTCGTTTTATTCTTTCATTTTTAATAGGCACTATTTCCATAGATGAAAATCAATCAACTAGCACCGAATCCGCAATTCGTTCAGCGCTGCAAAGAAGAGCTAGAATACTTGCTTTGCCAACCGACAGTTCAGCAGCTGCGACCCTGTAGCAATTGTACCATCCCCTGCACCTGTTCGGGTTCGCCGACTTGTACCTGTGGCTGTTCACACAACTGTGAACAAGCGTCCTACCAGATGTCTTCAGACCCAGGTCGATACCCGATTGAAGACAAAATAATGCCTTTAGTATACGAGTTTTATGGTCTGAGGATTTGTGATCCCTGCTGGTCGTGTGAGGGACATTGCTCCTCGAATGGGGAGTTGATCAAAATTCCACAAGCGTGGTTTTATACGCGTTCGATGCTTTATCCCCGCTTAATAAGCGAGCATTTAGAGCACCTCATAATTAAGAAATTGCTGGCGTATCCCTGGCACATCCGCATCACCTATTCCTCGGTCTTAAATTTCGATACTGCATTTTCAATTGAACCCCAACTCAACCAGCTTGACGAGGTCCAACTTGAACTGCTGCAAAAGGACGTAGCTGTGATTGCGGATAATTTCAACGAAGCCATGAGAGCTAGGGCAAGGCGCTACATGGAGACCAGCGATTCAAATAGCAAAAACCACCGCATATTTTAGTGCGGTCAGATCAGATCTTGGTCGGCCAAATTCCAATATGAAATGGAGAAAGTAGGCCTATTATGACCGATCGCCCGAATATCCTACTCTTGCAATCCGACGAGCATTCCTTCCGCTTTTTATCCGCTCTATCCCGCGCCCAAGGCGGCGAGCCCTGCTCTACCCCCACGTTAGACGGCCTTATCTCTACTGGGACGTGGTTTACTAATTCTTACTGTTCTATGCCCCTGTGCAGTCCAAGCCGTATCTCCATGCTCTGCGGCCGCCACTCGCACCGCTGCGGCGCCTGGGGCAACAACGCCATCCTCCCCGACATTCCCACCTTCGCCTCTCAGTTGGGCGCACACGGCTACGCCACCTGCAACGTCGGCAAAATGCACCTGGGGGGCTCGCGGCAATTAGCGGGTTTCCAACACCGCCCCTACGGGGATTTTGGCGGCCCCTGCGCCCATCAATTCGACCCACTCGACCGCTACGACGAGAACACTAAACCCGGCATGGACATGCGCTCACGCACGGCAGACGCCGGGCTGAGCCAAATCCCCGAATCGCTCCTACAAGAGCAGATCGTCGCACGCGAATCGATTGCCTGGCTACGCGAGCAACGCCATGCCCACGCCGAACAACCCTGGCTACTCTACGCGTCCTTTAGTCGCCCACACTTCCCACTGACGGCACCGCGCCGTTTCTTCGACCGCTACTTTCCCGCCGGCGTCACGCCGCCACGCGTTGGGCCATCGGGCGACAGCGCCGAGCACCCCATGACCTTGGGCGCGATCAAAGGCTTTCGCACCGACGAGATCGACGACGAAGAAATGATCAAGGCGCGCGCCGCTTATTTTGCCAGCGTCGATTTTCTCGACGAGATGCTCGGCGACTTTATCGCCACCCTCGAGCGCGACGGCCTACTCGACAATACCGTCATTATATACACCTCGGACCACGGCGAGCTCTGCGGCGAACACGGACTGTTCTGGAAAAACACCTGGCACGAAGCCTCGGCGCGCGTGCCGCTGATCATCTCGACACCCGAACAGCGCAGGGGCGAACAAGCGGCGCAAGAGATCGCGAAGCCCGTTAGCCTAGCCGATATCTTCCCCACGCTCTGCGGTCTGGCGCAAGCGGAGAAACCCGACGGACTCGACGGCATCGACCTAACCAATGCCATGCGCGGCAATTCCTGTGCGGCATTAGAAGATCGCCCTGGCATCATCACCGAATCTGTCGTGCCGCGCTGGGGCAAGGGCACGGAGTTTCGCATGGTGCGCAGCGCCCGCTATAAGTATGTGGCCTTCAGAGACTGTGAGGATTTGGCTTTTGACTTGGAATGCGATCCAGACGAACAGGTAAACTTGCTCAAGAATACAGAGGGCGAGACGAAGAAAACATTAGAGGATTTACGCGCAGTCGCGCTTTATAATTTTAGCTTTGAGGCCGCCGAAGAGACGCGCAAAATGCAAGAGGCAGGGCTAAAAGAAAAATATCCGGCGCGCGTACAGTGCCAAACGCCCAACCAGATTCTGCGCGGCGATGGGAAATTAGTAGAAGCAGATGGCGCGCTCTATGATCCGAAGATCGTCAGCGACACCTTAGATGTCTTTGACCGCTAATCCAAAGCATTCATTACCATGACACGACAATACTGGCCGTCTGCCAATTTCTATATCAGCAGCTTCAGAGCGGGTAATTTTACACAGAGAGATGCTATACTCCTAGTTAGATAGTAGATGAGTCTAAACACGATTGTACACCTAACGCAGTTTGCTTTTATCTCAAGGAGTCCCACTGTGTACCAGTCTCTATTCTATCTCCTTCTCCTTCTGGCCATTCCCCTCTACGCCGATATCTACGAGCGCCTCGACGAACTGCCCCAACACATGCGCTCGGGCGGCGTGCCACTCGATGGCATCCCAGCCATGACCAACCCCGAGGCCGTTGCGCCCGGCGAGGCCCAGTATCTCTCGGACTCCGACCTCGTCCTCGGCCTGAGTATCAACGGCCAAGCACGCGCCTACCCGCACAACCTCGGCTGGAAACACGAGGTCGTAAACGATCGTCTCGGCGGCCAATACATCAGCGTCACCTTCTGCCCACTCACCAGCACCGGTCTCGCCTTTGACGCCACGGCCAGCGATGGTCAACAAATTGAACTCGGCATATCCGGCGTGCTCATCAATAGCAACCTCGTGCTCTACGACCGCCGCGACGAGCGCACGCTCTACCCGCAGATGATCCACGCCGCCATTAGCGGCCCGCAACAAGGCGACAAGCTCCAGCTACTGCCCGCGACCGAAACGACGTGGGGGCTGTGGAAAAAAATGTATCCGCATACGACCATAGCCCAGGCGGCCACCGGCCTAGAGCGCTATCCACCCTATATCCAAAAACTCTATCCCCTAGAGGCCTATCGTCGTTATCCCTACGGAGACTATCGAAGCAACCACTCTTTTATTATGTTCCCCCCCTCAACTGCACCGGCGGGAAGCGAATTAGCTGCCAAAGAAATGGTCTTGGGCCTGCGCCTCGGCAAAGCCGCAAAAGCCTACCCTTTCCAGCGCATGTCCACGCGCGCCATTATAAACGATGAGCTCGCCGGATTGCCCTTGCTCGTGCTCTATGAGGAGGAAAACAGCACGGCCATTGCCTATAGCCGTCGAGTGGGCGAACAGACACTCAGCTTCCATTCAGTGCAGAACGACAGCACGACACTACCCATTTCGATGCGCGACCAAGAGACGGGGACCCAGTGGGACATGCTGGGTATAGCCGTATCCGGTCCGCTGACAGGCGAACAATTACAACAACTTCCAGCCTATAACGCCATGTACTTTGCCTGGTCTGCCTACTGGCCAGAAACGAGCCTTTGGCACGGCGAAGGATTGGCAGATAACGACTAAGAATTCCATATGACAGACGTGCAAATGCCCGACGAAAAAATAGTGCGCATAGAGAAGTCTATCCTGCGCGGTACGCGCCCTCGCTCCATAGGCTACAACGCACGCATTGCCACCCACGGCCCCCGGATCACCGATTCTGTCGTGCGCATAGAAGCAGCCAACGGTGGCTGGGGCATCGGTTGCTCCAAGATCAATAGAGAGGATGCCGAAAGCCTACTCGGCAAAAACATATCCGAGCTCTTTCGCCTACCCGATGGTTCGTTAGAGGCGGGCAATGTCATCGATTTGCCGCTGTGGGATTTGGTCGCCCGCCTGATGCACCTACCGCTCTATCGCCTGCTCGGAGCCCGCGGCAAGCGCCAAGTCGAACTCTACGATGCCTCTATCTATATAGACGACCTCGAAATGGGCGATGACGAGGCCATCGACCTCTTCCGCAAAGAAGTCTCCTCCGGCCAAGAGCACGGCTACAAAAACTTTAAAATCAAGGTCGGGCGCGGAGCCCGCTGGATGGAGCCAGCGGCCGGACTGCAGCGCGATGCCCTCGTCATCCGCACCGTGCGCCAAGCTACAGAGCCCGGCGCCAAAATCATGATCGACGCCAATATGGGCAACACGCTCAACAGCGCCAAAGCGCTGCTCGACCTTTGTGCCGACGTCGGTATTTACTGGTTTGAGGAACCCTTCGCCGAGGACCGCCCGCTCAACCAAGCCCTCAAGGAATATATCGTCGACAACGATTGGGACACACTCATAGCCGACGGCGAGTTTGCGCCACCGCCCAACTTTTTTGATTTGGTAGAAAATGGCCTCATCGATGTGGTGCAACACGACTTTCGCTCTTATGGCCTAACGTGGTGGCGCGCGACGGCCGCGCACTTAGAACAATGGGATGTGCCCTGTGCTCCCCATACGTGGGGCAGCTATATCGAGCGCTACCACCACGCCCATTTCGCCGCCTCCATACCCAATTATGAAATGCTCGAAGCCGCACCGGCACAGATGCCCGGCCTGATAGAAGACGGCTGGACGCTAAACGATGGTAAATGGGTCGTGCCCGACACCCCCGGCGCCGGCATCGCCATAGAGGAAAAAATATTTGCGCAGGGTTTAGAGGACCGCAACGGCTTTTCCCTCGCGCTCTAAAATCCAGGAGACGCCATGAGCTCCGACCGCACCTTCCCCAAAGAAAAATGGCAGCGCGCCGCCCCAGAGGATCTCGGTTTTGACGGGAGTAAGTTAGCAGCGGTCGATGCGTGGCTGCGCGCAATGGCAGTCGACGACGAACCCTATCACTTTGCCATCTGTCGCGCGGGTTATCTCGTCGCCGAATGGAATAAAAGCGTCGATCCGCAGCGCCATCAGCGCCAAGCATCGGCGGCAAAATCCTACTATTCCTGCATCCTCGGCATCGCCATAGACGAAGGCAAACTGCCCTCTGCCGATGCCAAGGTGGTCGATTATTATCCGCAGATGATGGACGTGCCGGCAGGAGAAGGTCCCAAAGAAGGTCGCCACGCTTTTGACAAAGACCGCGAGATAACCTTCCGCCAGCTCATCGCGAACTGCTCTGGTTATATGAAACCAGACGAAGAGCCGGGCCAAGTATTCCACTACCAGACCTACGGTATGAATATCTTCACCCACGCGCTGGCCTCACTCTACGATTTGCACGATAGCGAAGACCCCGCGCGCCTACCCGGCTGCGGCCAACTCATCACCGACAAGATCGCCGGCCCCATCGGCGGCAGTTGGAGCCATACCTATTCCAATTTCGATCTGCACAAGAGAGCCCGGCTCAACATCTTTGGTTATTATACCCAAGTCTGCTCTACGGCCTACGACACCCTGCGCTCCGGCTGGCTCTGGCTCAATTATGGCAATTGGAACGGTAAACAAATAGTACCCGAAGCCTATCTGCGCGAAGCCACGCAAACGAATAATTTTATAAAGAGCAACGAGCCAGAGGAGAAATGGGGCTATGGTCAGGGCTTCTGGACCAACGATTACGGTGTCGAATGGCCCGATTTGCCGCGCGATTCTTTTGCCGCGCGTGGCGCTGGCGCCAAACTCACCTGGGTCTGCCCCAGCCTCGATTTGGTAATCACTCAGAATCCCGGTCCTTGGGAGCGCTTCTCGCCCGATGACGAAGCGCGCCAGCAGCGCATCCGCGAAATACTAGGCCGCATTGTCGAGACGCTCAAAGCTTAATCCATAAAAAAGGCGGGTTAGTCGATTCCACTGACCAGCCCGCCCTTCTTTGTTTATCTACTCTATAAATTCAGCGCTTCAACCAACCCGGCAGCCACATGCCATCGGACTTCTGCCACGCCGTCAAATAAAGAGACGCCGTCAGATTGACCGCCGCGCGCGCACGCGCCGTTGCCAACGCACGCATCTCTTTGTTCTCCGTATCGTCCCATCCATCCCCTATAGCATAGACCTTTTCTACGCCGGCGTGGCTTTCGTGCAATGCCACAATAATGCCGCCGATTAGCGAATCCTGCACAGCCAACTCCTGGCCTTTGGCCAACTCGGCGCTAGTAAAGGCCAAGCGCTCCACCACAGAATCGACCTTCTCGTGTATGCCCTTGCCTACGACCGTGCCATCCGTGCCCTTTTTGCCATCGAAATGCACCGTCGTGTGCAATGGCTGTGCCAAATCCTGAGCATAGTGAGCGACAAATCCAGCATAGACGAAACACTTGGCCTGTATGCCTTTATTGTCTGGCCATTTGCGATGCTCGGCGAAAGCCACGGCCAAGCGCCCGGTCCACTCGGCGAGCGCATAGGGCACTAACCCCACGCGCCCCGGTGCCACGTCCAACTTCTGGCACAGCGCAATAAAGTCGTAACGCTGGGCCGGCAACTTCTCGCCCTTTAGCAACTCTATATCGATGAAGTGCTCGCTGTGTTCGGTTTTATTGAGATTGGACATGCTGCGATTTTTGTGCAGATCGGCATCGATTGAAGCGGCGGCGATCTCAGCACCGTTGGAACGAAAAAATTCCGGCACCTCGTCGGGCAACGCCTCGACCGCTGCCTTTGAGAGCAAGGCGTGGCCATCCCCCCACCAGGCCAGCGCCGGAGAAACCCCGACGGCCAATAAAAGTGCGATTACTATTTTGTACATTATAGCTCCTTTTTCCCTTTAGGTTGACAACCTATTGCCCTTATATACCTTAGTACGCGTTTACGACTAATTCATTCTTCAACTTCTCACAGGAGTATAGCACTATGGCCATCCGCCTCGGAGACGAAGCCCCCAATTTTAGCGCCGAGAGCACCGAAGGCACCATCAATTTCCACGAATGGCTCGGCGATAGCTGGGGCGTGCTATTTTCTCATCCAGCCGACTATACCCCCGTCTGCACCACCGAACTGGGCACCGTCGCCAAGCTCAAAGGTGAATTCGACCAGCGCGGCGTCAAAGTCGCCGGCCTCAGCGTCGACTCCGTCGACGACCACAAAGGCTGGATAAGCGATATCAACGAGACGCAGAATACCAGCGTTAACTTTCCGCTGATTGCCGACCCCGAGCGCAAAGTCGCAGACCTCTACGACATGATCCATCCCAACGCGATCAACAATCTTACGGTGCGCTCGGTCTTTGTTATTGGCCCCGACAAGAAGGTGAAATTGACGCTGACCTATCCAGCGTCTACAGGTCGCAACTTCGACGAAGTCCTGCGCGTAATCGACTCGCTACAGCTAACGGCTACTCATTCGGTAGCCACGCCGGCCAACTGGAAAGACGGCGACGACTGCATCGTGGTCCCGGCACTTTCCGACGAGCAGGCCAAAGAGAAATTCCCCAAGGGCTTCACGGCCATAAAGCCCTATCTGCGCGTCACGCCGCAGCCCAATAAATAGGGAACTTCGCAAGGGTCTTTTTTGTTGTATTCAGCGAGCATAACCACCCGGCAGGCCGTGCGCCTACCGGGTGGTTATTTTTTTATGCTATAGCGCACTTCTCTACCCGTGGCGGCACTCTTGTAAATGCCGTCGAGAATCTTCATCACCTTTAACCCGTGCTCCCCCGTGGCAATCGGCGCGCGTTTTTCGAGAATGCTGTTGACGAACTCGTGATACGACGAGGGCGCGCGCTGCGTGCGCCGATCCAGCCTCTTTGTAAAATGACTCTCGCCCTCTTCCGTGATAATTTCCGCCTCAAAGTCGTAGCCGCCGCCGACGTTTCGCTGCACCACACCCCCCTTGGTGCCATAGAGCGAAGTCACCATGTGTTCGTTCTCTTGGATATTGAGCGCCCAACTCGCTTCAAGCACCAAGGTGGCGCCGTTGTCGAATTTGATCAAGCCGCAGGCCAAATCTTCTACATCGAATTCTTTGCGCTCCTTTTTTGCCAGTTTCTTGGCAATGGGATCATAGGTCGAACCACTGACGGCAACGGGCTCTGGATAGCCCATCAACCACAGCGCCAGATCTAATCGGTGCACCCCCAAATCGATCAGCGGTCCACCACCCGACATCTCCTTTACGCCAAACCAGCCGCCAAACTTGGGCAAGCCGCGACGTCGATGCCATACGCTGCGCCCGAAGTAGATATCGCCGACGACGCCGGCATCGACCTGCTCCTTGAGCGCATAGCTCATATCCGAGAAACGAAACGAAAAATTGATCATCAGATTCTTCTTTGCCGAACGCGCCGCCTTTAGCATGCGCTCGGCTTCCTGCGCCGTGCGTGCCATCGGTTTTTCGCACAATACGTGCAACCCACTCTTGAGCGCAGCAATCGTCAACGGCGCGTGATATTTGTTGGGCACGGCGATACTCACCGCATCTAAGTCGGCCTTTTTAAACATCTCGTTAGCATCCGTATAGATCTGCTCTACCCCCATCTCCCGCGCCTCTTCTCCCAGCTTTGCCGTATCCATATCACAGAGGGCTACCAACTCGGCCTGTGGGTGGCTGAGGTAACCACGTGCATGACCACGCCCCATGCCCAGCCCCACCACGCCCATACGCAATTTTTTCACGATCTCCTCCTTTATATCTAATAGCTATATGCGCTCCAATATAAAGGGAGCGCCCATTGCTCTCAACCACCTTGCCGGCCCCTACACCACGCCATAGATTGAACACCGACGCCCCACTTATACCAATAGGAGCAATACCATGGCCTCCACCCTGCGTTTTGCCGTGCTCGGCATGGCCCACGACCACGTCTGGAGCAATTTAAAAACGCTCAGCGAATTTCCGGGTGCCGAGTTAGTAGCAGGCGCCGATCTCAACCCGACGCTACGCACGCGTTTTAGCGAGCGCAGCGGCTGTAATACGACCTATGAATACTACGATCAACTGCTCGACGCCGAAAAGCTAGACGGCGTACTCGCCTTTTCATCAACGGCCGAACACGCCGATATCGTCGAGCTCTGCGCCGCACGCGGCCTGCCCGTCATGGTCGAAAAGCCGATGGCCGCCACGCTCGAGCAGGCGAGCCGTATGCTTACGGCTGCCCGCAAAAACAATACCGTGCTCATGGTCAACTGGCCCACGGCGTGGAGCCGCCCCTTGCGCACGGCACACCGCCTAGCTTCTGAAGGAGCCGTCGGTCGCATTTGGCAGATTACCTGGCGCGGCGGTCACGCCGGTCCCGACGAAATCGGCTGCTCGCCGGAATTCTGCAACTTTCTCTTTGATGCCGAGCTCAACGGCGCCGGTGCCTTTAACGACTACAGCGGCTACGGCGCCAGCGTCTGCGTGCTCTTTATGGGCGGTATTCCCAATTCCGTAATGGGCATGGCCGGTCGTTTGGTCAAGATGCATATCCCCGTCGACGATAACGGCGTGCTGCTCATGCGCTATCCACAGGCTATCTGCCGTCTCGACATGACCTGGACTGAAGCCGTGGCCTATGTGCCTTCACACGACTTTGTCGTCTGCGGCACGGAGGGCACCATGCTCATCGGCAAGGAGCTGCACCTACATACGCGCAGCGACCAAGAAGGCCAAAAAATCGAGCTAGATAAATTAGAACTTCAGCAGGGTTCGGCGATCGAACATTTCGCCCACTGTATCGCCAGCGGCGAGCAACCGCAGTTTCAAACCAGCCCCGAACTGTCCTACGATGCTCAACAAATAATGGAGGCTGGCCTGCGCTCAGCGACGACGGGAGTCGAAGTGGGCCTGCCCATCGAAGAACATTTATTTCGCTAAAATACAAATAGAACACAAAGAGGCTCGGAGCATATGCCCCGAGCCTCTTTGTATCGCCAGCTAAGTTTCTTATAGCCTAGAGTTCGTCGAAGATCGCCTGGATATCGGCCGTCTTCTGCCATTTTTCAAATTCTTTATCCATCTTGGCCGACCACTTGCGGTCGACTTCACCCGGCGTGTAGCGGCCGTCTGAAATCGTCTGCTTACCCCAATAGTCGCGCAGACGCACATTCTCTGAACGCTCGACCACTTCTTTGGCATATTGCGGCGGTATAAAAACCACACCGGACTCTTTGGCCAACACAATATCGCCGGGTATACACGTGGCATCGCCAATGCGCACAGGGCCATTCATCTCGGCCATCGTAACTTCGCCGATGGCCGTCGGGTGCGTGCCGCGGCACAGGACATTGATGGGCAGTTGACTCACGCGCTCGTCGTCGCGGATACTACCGTCTACGATCAGGCCTGTGCCCCCCGTGTTAACACTGATGGCCGTGCCCAAATTATCGCCAATAAACGTGCCTTTGATGATCTTACCAAAAAGGTCGACGACTAATACGTCATCGGTCACCAGCGAATCGATCACCCAGGAATTCTGGCCGCCAATACGCTTGTTGCGCTTGCCGTCGGCCTGCACCACGTCGTTGAGATCGGGACGATGCGGTAAATAACGACAGGTCACCGCGCGGCCGACAATGACGCGATCGGGATGCAAATTGAACCAATTACCTTCGAATTGACAGTGATGTCCTTTGCCGGCCAACACGCCCCAAGCTTCTTCGACCGTCACTTTTTTCATACGCTTAAGAATATCGGCATTCACCTTGGGCCGTCCATCCTTGAAGCGCGCACCGCGGTATGACGGGGTCAAATCTTTGAATTTAGTTTTAGCATTGAGCTCGAAGGGCATTTTTTCCTCCCGGTAGGCATAAAAAAGTCACGCTCCCAAATGGAAGCGTGACCAATCTAATACGTTGCAAAGCACGGCGTCAAGAGTAGGCGTCCATCAAAAAGGCAGATCGTCTTCTCCACCAACGGGAGTTCGCGCCGTATTCTGTACGGCCGCACCTTGGCTATGCCCGTAGCCCATATCCATATCGGCGGGTCCACTGTTGCTGTCGAGTAACTCCATGCTATTGGCCACCACCTCTGTAGTGTAATGCTTCTGCCCTTTTTGATCGTCCCAATTGCGCGTCTGCAGTTTTCCTTCAATATAGACCTTGCTGCCCTTCTTCAAATACTGCCCGGCAATTTCGGCCAAACGCCGCCACAGCACAATCCGATGCCATTCCGTGCGCTCTTGGCGTTCTCCACTTTTGTCCTGCCACGTCTCACTGGTGGCCAAGCTAAAATTGGCCACTTGCGTACCGCTCGCAGTGAAACGCAACTCGGGATCGGCCCCGAGATTTCCAATGAGCAAAACTTTGTTGATGCTACCACGCGACATATCTAATCCTCCTAAGCTTATGTACTTACCCGAATCTTATGCATTTATCCTACCGCTCGCTCCACTCGTAACGGCGGCGGCGGCGACGCGCTTGGGGCGTTTCTATACCATAGCGACGACAGAGTCGGCCAAAGCTGCCCGGTGCAATGCCCAAGGCCAAGCCGGCGTCGTGATTGCTGGCATAAATGCGCGCAGCGCGCTCGATACGTTCCTTCTCGA
This sequence comes from Planctomycetota bacterium, assembly GCA_047616505.1. GTDB lineage: Bacteria > Latescibacterota > UBA2968 > UBA8231 > UBA8231. The sequence continues at coordinate 12,112 of JBLHGI010000160.1, forward strand.
TAGACGACATATTCCTCCCCTCCTTGGCGTCAAATCAGGCTAGATAGCTAATAATTGGATAACTGAGAACGAAGACGACTATAACTACTGCATAAAGCAAACCCACCTCTTTAATCTCGTTGCACCTATTCTCGTTTCTGGACAATTCCGTCAGCGCGTAAAAGAGCGTAAATCTATCCATCTTGGCACCTCTCCTTACGATTGTGGGAGACGGCCCGCCGGCCAGGCCCCTCCCGTTTTCGAGCGCTCAATCAACCCTCTATTAACTGCACAAAAAGATAGTATCTTTATGTGTAGGTGGCAAGTTGTTTTTCCAGTTTATTCTTCGTATCTACCCAACTAGCTTTATTTCAATAACTTATTGTTATAATAAAATTTCTTCAGTTTAATATTAAATAATTAAGCCTATGGAAAACACCTATTACAACCTATTTTCACAGGGCCCTTAATGGGCACAGATAGGCTTCTTGCGGCCAAGGTACCCTGTATATCATTTATGGGGGATCTTTTATTTGAGCGAAAGAGACGGGCAGTAAAGCCCCTTTTCGCTACGCGTCCACCAGCGCCCCTCGCCGCGATCGATCCAACCGGAAAAATGGTAGTCGTAGAGACGAGCACGCACATAACGCGGGGGTCCATCGGGGAAGGGATTATGCGCTAAAAGAGCGAGTACGGAGGGCGATCCTTGTAGCAGACGCAGGACAAAAGGTGAAAAAAATGAAGACTGCCGCCACGTGCGCAGAGCCGCAAACCACATCTGCCAATCCAAGCGCGGCATATGGGGCTGGACAAAAACGGGCGCGCGCCGCATATCCCCCACTTTGTAGCGAAAGCGATAGGCCTGCCACACCTCGCCGTCCGCGCTGCCCTCGACGACAATCTCCGGGCGCTCAGTCGTCATC
>JBLHGI010000161.1:0-12977 GCA_047616505.1 Planctomycetota bacterium
ACCCATCTTGAAAAAGCTGCCCAACAACGACACGCCAGAAGAGATAACCGAGCGCTGTAGCCGCGTACTCACCGTCGGCGAAGAGGCCTTTCGCTCGGCCGACTTATTAGTAGCGGCAGGTAAAGTAGAAGAGGCAAAAACGGCGTTCGCCGCACTCTGCGCAGAATATCGCGGCTCTTGGATCGAACGAGTGGGCAAAGAGCGCTTACAAAAAATTGGAGCACAAACATGATCAAAAATCTTCTTTTCGGCAGCGCGCTCATCGAATCGACCTCGGCCCATATCGGCTTGGCCATCCTGCGCATCTACACCGGCCTGAGCATGGCCCTTGCCCACGGCTTGGGCAAAATACCGCCATCTGAGGGCTTTATCGAGGGCACCGGCGCAATGGGCTTTCCGCTACCCGCCGTGTTTGCCTGGCTCGCAGGACTCTCAGAATTTGCCGGCGGCCTGCTCTTGGCGCTGGGGCTCATGACGCGCCCCGCCGCATTTTTTATGGGGTCTACGATGTTCGTCGCCGCTTTTGTCCGCCACGGCGCCGACCCATTTGCCCGCCAGGAAAAGGCGCTTATTTTCTTGGCGATAGCCGTAACCTTTGTATGTATTGGCGCAGGTAAATACGGCATAGACGCTTGGGTCCGGGCGCGCACGGGAAGCTATTAAGATAGCGTTCGACCTAACCCGAAAATCCCGTCGTAAGAAATCCCCCGTCGACCGGCAGCGCCACACCCGTGATTTGCCCCGCCCCTTCCCCACATAGAAAGACCACTGCGCGCCCGATATCCTCCGGCGTGCCATAGCGCCGCGTCGGAATATGCCCGTGCGTGCGCTCGGGCGCGCTGCCCATTTGTGGTGCCGACGAGCCAAACGCGTGCTCCGTGTCCATATAACCCGGCAAAATGCAGTTGCTGCGAATGCCATAGGCGGCCAAGTCCACCGCCATACTCTGCGCCAAACGGATTACCCCAGCCTTGGCCACGCCATAACACGTATCCGTCGGCCATACGCGCTCGCCGTGTATTGAAGCAATGCCGACGATCGACCCACTATCGCCACGCTCTGCCATGCGCTTAGCCGCCTGCTGTGAACAGAGAAAATAGCTCTTCAGGCACACGTCCATCGCCTGATCCCAATTGGCTTCTTCTATTTCTAAAAATGGCTTGTGCTCAGCCCAATACGCGTTGTTGACCAGTATATCAATAGCACCAAAACGCGCGTCAAAGGCATTAAACAATTCTACGACCTGATCTGTATCGCGCAAATCGGCCGCAAAGAACTCGGCATCGGCCCCCATCTGTTTTAATAAGAAAAGGGTTTCCTCGGCATCCTCATCGCGCTCGATATCGTGAATGCCCACGGCACAACCCGCTTCTGCCAACGCCAGAGCAATTCCGCGCCCTATATTGCGTCGCGCACCCGTTACTAATGCTTTCCTACCCGCCAATGACATAAGTATTATCCTCCGTTTACCTAGTGCAGAATCCCGATTCAATACAATGCGTATTGTCAGTCCTTCATTTGCAGAATATGTTCTTGTACCACCAACTCACAACTTTTTTTACAGAAAGGACCGCCGTGGCCGAGTTCACCTACGCCAGTGCCGGCGTCGATATCGATAACGCCGATGACACCAAACGCGAAATGGCGCGCAGCCTAGAGACCAACGATGCGCGCGTGCTCAACAAGATCGGCGCCTTCGCCACGCTCTTCGACGGTCATTTTCCCGAGTACCAACACCCGGTGCTCGTGCTCAAGAGCGAAGAGCCCGGCTCCAAACAGAAGTTGGCCTTTACCCACGGCCACTACGAATCCGTCTGCTACGACTTAGTAAACCATCTGATCAACGATATCATAGTCATGGGTGCCCACCCGCTCTCACTACAGGATGTCATCGTCTGTGGCAAAATGGAAAAGGATGTCATCACGCGCGTCGTCGATGCCATGGCCGCCGCCTGTCGCGCCCAGGACTGTAGCCTGACCGGCGGCGAGACCTCCGAGCAACCCGGCGTCGTGCCCGCAGGAACCTACGTGCTCACCGCCAGCGTCGTCGGTGTGGCCGAGAAGAGTCAGGTCATTGATGGTACCGCGATCCGCGCTGGCGACCAGGTCCTCGCCGTAGCGTCCAACGGCCTGCACACCAACGGCTATACGCTCGTGCGCGCACTACTCGATGCCCAACCCGACCTCGCTGAAACCGACGTCGATGGTGAAACATTCCTAGATGTGGTCCTGCGCCCACATGTATGTTATTACCGCGCGGTACGCGACTTGTACACCGCCGATTCCCTGCACGGCATGGCCCATATCACAGGCGGCGGCGTCCGTGACAACCTAGCCCGCGTGCTGCCCGCTGACCTAGATGCACAAATCGATCTAAGCGCCTTTGAAATACCCGCTATTTTTCACACATTACACCAGCGCGGCCAACTCGATCCAGCCGATATGGTGCGCACCTTTAACATGGGCGTCGGGCTGGCACTCGTCGTCGCCCCCGATAGCGTAGAGCAGACCATACAGCACCTATCGACACACGACTGTCATGCCTACGTCATCGGCGAAATCACCACGGGTGAAAAACAGGTCCACTACAGCGGTGAACTAACCCTTTGAAAAGTGAGTCCACCCCGGGCTTATGCACCAGTTGCCAATCTGTACGCCGCATAGATTCGGCGCGCGGATCAACTTTTTATTTGTGTCGTCTCAGCGAGACAGACGAGCGCTTTGCCAAATACCCGCGACTGCCGATACACCGTTGCCCCGGATATAAAGCTGTAGGGGAAACTCCCCCTTGAAGTTATTTTCATAGGAGGAGATTCTCATGGCGCGACGCAAACGCAAAAAAAAACCAGCTAAAGCCAAGCCTACAGGGCCTTCGTATACGAGGTTTATCGTCATCATCGGCTTGGTCTTTGCCGTCCTTTTTGCCGTGCTCTTGACGACTAGCGACGAGCGCTCGTGGCAGGAATATATCGAAGCTGGGGACCGCGCCTACGAGCGCGGCAATTACGCCTGGGCCGAAAAGATGTATCGCGAAGCCCTGCAATACGCCGAACAGCACGGCAAAGACGACCCACTCGTGGCCAAGACCTGGCGTCACCTCAACCGATTAGAGCGCACGCGCAGCCAGGCGGCACCCTAATCTTAGACCGGCCGCTCGACCAGCGCCAATCCCTGCTGCATCCAAGCGCGTAGTACCGTCTCGTCCTCGACCGCACGCAGTGCCATCGCCCCCGTAGCATCTGCCAAATCGACATCGGCGATTACCAGACGCTCCTCAAAAGAACCCGCCTCTACCAGCACGTTGGCCATCGGGATGCACGATCTTACTATTGCCGTGCGACTGCGACGGCGACTGCAAATCACCTGCATCCGCCGGTGCGTTAGCCATCACCAGAAAGATGCTATTTTACGTAGCGCGCGCGATAGGCCGAGAGCTTGTACTCGGCGAGTAGGCCGCTCTCATTGCTGCAATAATAGCAGACCTTCGCTCCCAACTGCCGCGGCAGACGCACCAGTTCTGGATAGCGCACGTCGTGGCATATAATAAAACACGAGGACGCGCCACCCAGTTCGTACACGGGTAAACTTCGCCCCGCCTTAGACCAACGCGCGCTTCCGCGTCGACAAAATCCTGTCGATCCGCCGTGCGCCAATAGGTTTCATCACAGCAATAGCCACCTTAGGCAAGCCTCGGGAAAAGCCACTACATCGACCCCCGACGCCGCTGCTTCTCCCATCCAATGCACTACCTTGTCAACACTCTCTGCCGGGTCGGCCTAGCTGAGAATATGACACGCAACTAGGCGCTTTAGCATCACTCTATCTCCTCCTGAGACAGGGCAGTCTCATATAGGGCGCTACCGTCCCCAATTATGCACCTGCCGCGCACCGACCTAAAAAAAATTCAACAATTCCAACTATTTATTATTTATAAATTTGCATCGCATCTGTAACGACTCCGCCCTTTTGGCACGCCGCTTGCATACTATTTGACGAAACACTTTAACGGGCCGTACGCGACCCTTCTCAGACAGGGAGGCCACCATGAAACACAAAGTCTCATTCCACGCAAAAGAAATCTTGTTGCCAACGCTCTTTGCAGCGATCTGGGGGGTATTCGTCCTCTTATACAAGTCTCTTTATTGAGTTATTGAGGACTGCACTAAGTGCAGGGGTGATCGATCGCCGCGCCTAGCGATGTATAGCGCATGGGGAATGCGACAGGGGGCAACGCGCGGTGGTGGTCGCCCCTGCCTTTTTTATGCCCGTCCACTCACGCGTTGCGCCAATTCTTCTAAAAGTCCGCCACATTCTTCCCTCGCCTCGCTCAGCCCCCCCGTAGTCGCATTACCCTTCTTCAAATAGTTCAATACCACATCCTCTGCCGCGACGTATTCGGCACAGACATCCGCCAACTGCCCCGCAATTTCCGTGGGAATAGTCGTCACCCCATTGGCATCTGCATGCAATAAATCACCTGGATATATGGTGATTCCCCCCACGTGCACCGGCCCCTGTAAATCGACAATATGCCCATAGCCATGCGAGCAAATCGCACCGTTACTAAAGGCCGGAAAACCCAAGTCGCGCACCTGATCGAGGTCGCGCGCTGCCCCACTAGTAATAAGACCAGCGGCACCAAATGTCTTGTAGGTCGTACACATGACCTCGCCAAACGATGCGGCGACTACCGGATCATCGAGATCCTGAAAAACGACGATCGGCGGTCCCGGCACAGAAGAAAAAGTCTCTACCTGCGCATCGAGCGTCGAGTAGATATCACCACCCCGCGCCGGGGCGTCGGCGCGATAGGTTGCCGTCGCAGCATAACCCGCAACGGGTTTCATCTCCGAGAAACAGGCGCGAATGCGCGCATCCATATATCCTGCATTGCGCGGACGCAGGGCAAATACTTCTATCGCATTACAAATCGTAGGTGTATCGTACTGACAGAGTTGTGCCAGTTCATCTGCAGTCAATCCCTCTGTGCTCATGGGCAATTCTCCTCTGAATACGGGCCAAAATACCACGCCGCCTCCCAACTGTCAAAAACATCCTTGCTCCCGCTGTGACCACGCCCTACTATTGCGCCCATACTAAACTCGGTAACACCTACGGCGATCCACTCTTCCAACGAATTTTAAACCATGCAACAATTCCCCTTAGTATCCGTATCCGGCACTTCGTATGAGATGGGCTATCAACACGGCGAACAAGCGGCCGAACTGATCGAGCGCTATCTGCGCTGGATTGAAAAGTTAAACCAGCGCGAGCGCGACGATCTCGGCCAGCGCGCCCGTGCCTTTCTGCCCTTTATCGAAAAACTAAATCCAGCGTTAATACAAGAAGTGCGCGGCCTGAGCGCCGGAGCCCAAATCCCCTTTGAGCATGCCCTACTTTGCCAGACGCGCGGAGAAGCCGCGCAGGCACCGATTGCAGAAGACTGCACCGCCTTCGCTTTCCGCGGTGAAGCCACGACACAGGGCCAAACACTAGCGGGACAAAACCAGGACCTGCCGCCCGAATTCTCCGATCTCGGCATCGTCCTACATATCAAACCGACAGACCATCGCCCACGTGCCATTACGTTCACCTTCGCCGGCCAACTCGGCTATATGGGCATGAATGCACGCGGCGTAGCCCACTTTGCCAATGGCCTGAGTGACTATACGTGGCAACTCGGTTTACCACATTACCCGCTCAAACGCACGCTATTAGAAAAAAATAACATGGCCGAATGCTTAGACATTCTGCACCAACACCGCACCTGCTCGGCCGCCAATATGGTCGTATGTGACGGCGATGGAGAAATTGCCGATATCGAAATACGCCCCGAGGGCATCGCCCTCTACGCAGACGAGCACCCGGATTGCCGCCTGCACACCAACCACTATATCACGGACCAATTCGCACCGCACGAGACACACGGCACCACAGATTCCGTAGCGCGCTTGCAGCGCATACGAGGTTTAGTGCGAGAAAATTGGGGGAAGATCGACGTCGAGTGTATAAAAAGTATCCTGGGCGACCACGAAGGTGACCCCGGTGCCATCTGTCGCCACGGCGCCGGCGGCACCCATTCTATCTGTGGCTATATCGCCGAGCCGGCGCGGGGGATCTTTCACGTACGCCGGGGTCACGGCTGTTTGGGCACGTGGACGGCCTACGAAGTCTAACTAGGGCAAATACGAGTTGATAAACGGCAGGAGTAACCCCACTACACCTCCCATCAACGCACCGAGCAAATTGATATAACGCAGCTGGTCGTGGATGATATTTTTCACCAAACCCTCAACGCGTAAAAGATCGTAGGTCATCACTCGCTCGCGCACGATCTCGGTGATATCGACCTGCTCTAAGAGCACGGGCACCTCGCGGCGCAGCACGGCGCTGACGCGCTCCTGGCTCCAGTCGAGAAAACGCCGTTCCCGCGTCTCGTCTAAGCCAATATAGTCTCGCAACGAGCGATCAGCTGCCTGCACACCAGAGCGCAGAGCCGCGGCCAAGCGCGGCGTCCACTCCGGCGCCTTGCGCCCCACATCGCACAACATCGCTGCACAGGCCGCCTCTAGGCCCCGCCATCCCGTCTCTGGCACGATATCTGCCAACGGCTGTGCGCGGCGCTGAGCATACTGCTCGCGCAAAACCTCTTGCAACCTTTCGCGCGCCTCTGCACTCGTCGCCCAAGTCGAAGCAACACCGGCAATGCGCGCAGCTACAACCTGCCGTTCCTGCCCCAACAGTTGGCCCAGCGGACGCGCCAAGATCGCATCGACCCCTTCCACCAGACGATCCTCGACGCGCGCACGCGTCTCCGCACTCTCGAGATAGGCGCGCGCGACCTGCGGCAAGCGCTCGTTGACGGCATCGCGGATCGAGTCGCGAAACAAACGCAAGCTCAAACCGCCAACGAGACTGCGCAGACTATTTTCGCCCTCTGCATAGGTCTCCAACGCCGTCAATATCCGCTCACTCAGATGCTCGACGTGCTCGCGTTCGCTCAGCCAACGCGCCAGTCGTTCCAACAGCACGGGTACCTCGTCGCGCAGACGCTCGCGCAAGAGCCCTCCCAACTCGGTTGGCAATACCTCAGCGAGCGGTTTGTCGCTGCCTAAAAAACCTTCTAGTTCTCTCTGCAATACTTCTTGCGCCCGACTGCGCAAGCGCTCGTCGACGAGCGCTTCTCCCACCATCGCCACCAGTTTTTCCGCCTGCTCTTCTTCGAGCACTTCGCCCAGCGACTGGGCGCGAAAGACTTCGACTAACTCGCGCGCCAATTTTCCAGCGACCGCCCGCCCGCCTTCCCCATCGCTCCAATCCGCCAATAGCGCCAATCCGCGCGCGAGCATATCCTCTAAGCCCTGCTCGCGCCACGACGCCGGCAAACGCGCAAAGACTTCGTCTGGGCGCGCCTCTAAAAAGCGCTGTCCCCAACCCTGCAAATAGGCGCGTAAACTCTCTTGCAGTGCCGGGCGTTCGATCTGTTCAAGCAGATAGTCGCGATAGAGCAGGTCCTCACCGACGACGCGCGCCACATTGTCGGCGAGACGAGCGCGATTTTTCGGAATAACCCCCTGCCAACCGAGCGAGTACCAGCGAGGTCGCAGCGGACGAAAGAGCGCTTTAATAGCCAGTGCATTGGTGAAATAGCCGATAAAAGCCCCTAGCGCAGCACTAGCGGCCATATGGATGGGGGATATCATAAGAAGAGGACGAAAAGAGAGAAAAGAGGGGATACGCGCAAGAAGAGTGGGCTCAGAGACAGAGATCGACCAGGCCCTTGACCTCGTCTTTGACATCCTCGGCCAGCGCGTTGCGCAGCGCTACCACGTCCTCGCGTTTTAACGCGAGTTGCCCTAACACCTTTGCGTCGTAGTGCCCCTTATCGCTGGGAAGGTATCCCAGCCCCAGTTCTTTGCACAAATTATCCGCCAAGTGGATCAGACACATAAGCGCCGACGGATCTTCTCCTGGGTCGTGGTGGTTGCCTACGGCCGCCGCTAGCGTTTCGCCCATATTGGCATTGATGATGAGCAGTTGCCCCACGCGCTCGTGACTGGCTACATCGCCCATCTTAGCTTCTACCGAGCGAAAGGCGAGATTGTTGCGCTCGCACTGCTCGATAACGCGTGCAAACCAATCCCAAAAAAAGAAACCCAACACCAGTTTGCCTACGTCGTGCAACAGCGAGCCGATCCAGTAATCGTTGAACACTACCGCCCCCGGCAGCACTATCATTTTTTGGGTATAGAGCCTATCGGCAATGACGGCACAACCCACGGAGTGCTCCCAAAAGCGGCGCAGGTCAAACTCGCTCTCTCCTGGCTTGACCAGACTGTTGATCATCTTGATCTGCTGGGCGATAGCACCGACTTTTTTCAACCCCAGGCGCACGATAACGTCGGACAACGACCAACTCGTAGTCCTGCCAATGCCGGCAAAGACCGGCGACTTGACGACTTGTAGCAGTTTCATGACAATGGCCGGATCGCGGCAAAGCAGCTTTTCTAACTGTGCTGTAGTCGTCTCTGGGTCGTTGACTAAGCGCATGATGCGCATAATGATCTCGGGCAATGTCGGCAACGTGTTGAGGTTGCGCAGACGGTGTTCTACGCGCTGCTGTAACACGGGATAAGGCACATTCTCAATATCCTGAAAGATATTGCCGACGCCGTTTTTCTCTAACGCGTCCCCCGCGATTTTCTGCAGCGAATTTTCCGAATCGCTAAAGGCATTTTCCCAGGCGCAGTAATACACATTCTCGCGCCCATCGGCTATTTGCTTTTGCAATTCCAAACGCTGCTGAGGCAGTACGAGAAAGAGCGGCAACGAACCGTCCTTACCCAGCGCCTCCAGCACGGCAGTCTTGGTTACTTCGAAGTTCTGTATGACGAAGACGCAGCGCACCAGCTTGCTCTCTTCCATCAAAATAGCCGTAGCTCGCTCTAACTCCTCAGCTACGCGGATAGTGAGACCACACTGATAGTTGAGCATCAGGTTGAGGAACTTCGCCAGCACCTGCTGCGGTTTACCATCCTGCTGCACGATCAAACCGCAGTCCTGGCTACTGCTCTCTATTGGTTGAGTCATAATAATAGAGCGCTGGCGCGCCCAAGGATTCGCATGAGTTTATTTTTATAAAGGAGTAAGGTCACTACTGCTATTTGCTTTGTCTCTAGGCCAAACGCTCGGCATCATCTTCGGGTGCATAGCCCAGTTCTCGACGCGCATTCTGGATATCCCAATAGGCGCGCTTATTACCAGAAATTCCGTAGTAAATGCCAAAGCTGACACCCTCAGCTTCTAAGCAGCGCCACACTAACTGCACCGTGTCGCGATAGCTCAACCAAGTCGATAGGATTCGGTCGGAGCTTCGCTTCCCGATCGATTCATCGGGTTGAAACGTGCCAATGCGCAAACAGAACGCCTTCATATCATGCTCGTCGACATAAAAGCGCCCCAAGTCTTCGCCAAAGGCCTTGCTCACACCGTAGAGGCTGTCGGGGCGTGGCAACATCTCCGGAGTCGTATAGACCCCCTCCTGCTCGTAGAAACCCGTAGCGTGGTTAGAGCTGGCAAAAACGAGGCGATTAGCGCCTGCGCGCCGCGCCGCCTCGTAGGTGCTATAAGTGCCTTTGATATTGGTCTCCAGCACCGATTCCCAGGGGGTCTTTACGCTCGGTTCACCCGCGAGGTGCACCACCGCATCGACGCCAGCGCACACACTCTCCATCCACTCCAAGTCAGTCACATCGCCTATATGCACGTCATCGACTTCGGCATCTTTGATCAACTGCCGGTCCATCAGGCGCAGATCGTAACGGTCCTTTAGTCCCGCGCGCAACACCTGCCCAATACGACCAGCGGCACCCGTTATAAGCACTTTTTTTGCGCCCAACTAGTCCTCGTTTAACGCTTGTAACACACCCCACACAAGCGCGGCGATCACGAAGACACCCAGTGCCAATCCAACGCAAAAGAGCAGGCGGCGAAACAGACGCCCGCGCCGACGCCGACGTCCAATTCTCGCCGGCAAGCGATAGATTGCGCGCGCACCACTGACCGGTGCTCTGAGCAACGTCACATCCATATCGCCCTCTACTTAGCCGCCCAAATCAGACCGCGGCGCTGGATTTCGCGCGCTTCGGGCACATCAAAATCACTGGCTACATGGCCCAGCGAAGAATAGAAGACCTTGCCTTCACCCCACATGCGTTTCCATACCACGGGAATAGTCGTGCCATTGATCCACGGGGCACTTTCACGAGAGCGAAAAGTAGTAGTCGCCAAAACGTCATTGCCCGGATCGACGTGGAGATAATACTGCTCGGAGTGCATTTTAAAAGCGTCAATCCCAGCTACGACCGGATCGTCGGACACAATATTCACTTCGTAGTCGATAATGCCATCAGGGTGGGCAACCCACTGACCACCGACCATAAACTGATACTCCGTATTATTGCGAAAAGAATCGGCCATACCACCGTGCCAACCCGCCAAACCCACGCCACTCTTAACGGCATTTAACAAGCCTTGCTCCTGCTCGCGTTCAATCTGCCCCATAGTCCACACCGGCACCACGAGGCTCAAACTCGCCATCAAATCGGCCTCTTTATACGAATCGAGTGTATCGGAGACGATCACCTCGAAACCGGCTTCTTTGAGCAGCGGAATAAACACGTCGGCGCACTGCTTGGGCTCGTGACCCTCCCAGCCGCCCCAAACCACCAGAGCTTTCTTAGACATCCTATACTTCCCCTTATATTTAACTGGAGCCGCGCCCCAACCCCTCGGCCACCAAATGCTGGTAACTCTTCTCTACAGCCTCCATCATATCGGTGCCACAGCGGTCCAACTCGACGATGAGCCAATCGCAGGTACCGCGGCTAGCTTCAATGATCGGCGCAAACTCCATTTTGCCCTCACCCACAGCGAGCATATCGCCCTCTGGAGTACAGGGACCATCTTTGATATGCAAAAGCGGCGCGCGTTCACCTAATTCATCGACCAACTTTGCCGCATCACCACCGCCCGTGTTCACCCAATAGGTGTCCACCTGGAAGAAGATATTATCGTTCAATTCCTCCAGCATGATCTCAAATGCCGAACGTCCATCCACCTGAGAAAATTCCCACCAGTGGTTGTGCAGACCCAACTCTAGGTTGAATTCTTTAGCCACCTCGGCCGCCTCGTTCCAGCGCTCGCAAAGTGCTTTGATCGTGTCGACACTTTCAAAGCTATCGCGGGGCGTGCTCGAAACAACGCGCGTAACTTCCAGCACACCGGCCATTTCGATTACCTGGTTCTTCTGCTTGCCATAGGGCAACTGCGTATGAGCGCTGCACACCTCTAAACCAAGATCGGCGAATAGATCGGAGGCATCCTCTACACTAATACCGGGAAAACCAGCCGTCTCCACTCCAACATAACCCATCTCGGCGATCTGCGTCACGACGGACTTAAAATTACGAGCCAATGCGTCGCGCACGGTGTACAACTGAAGTGCAATAGGGGCAGGCATTTCTCCCTTCCTTGTTTATAGGGTAATAAAGCGCGGATCTTCTCCGGCTTCTAGTACAAAGAGGCGCTGGTGACGTCTTTTATCGGCCAACGCATTCTCCACACAAAACTATATATCTATACGATAATATAGATACAACTCATTATCTAATTATATATTATTAGATCTAAGGACCTATATAAATGCACAAAAAATCGTATTCCGGCAAATCTTTTGCATTGTGACTCTCTTGTCAACAGAACCATCTCCAACCAATTCGGCGCGCAGGTTCAAAAGACACATCGACTTAGGTCACTACCAGGCAAATGCTGCAATACCACCTCGCAACAATGCTTATCTTTCTGAGACCTCTAAGTCCACGGTGCGGAAAGTCCTTGTTTCCCCCCTCTATTTGACCTTAGATTTCCCTGCAAAAGGGCGATAGCCTTCGCCGTATAATCAGCCGAGATAGACGATATCTCACCTCTTGCCAAGCTACTATCAAAGAACGGATTCTATTATGACCACGCAAAAAGCCCGCATTGGTTTTATCGGCGCCGGCTGGTGGGCCACCAGCAACCACATGCCCCTGCTCAGCCGCCGCGACGATGTCGAGATGACCGCCGTCTGTCGCCTTGGCAAAGGCGAATTGGCGCAAGTCGAGGAGCGCTTTGGTTTTTCGCACGCGACCGAAGACTATCGCGAGCTCTTGGAAAACGTCGAGCTCGATGCCGTCGTCGTTGCCTCTCCGCACACGCTCCACTATGAACACGCGCGCGCCGCCTTGGAAAAAGGTCTGCACGTACTCTGCGAAAAACCCATGACGACCAACGCCGCTGCCGCGCGTAATTTAGTGCAGTTGGCCCAAGAAAAGAACGTCCATTTACTCGTGCCCTACGGCTGGCATTACAAACCCTTCATACAGAAGGCCAAAGAGCTGATGGACGACGGCGCCATCGGTCAGATCGAATTTGCCCTCTGCCATATGGCCTCGCCGATCCGCGCCTTATTACAAGGCGATGAGATGCCCATAGAAGACGTCTCCGGCCAAGAAGGCGATAACTTATTTGCGCCCGATCCAAAAACTTGGGCCGACCCACAGATAGCCGGCGGCGGCTACGGCTATGCGCAGATCTCCCATTCGTCGGGCCTACTGTTCTGGCTGACGGGCCTGCGCGCCGAAAAAGTTTTCGCCTGTATGAGCGCGCCCGGTGCCCAGGTCGACCTCTATGATGCCCTGACCGTGCGTTTTAGTTCGGGAGCAATCGGCACCGTCTCGGGCGCCGGCACCGTTCCCACCGACCAAACGTTCCAAGTCGATCTGCGCATCTTTGGCTCCGAAGGCATGCTCTTGCTCGACTGCGAGCGCGCGCGCTTGCATCTGAAGCGCCACGACGGCCAGCACCACATAGAAGAAGTAGCCGAAGATGCGGGCGGCTACGAGTGCAGCGGCCCGCCCAATAACTTTGTCGACCTA
>JBLHGI010000162.1:0-12877 GCA_047616505.1 Planctomycetota bacterium
CGCTCGATCTACTTATTGAGAGTGCTGGCAATCCCTATATCATCATCTTGAACCCTCCACTTTCAACCGAGAATGGGGGACGCGAAAGTCTTACGATTGATACGATTTTACGCGCATCTTTTGAAGGAATTAGTGCACAATTTAACTTTATGGCCCCGCCGATTGTATATACGGGGAATACAATCGAAGATGCCGCGCTTTTCGGGCTGGAAAATGGGGCTGATATTGTAATCCGTGGTTTTGTTCGGCAGAGCCAAGCTACACCTAAAACGATTCCTTTTAGTAACCTATCACTTGAAGCGATAGGTTTACAGACTGCTATCGTTGAACTGAGCCTTGATGCATTGTGGACTGATACAGGCGAAGTGTTTTCTTCGCACGTGCGCACTGAAAGGGCTGCCGCTAGTAGTATAGAGGAGGCTGGGCACAAGGCTTTGGTGCGTGCAGGTGAGACCCTAACGGATTCTCTCGTGCAGAACCTAGTGGAAAATTGGCGGCAGAAAGTTTATTCTGGTCGTCTCGTTCGTCTCGTTATTCAGATGCCAGCCGATGAACTACCAAGGTTTGAAGGGGCTTTAACTCTTGCTTTAGGTGGAATTGAAAAGATGTACATGCGTAGTTATACGGATGGAATAGCGCTATACGATATACGTTCTAAGGATTCTGGTTTTGAGCTTGCGCGCCAATTGACCGCTAATGCTCTAAATCAATTTGATATTGTGATTGAACATGTGACACCTAATAGCTTAAAACTGCAGATTGCCAACAAGATATGATAATCATCAAAGAATTGGAAAGTGGCGAGTTGGGAGAGCGCTCCGGTCTGCAGTCAGGCGATAAGATCCTGCGTATAAACGGTGAAGAGACCAAAGATATATTGGATTTTCAAGTGCAGAGTGCAGATGCAATGCTCTGCCTAGAAGTCGAACGAGAAGGTGAACTCTACGAGGTCGATATTGAACGGGAGCCAGGAGAGAGTTTTGGCGTCGACTTTGAGGAGCTGCGCCTGCGCAGTTGCAACAATAAATGCGTTTTCTGTTTTATTCATCAAATGCCCAAAGGGATGCGTCGCAGCCTATACTTTGAAGATGACGATTTTCGCTTGTCTTTTTTACATGGTTCCTATGTAACACTCACCAACGTAAAAGACCAAGATATTGATCGGATTCTTGAACAGGGTTTAACCCCGCAGTATATATCCGTCCACGCGACAGACCCCCAATTGCGTCAGGAACTGCTCGGGCGCAACAAACCTACGGCAGATATTCTCGGGCGTTTAAGGAAACTGGCAGCGGGCGGGATCGAGATGCATACTCAAGTGGTCGTTTGCCCAGGATGGAACGACGGGCCACACCTTCAGCGCACTGTAGAGGATTTGCGCTCATTATATCCCGCAGTGCGTTCGGTCGCGTTGGTTCCTGTCGGCCTTACTCGCCATCGGGACAACCTGGCTGAACTCTCTCCAGTTACACCGGAAATCGCAAGGGAATACCTGGTCGATATAGAAAGTTGGGGGAGCCGCTTTTACGAGGAGATTGGTGAACGTTTTGTCTATGCAGCCGACGAGTTCTTCATTATTACAAAGTCTATTCTGCCACCAGTTGAATATTACGACGCATTTCCACAGCTAGAGAACGGCATCGGTATGGTGCGCTCGTTCTTAGAAACCTGGCAAAAAAGCAAAGCACAATTACCCATAGCCGTTTCAGAGCCAGTTCGTATTGCCCTTGTCACTGGTGTGTTAGCAGAGCGCTTTATTCGCCCTATCGCCGATGAACTTAGGCTCATTAGTGGAGCAGAGATCGATCTAATCGTCGTCGAGAATGATTTCTTTGGACACGGTATTACTGTTTCAGGCCTACTCACGGGTCAAGATATAGCAAGGGCACTCAATGACGGAGTAGAGCGCGATATCGCTTTTGTGCCACCCAACTGTATTAATGGGGAAGGGCTAACGCTTGACGATAAAACAGCTGACCAGCTTTCTGTTGAAGCGGGGGTTCGCATTGCAGTAGGTGATTATGATATGGCGAAGGTCTTTAGCGATTATTTCGCTAGTCACTCAGGGGCGAAGCGTGGCAGAGGACGACAACTTTCAGAATTGGGATATTACGTAGGGCGGAAAAAATAATGAATATAGAAGCTGAACCAACAGAGCAGGATAGTCCACAGGTCGTAGAGCGTGAACGGCCTATTGTCGCGATTGTAGGGCGCCCAAATGTAGGTAAATCAACTCTATTTAACCGTATATTAGGTGCACGTTGGGCAATTACTGACGACGTGTCTGGTGTAACGCGCGATCGCATATTCGCACCGGCAGAGTGGTCGGGCAAGCGTTTTACCCTAGTCGATACAGGTGGTTATGTGCTCATTTCAGATGATGCAATCGAAACGGCCATTCGCAAGCAGGTGGAAACCGCCATTAGCGAAGCTGATGTAATCGTACAGGTGTGCGATGTCCAGACTGGGTTGACGGATCTAGATAGACAGGTGGCTGAAATCCTACGCCGCCAGCCGCATCCTAAGTTGTTAATAGCGAACAAGGCGGATAATGCGGCCGGGGATGCAAGAATAGATGAATTTTATTCATTGGGGCTAGGAGATCCTTTTCCGGTTTCGGCTGCTACTGGACGGCGTTCAGGTGATTTATTAGATGCTATGCTCGCACTTTTCCCAGAGGAGGCGGAGGAGGGAGGTGGCGATGATGATGAGCTTATACGCGTAGCACTGGCTGGGCGTCCCAATGTGGGAAAGTCAACGCTGACGAACCGTTTAGCGGGACATGAGGTTTCCATCGTTCACGAAAAACCTGGAACCACCCGCGACACTACGCATATTCGTTTGGAGTGGCGTGACAAACAGCTGCTTTTGATGGACACCGCTGGACTGCGACGTCGTACCAAAGTGGACGACCAGATAGAGTTTTACAGTAGTCGCAGAGCCGTTAATAGCATTGAACATGCTGATGTGGTTGTAGTTATGATAGATGCGGTAGAAGGGTGCGTCATGCAGGAGGCACGCATTATGGAGCAGGTAATGGATACCGGCTGCGCCATGATTTTGGCGGTAAATAAATGGGATATTGAAGATGCTCGAGGCGAGGGGGCTGATGAGTTTCGCGACGATTTACGGGATCGCTATCCCTTTTTGCGCGATTATCCCATTGTGTTTATTTCCGGGTTGACGGGAAGGCGTGTTAATCGTTGCCTTGAAGCTATTGCCAGGGTTGGGAAAAATCGCCAGCAGCGGGTGGGGACGTCCCAGTTGAATAGGTTTTTGCGCGAGACGTGTGCCGAAAACCCACCGACCGGAAAAGGCAAAGATATTCGTCTTCTTTACGCAACTCAGCATTCAGTTAAACCACCTACATTCACTATATTTTCCAATATGCCTCAATTAATACCAAGCACCTATAAGCGCTATATGGAAAATCGGTTGCGCGAGCACTTTGGTTTTGAGGGGACGCCCTTGCGAATACTGTGGCGCAAAAGAAGCGAAAAGAAAATCACGCGAGGTTAGTTTTGTGAAAAACTCCTTGGGAACAAAGCTCTACTATAGCATAAGCGAAGTCGCTGAAATAACAGGCCTACAGCCCTATACACTCCGCGCTTGGGAAAAAGAGTTTGTTTGCTTGCGTCCGCGCCGGGCCCGCGGTAAAAACAGAGCATACCGAGAGCGAGATATTGGCATTATACAACTTATTAAGCAGCTTTTATACGATGAGGGGTATACGACTAAAGGGGTTAAGCAAAAACTAAAGAACGAGCCAGAGTTATTGCAGGCGAATTCTACAATTCGACCGGTGCAAAACGAGAGCGAAAAAACGGAACCTAAAACCGGAATAAAACCAGAGCAGAAAACAGAAAGCCCGTTGAGAGGGGAAATTCCGGTCGATCTGACTACTGTTGAACACGACCCCAAAGCAGAAGAAAACTCTGGTGAAATACAAGAAAATAGGGAAGCGTTACGCACTCTTATTTATGATACCCGAAGCGAATTGCGCGAAATATTGAGGATGCTCTAAGTCCTTGCGTTAAAGAGACTTTCTTCTTTTATTTATTAGCTTACCTAAAACGATCTTGCCTAAACTTGGCTGTTGCTATATTCTTTAACTGAAAAGTGGGCGGTATGCCCGCTTTTTTCATAATGGGTGAAATGTCTACTGTTCCCACGTCGGAATCAGACCAATTAAGAGATCAACTGCGCGAGAAATTAGACCCTATTGTCGCTGATCATGGGGTCGTGTTGGTGGATATCGAACTCGCGGGCAGCCGTTCTCAGCCGATTCTACGGCTTTTCGTACATAAAGAGCCCGGTATTTCTTTAGGCCTTTGCCAGTCTATTAGTAGAGAAGTTGCCGATTATCTAGATGTTGATGACCCAATCCCTGGCCGCTATCGCTTAGAAGTGACGTCGCCAGGGCTTGATCGCCCTTTGGTTACGGACGGAGATTTTTCCCGTGCGACTAAACGTCTGATAAAGATCGTCATGTCTTCTGGTAAAAACTACCGAGGTCGGCTGATTGATTGGGATGAGAAGTTGCTGCGCGTCGAAGGTGCAAAAGGGGTCATTGATGAGGTTCCGCGCGCAGAAATCGCAAAAGCTACAATTGAAGTTGAATTTAATAAATAAGGATAGGTCTAGAACATGACCAATATCAGCATCGTAGAGGCTTTGGGGCAGATTGCTCGTGAGAAAAATGTCGACCGGGAACTCGTCGTACAAACCTTGAAGGATGCACTGGTCTCTGCCGCTAAGAGGCGGTATGGTGGTGCGGAAAATTATCACGCTGAAATCGATTCTCAAACGGGTGCGATGGAAGTGGTCACCCACCTTAATATTGTTGAAGAAGTGGTGGATCCTGGGCTTGAGATTTCTCTTGAGGATGCGCAAGAAATTGATGTAGATGCCCAAATTGACACTGTACTTATAAAAGAGCTGGATTTTGCCGATTTTGGTCGCAATGCGATACAAACAGCCAAGCAGATTTTGATTCAGCGCGTTCGGGAAGCTGAGCGCGAAAGGATTTACGAGGAATTTATCGGTCGAGTTGGACAAATTGAATCGGGAACGGTACAGCAAATTAGCCACGGTGATATCGTGCTAAATTTGGGCCGAGCCGAAGCGGCAATCCCTTATAAGGAGCAAATACGCCGCGAGCGTTACCGCCAAGGTGATGTCGTGCGCGGCTATATTTACGAGGTGCTAAAATCCAGCCGAGGCCCCCAAGTGCTCCTTTCGAGATCGCACCCAGAGTTCTTACGCAAATTATTTTCAATCGAAGTGCCCGAAATCGCCGAAGGTATCGTGCAAATTCACGGGGTTGCTCGCGAACCGGGTGAGCGCGCTAAAATTGCGGTAAGCACCAATGACGAACGCGTCGACCCAGTGGGAGCTTGTGTGGGCGTTAAAGGGTCGAGAGTGCAAACGATCGTGCGCGAGTTGAGCGGTGAACGCATAGACATCGTCCCGTGGATCGACGAGCCCCAGATATTTATCGGCCGGGCCTTGAGCCCTGCCAACGTTTCGCGCGTAATAACCGATTCTCGCCGCAAGCATGCGACTGTATTAGTTGACGATGATCAATTGTCTCTTGCCATTGGTAAATCCGGGCAAAACTCGCGCTTGGCTGTACAGTTGACCGGTTGGGGTATTGATATTATTACAGAGGCTCAATATCAATCCCGAAGAGCCAAACAGGAACTCATACAACAATTGTTCCGTAAGCTTCCAGATGTAAGCGAATTAATTTCGTTGAGCTTGGCTACTTCTGGTTTTGATTCAATTCGTTCAATTGCCGAGTCTACGCTCGAAATGCTCAAAACGGTACCTGGGTTAGAAGATGAAAACACAGCTCGAACATTGCGTGATTCGGCGGAGAAATTTTTGGAAGAATTTGGAGCCGCGGCCGATGTCATTGAGTCGCCTCCCGCAGTAGTCGAAGCTGGTGGCAACAACGATAAAATAGTAGCTGCTGAAGAAGGGGATGGAGCAACTGCGGAAGATGCTGCGGATGATGCTGAAGATGCAACTGCGGATGATGCTGAAGATGCAACTGCGGATGATGCTGAAGTGCCCGATAGCTCAGATTTGCCGCAAGTTGCTAGCTCTATAGATGCGGCCGAAGGTGGAGAAATTGAGACCTCGAGCGATAGTTCGACGTCCGTTTGAGCCGTCAGATCATATCTCGAAGAATTTAAACAGGGAGTACATTCTTGGAAAAGCGCAGGGTTTACCAGGTAGCAAAAGAGCAGAAACTTTCCAGCGATGCCCTTATATCCATGCTGAAAGGCATGGGTTATGAGGTCAAAAGTCACATGAGCGTGGTGACCGCGGAAATGCTTGAAGCTATCACGCGGAAAATCCAGGAAGAAAAGCAAAGCTCCATCGAGGAAGTCAAACGCCAGAAGGCCAAGGAGGAAAGTCGCAAACAAAGCGAAACTCCAGCCACTGGAAGGAGTGGAGCTCGAGGGGCTTCTGGAACTGGAACCGGGGCACGTCGGAACAAAAGTGGCGGCGGCAGCAGTGGTCGCTCCTCCGCAGGTCCCTCTCCTGCCACTCCCGCTCCCACTCCCGCTTCCACTCCGGAAAAGGAAGACGGGGCGAGGCGTCGCAATAAACGTCGCGGCAAGCGCGATGGCGAACCTGTTGCCGACGTCCGTGAAGGATTGACGGAAAAGCGCGAAGTTACGGTGAAAGCTGATACCGGTGGTGCCACTAGCGATCGAGGAAATCGCCGTCGGGGAGGGGTGAAAGCACGTCGAGGGGGAGGGGTCGCAGTCGATGCCAAGGAGGTGCAAGAAAACCTGCGCCGGACGCTCAGTCAGTTGAATGAAGGGCGCGTTCGCCGTCGTTATGACCGCGGGCCACGTGAAGACGATGGGGTTGAGGTTGAAGAGACCAAAGAGATTAAGGTCAGCGAGTTTATAACGTTGGGGGAGTTTGCGGAACAATTAGGTGTAAAACCCAACGAGGTCATTGCGGTATGTCTTCAGCTCGGTGTGATGACGACTATAAATCAGCGTCTAGACATGGACACTATGCAGACTGTGTCCGATGAGTTCGGCTACACCGTAGTGGCCGTCGAAGCCGAAGAAGAAGTGGACCTTGAAGAGTTACAGGTCGATGAAGATGACGGGGACCCCGAGCCGAGATCCCCTGTCGTCACAGTTATGGGGCATGTTGATCACGGTAAAACATCATTGCTTGACCATTTGCGCAAAAGTAAGGTCGCCGAGGGGGAATCTGGGGGCATTACCCAACATATTGGTGCTTATTCAGTTTCTCTCGATGGTGGTGGCTCCGTCACCTTTCTCGATACACCGGGCCATGCAGCATTTACGGCGATGCGCGCCCGTGGATCGCGTGTAACGGATATAGTTATTCTCGTCGTTGCTGCAGACGATAGTGTTATGCCCCAGACTATTGAGGCTATCGACCATGCACGTGCTGCTCAAGTGCCTATGGTGATTGCCGTTAATAAAGTCGACTTACCGACGGCCGATGTGCCCAAAATAAAGCGCGAGTTGGCTGAACGGGATGTACTGGTTGAGGAATGGGGTGGGAAAGTTCCCTGTCTTGAGATTTCAGCTAAAACAGGGCAGGGCATGGACCAACTACTCGAGCTTCTCTTACTTGAGGCGGAACTGCTTGAGTTAAAGGCCGTGCGCGAAAAACGCGCCCGCGGGACTATTATTGAAGCTAAGTTAGATAAAGGCCGCGGCCCAGTTGCTACTATTCTTGTACAGGAGGGTGTCTTACGAGAAGGCGATCCTTTTATCACAGGAGTTTTCAGTAGCCGTGTTCGCGCACTTTTAGACGAAAATGGGAAACGCGTCAAGGAAGCGGGACCTTCTACCCCAGTACAGGTATTGGGTTTACCTGGGGTGCCTCAGGCGGGAGATACTTTTGCCGTAACACATTCCGAACGCGAGGCCAAGGACCTTAGTCAGCGCCGTCAACTCATCAAGCGCGAACAGGACCATCGCAAATTTCGCTCCGTTACACTGACCGATTTGAACGAACAGGTGCTGCAGGGACACGTTCAAGATCTGCGTGTTATTGTTAAAGGCGATGTCGATGGTTCGGTCGAAGCAATTGCTCAGGAATTGGGAGGCATAACCCACGACGAAGTGCGCGTTAGTGTGATACACAGTGGGGTTGGTGCCATTTCTGAATCCGACGTGTTATTGGCTGCTGCTTCCAGTGCGATCATAATTGGTTTCCACGTGACTACTGACCCTGCCGTTCGCGACATTGCGATGCGGGAAGGTGTTGAGATACGCAATTACAAGGTTATTTACGAAGTGGTAGACGAGGTTCGCGCTGCCTTGTCCGGCTTATTACGGCCAACCTTTAAAGAACAAATCGTGGGTAGTGCACAGGTGCGACAGATTTTCTCATCATCGCGCACCGGTACTATCGCTGGTTGCATGGTGCAAAACGGTAAAATAACGCGTAATAACCAAGTGCGGGTTATGCGCGATGGAGAAGCCGTCTTCACAGGGGGATTAACCTCACTTCGCCGTTTTAAAGACGACGTGCGCGAGGTGAATGAGGGCTTTGAGTGTGGTATTGGCTTAGAGGGATTTAATGCCATTGAAGATGGTGATGTAATAGAGGCCCTCGTAATGGTCGAAACGGTTCGCACCCTTGTAGAGTAGGTGTTACCGTAGTGAGTAACCAGACACAACACGCCAATGAGGTCCTGTCGAAAGTAGTTAACTTTATTGAGGGAGACCTTCGAATCGAACTGATTGATTACCAGATTGAGGTTTGTTAAGAGATGGCTTCACCTCAGAGAGTTAGCCGTATTCAAGGGCAAATGTTGCGCGAAGTAAGCAATATTGTCATGCATATGAAGGATCCCCGTGTCGAGCGGGTCAATGTATGCGATGTCGAGATTACGAGAGATCTAAGTTTAGCAACTATATATTTTAGCTTGATTGGTTCTGAAGAAGAGCAACAGGAGGCGATTAAGGCACTGCGCAAGGCCAGTGGTCATATTCGCAGTCAGATTGCTCAGCGGATACAGTTGAGATATGCCCCGGAACTGCGAATTGAATACGATCAAACCGCTGAACGGGCAGCTCGCGTGATCTCCCTGATCGATGATCTTGGGGGAGAGCAGGATGAGAAATCCCCGATCGATGATTTTGGGGGAGAGCAGGATGAGAAATAAGCCCGATTACACTGGGTTATTGCTTATCGACAAGGTGAGTGGGCCCACCTCGCACGATGTGGTTGCAACCTTGCGCCGCTTACTTGGGGTCCGTCGCATCGGTCATTGCGGTACTCTTGATCCTTTGGCCACCGGACTCATGATTCTATGTGTGGGGGCTTATACCCGTTTAAACCCTTGGTTAAGTGCGACTGATAAGGAATATGTGGCAACTCTTGTATTTGGGGCGACAAGCAATACGGGAGATGCTGAAGGACAGATTGAACCTCGGTCTACTCCCCCGATTCCCTCCGCAGCTGATATAGACAAGGTCCTATGCCAGTTTGAAGGGGAAATTGAGCAGGTGCCCCCGGCTTTTTCTGCCATAAAAGTGGGAGGCGTGCGAAGCCATAAATTAGCTCGGGCTGGAAAGCAGCCTGAGCTAAAGGCTCGTAAGGTGCGGATTGATAAGATTGAATTAATATCCTATGCCTACCCCAGTCTGCAAATCCGTGTCCGCTGTTCCAAAGGAACCTATATTCGTTCGCTTGCGATGGACATAGGGGATTTATTGGGGTGTGGTGCCTATTTGGGATCACTCAGGCGAACGGCTATCGGCAGTATGTCGATCGATAATGCGCTGGGCCTAGATGATATTCAGGGGCATATCGACGCAAAGACGCTCGATGATCAATTTTTGGATCCCCGGTTTGCACTGCCCGATTTACAGCATGTTCGTTTAAGCAGTGAAGGCCTAGTTCGTTTTGGCCATGGTAATCGAATAGATCTGACTGGGGTAGCGGGCGAATATGCAGTATATAGCGAAGAAGGTGATTTATGTGGAATTGGTCGTTGTGAAGACGAACAATTACAGCCCACTATAGTTCTGCGGCAGCCTGAGCAGGGATGTCCACAGGTTTAATGGAACCTTTGGCTGTGGAGTCGTTGCCTAAGGCCTTCACTGGCACAGTAGTGCGAGGAGTTGGAAGGGGAAGGACGTTGGGCATACCAACGGCAAACTTGGATGTTCCTTCGCAGGCGGAGTTGCCGTATGGAGTATATGCTGCTCGGATCTCAGGTGATGTGCTGAATTATCAGATGGGCGTAGCTAATATCGGGACGAGGCCTACGTTTTCCGAAAGAGAGCTTTCAATTGAACTGCACATTCTCGATTTCTCTGGAGATATATATGGTATTGAGTTGCAAGTTGAGCTCATTGCCTTCTTAAGAGATGAACGCGAATTCGATACTATCGAAGACTTAAAACAACAGATATTTAACGACATAAAGCAGGCGCGAAAGCGTCTTCTTAGCGAAAATTAAATTTTCAAACACATAGATGGAGGTTTTTTACGTGTCGATTACTGCAGAACGTACAAAAGAGCTAGTTGAGAAGTTTGGCAAAGAAGCAGGTCCCGGAGCGGCTCCTGCCCAGATTGCCATTTTAACAGAGCGCATCAATAACTTGACTGAACACCTACGCGTGCAAAAAAAAGATCATGGATCGCGCAGAGGTCTACTCAAGCTAATCGGTAAGCGCCGTCGTCTGCAGGTTTATTACCAGAGCAATCATCCGGGAGCTTATGCAGAAATGATCAAAGAACTCGGCTTGCGACGCTGACATTTACTCGAAACGAGAGTTAAATAATGATTCAAAAGTTTGAAACTCAATTAGGTGGACGCACTCTTTCATTTGAAACGGGGCGAGTTGCTAAGCAGGCAGGTGGTGCCGTCTGGATACAGTACGGTGAAACGGTAGTACTCGTTACGGCCTGCCGTACGAAAACCCCAGAAGACAGGGGTTTTCTTCCCCTGATTGTCGATTTTAGGGCTAAAACTTATGCGGCTGGGCGGATACCCGGAAACATATTCAAACGCGAAGGGCGGCCGACAGAGAAAGAAACGCTTAGTGCTCGGCTCACCGACCACCAGATTCGACCGATGTTCCCCAAGAAATTTCACTACGAAATTCAGGTTTATATTTCGATCCTCTCTTTCGATGGCGAGAATGATTCCGATGTATTGGGCATGCTTGGAGCTTCGGCTTCATTATGCATTTCGGACATTCCCTTTGCCGGTCCAATGGGCGCGGTACGCGTGGGGCGTGTTGATGGCGAGTTCGTTGTCAACCCGACGCATAGCCAGCTAGAGGAAAGCGATATCGACCTAATCGTATCTGGCACGATGGATTCGATTGCCAGCGTCGAAGGAGCTGCACACGAAATATCGGAAGAAGAACTAATCGATGCTCTCAAGTTTGGCCATGAGTCGATTAAGGAATTGGTGATATTTCAGAATGAATTGGTTGCCGCTGTTGGCAAGGCCAAACTCGAATTTGAACCTGAACCTGTCGATGAAGAGTTGGTTGCTGCCGTTAGCGAAGTTGCTATCGAACGGGTCGCAGTAGCTAATCGCACGAAAATAAAAGAAGAGCGTGATGCTTTAGTTGACGCACTGACAGCTGGTACTAAAGAATCGCTGGCCGAACGTTTTCCCGACAGAGAGAAAGAGATTGGTGCCGCTGTCTACGACTTGGTTAAAGCCGATATGCGCACCATGATTATAAAAGAGAAAAAGCGCATTGATGGCAGAGCGCTGGACGAAGTGCGCGCCATTACGTGTGAAGGTCAAATATTGCCACGCACACATGGATCGGCTTTGTTTACTCGCGGCCAGACGCAGGCGCTTTGCGTTGCCACATTGGGAACCAAGCAAGACGAGCGCATGGTGGATGATCTCCGTGGTAAGAGTTTTAAATCGTACTACCTCGACTATAATTTCCCAGCCTATAGCGTGGGGGAAGTTCGTTTTGAACGTGGCCCTGGTCGTAGAGATATTGGACACGGCCACCTCGCTGAGAGAGCATTGGAGCCGGTTATTCCATCGGTGGACTCATTCCCCTATACCATACGTTTGGTTTCAGATATTACCGAATCAAACAGCTCTAGCTCTATGGCAACCGTCTGCGGTTGTTCCATGGCGCTGATGGATGCAGGGGTCCCCATCAAGGCGGCCGTCTGTGGTGCTGGTGTCGGTTTAGTCATGGAAGGTGATGAGTGGGAACTACTGACTGATATCCAAGGAGCAGAGGACTTCCTCGGTGATATGGATCTCAAAGTCGCGGGTACGGACGAGGGTATTACGGCGATTCAGATGGATATTAAAATCCAGGGGATTCGTTTTGATATTCTTCAGCAGGCCTTAGATAGAGCGCGTGATGGCCGCAAGCATATCATCGGAATCATGAATGAAGCGATTTCCGAGTCGCGCAGCGAACTGTCGCGCTGGGCTCCGCGCATTGTTTATATCAAGATTCCCGTATCTAAAATCGGTGCTGTCATAGGACCCGGTGGTAAGATGATACGCGAAATTGAGAAAACCGGAGCTACCGTCAATGTAGATGATGACGGGACTATCACGTTATCTTCTGTTGAGGCTGGGCCGGCGGAAGAAGCGCGCCGTATGATTGAGTCTATCACGGCGGATGCTGAAATCGGCAGAGAATATCGCGGCACGGTAAAACGTATCATGCCTTTTGGTGCATTTGTCGAGATTTTGCCAGGTAAAGAAGGACTTTTGCATATTTCAGAAATGGCTCATAGCCGCGTCGAAAAAGTCGAAGACGTCGTAGCGGAAGGCGATCATATCCAGGTAAAGGTATTAGAGATTGATACCGGTGGTAAGATGCGCCTGAGTCATAAGGCACTTATCGAAAAG
>JBLHGI010000163.1:0-12826 GCA_047616505.1 Planctomycetota bacterium
TGCGCTGCCGCTGCCGCTGCCGCTGCCGCTGCTGTGGCCGAGCTATTTTTTCCCGCTGGTGTGGGGCGCCGTAGTGCTGCTGGTTGCCCCGGTCAATTATCGCCGGAATGCGGAGGGGCTACTGAACTAACTGCGGCGGGGCGAGTATGGGCCGCTGCTGCGGATCTTGCTGGCGGGGCTGCTGGCAGGGCTGCTCTGGGAGTCGCTCAACTACTGGGCGCGCGCAAAATGGATCTATGCGGTGCCGTTTTTTGAGGAACTAAAACTCTTTGAAATGCCGCTCCTGGGTTTTTTAGGTTTTCCGCCCTTTGCACTAGAATGCACCGTACTGTATCGCCTCCTCGTCTACGAACATTTGGCGCCGGCCTTTGGTATATATATAGCAGGTGACGCCCCGCAGCGCGCTCCTGGGGTGCGCGCGCGCTGGCGATTGTGCTGGCCGCCGTGGCGATTGGGACCATTGATCGTTATGAATATCTGACGACGGCTTCGGTTACGCCCGCGATTGCAGAAGTGGAGTCATTAGACGAGGCGACAAAAGAGGGCGCACAGTATCTGACCGATATAGAGGGTTGGCACGGCCGCGATACGTGGCGCGTGTTAAAAAATGAACTGGCTGCGGAGCAATACGAAAACCTACGGCGTTTGAGCGCGCTCTATCTGCGCGAGGGGATCGGCGTGGAGAGCGGCAATCTACTGGTGCGCGCTGGCATAAATTCTCTAGCGGATTTGGCGCAGCAGACGGATACGGCGTGCGCCGTCGGCTCTTTAGCGTATATTCTCTTCCATGAAAAATTTGAAAAACTTGCGACAGTATATCGACCTGCTGCGGCGCGAAAACGAAATTGTCACAGTGGACGTGCCCGTTTCTTCGGACCAAGAGCTCGCCGAAATACACCGCCGCGTCATCGCTGCGGGTGGTCCAGCGCTGCTCTTTACCAATGTAGAGAATGCCGACTTTCCCTGTGCGACCAATCTATTTGGCACGCCCAAACGCGTCGATTTGGCCTTTGGTACACGCCCAGAGCTCTTTATAAAACAGCTCGTGCAGCTTGCCCAGGACTTGCCGTCGCTCTCGGCGGGCAAACTCTGGGGGCACCGCAATATGGTGCCGGAGGCGCTGAAAGTAGGCCTGAAAACGGTGAAAAAAGGGCCTGTGGCCGAAGTGGTGCAGACCGAGCCGAGGTTGGATCGAATCCCGATGCTCAAGACTTGGCCAGAGGATGGTGGCCATTTTGTCACCTTGCCATTGGTCTATACGGAGCATCCAGATACGGGGCATCACAACCTCGGCATGTATCGGATCCAGCGCCACGATGAGCGCACGGTGGGCGTGCATTGGCAGATTCAAAAGGGCGGCGGTTTTCACTATCATGTAGCGGAGCGCCGCGATGAGGCATTGCCGTTGGCGCTCTTTGTCGGCGGGCCACCGGCGCTCATGCTCTCGGCGATTGCACCGCTGCCCGAGGATTTGCCCGAGCTGGTGCTGGCCTCGCTCTTGCAGGGGGAACGCTTGCAGCGTGTGCGTCACGCGGATGCGGAACTGCCCTTAGTGGCGGAGGCGGAATTTGCCATCTATGGCAAGGTGCCCCCGCGCGTGCGGCGGCCGGAGGGCCCCTTCGGCGATCACTATGGTTATTATTCGCTGCAGCACGACTATCCGATCCTCGAAGTCAGCCGCGTGTTTCATCGAAAAGACGCGATTTTCCCGGCTACCGTCGTGGGTAAACCGCCGCAAGAAGATCTATTTTTGGGGTCCTATATCCAGGAGCTGATGGCGCCGCTGAGCAAGTTGGTGATGCCGGCGATCAAAGCGATCTGGAGCTATGGCGAAACGGGATATCATTCGCTGTCGACCATTGTCGTCGAGGAGCGCTACCCGCGCGAGGCGATGAAGTTTGCATTTCGCATTCTCGGCGAAGACGGCGGCCAGCTCAATTTGACCAAGTTTCTCGTCGTCATCGACCAGCCGCTTGACCTGGGCGATTTTCGCCAGGTGCTCGAATACGCGCTGGCGCGCACGCAGTTGCAGACGGACCTCTTTGTCATCGCCAATCTGGCCATGGACACGCTCGACTACACAGGTCCAGAAGTAAATAAGGGCAGCAAGGGCATTCTCATCGGTGTGGGTGAGGCCGTGCGCGAATTGCCGCGAGCCTATAGCGGTCAGTTGCCCGGGGGCGCGAAGGCCACAGGGGTCTATTGCGGTGGTTGTCTGGTAGTCGAGGGGCCTGCGTATGAAGAGGATCCAAACTATGCACAGCACTTGGCGGGCGATGGAGCGATCGCCGAGTGGCTGCTGGTCTTTCTGGTCGACGACGCGGATATCGTCGCTAGGAATATCACCTTTTTGTGGAGTACCTTTACTCGTTTTGAACCGGCGGCCGATATCTATGCCGCCGGCGTGGAGTTGCGTCGCCATCATCCTTGTTATACGCCGCCCATGGTGCTCGACTGTCGCATGAAGCCGGGTTATCCCGGCGAAGTGATTGTCGACGAAGAGATCGCGGCGAAGGTGACGCAACGCTGGTCTGAGTATTTCCCCAATGGCGATGTAGAAGGTGAAGAAGATCGCATGGGTTACTCGGGGTTCTCTTTATTAGATTAGGGCGAAAGGAAGCATATCTATGGACGACTCTCTCGCTTTTGCTCCGCTTGGCGAACTCTCTGCCATGCTGCGCCGACGCGATATATCTCCAGTGGAGTTGACGGCGTTCTTTATCGAGCGCATCGAACAATACGACCCGTCATTGAATGCCTATATAGAGGTGACGGCCGAGCGCGCTCGCGCGCAGGCGCACGCCGCTGAGACGTTGATGGCTAGCGGTCATTTCCTGGGGCCTTTACACGGTATCCCCCTCGCTTTTAAAGACCTGATAGACGTAGAGGGGTTGCCGACGAAGGGAGGGTCTATCTTGCGTAATGGGCATGTAGCGGAAGCCGATGCCTACGTTGCCCAGCGCCTCTTTCAGGCGGGGGCGGTGCTCTTAGGAAAGACACACATGGTTGAATTTGCCTTTGGTGGTGCGGGGGTCAACCATCACTACGGCACGCCGTGGAACCCTTGGGACGCCGATGTGCAGCGTTTGCCAGGTGGTTCGTCGTCTGGGTCGGGCGTAGCGGTGGCGGCTGGTTTGGCGGCGGCGGCGCTGGGATCGGATACGGGCGGCTCCGTGCGCATCCCGTCGTCTTTTTGCGGTTTAGTGGGGCTCAAACCGACGTTCGGGCTAGTGTCTAATCGCGGCGTACTACCTCTCGACCCGACGCTCGACTGCGTTGGTCCACTCGCGCATACAGTAGAGGACTGCGCTCTGTTGTATCAGGCGATCAGTGGCCCAGATGTGGCTGATTCCACGACATTAGGTCGCCCAGCCTTTGCCGGCCTCGATGCATTAGAGGGCGACGTAAAAGGGCTACGCCTGTGTTTTCCGCGTGAGTATTTTTGGGCCGATGTCGACGAAGAGGTCGAGGCGGCAGTGCGCGCTTCGGCGCAGGTTTTTGCCGATCTAAACGTGCACGTCGACGAAGTCTCACTAGAAGTATTGGACGACTTGTCCACTTGGCGCGCGGGTGTCAGCACGACGGCGGTGGAGAGCTATTTATATCACCGCGAGCACCTCGAAAACAATTTAGACGACTTCGACCATATCGTCTCGGCGCGCATGCTCGATGGTCGCGATATAGCGGCTGTAGACTTTTTGGCGCAGATGCGCGCCAGAGAACAGCTGCGCCGTAAAGCGCTGCGCGCCTTTGAGACGGTCGACTTTCTGATTACACCGACTACGCCTTTTGCCGCGCCTCCCTTAGAGGAGGTGGACCAGGGCGATACGTATTTTCTCGTAAATGGCCTGTGCCTGCGCAATACCAGCGCCATCAATCTGTTGGGGTTGTGTGCCATTAGCTTGCCTTGTGGCCTGACGCGCGACGGTTTGCCCATCGGTCTTCAGTTAGTGGGTAGGCCTTTTGACGAGGCGCGTCTCTTGCGACTGGCCCGCGCTTATGAGCAGGCTAGTGGGCACAGCGGGCAGCATCCAGAAATGTTAGATTTTTCCTAAAAGACAGGCTTGCGAAAAATAAACACATATTTTATATTCCACACTTTACGAAACGATGTATAAAGCTCCCATCGTCTAGCGGTTAGGACCCAGGATTTTCATTCCTGTAACCGGAGTTCGATTCTCCGTGGGAGTACCATATTTTAATCTCGGCCGCGCCGCACGAGGTTAAAACAGAAAAGAGGCACTCAAAACGAGTGCCTCTTTTTTTGTTCTGTGCTCAAGCTGGGGGTGTTTATGCTTTGCTACGAGGTTTTATGTAGAGCGCAGACGCAGCGTAAAGATCGTTTGTTGATCTACTTGGCTTTCGGCCTGTATTGAGCCTCCCCACAGCTTTACGATATTGTAGACGACCGATAGGCTCAGTCCCGTTCCCACAGTAGCCTTGGTCGTGAAGAAGGGTTCGAATAGATGCCGTTGGGTGGTCGCATCCATACCTATACCGGTATCGCCGATGGTAAGCGTCGTCCAGTTTGTTTGCATTTTGCTTGCTAAATACAGCGTGCCCCCGCTCGGCATAGCGTCTATTGCGTTGTCAATTAGATAAACTAAAAGAGTTTGCAGGTCGCTTTCATCCCCCCAAACGGTGCTCTGGTTATCGAAGTCAGTCCGTAAAGTATACTCTGTATCGCTCTGCATCCAGCGCGGCTGAGTTTTATCTAGAGCTGCGTGGATACTGGGTGAGAGTGCTATGGTATGTAGAGTATCGGATGATTTTCGCACGACGGATTTTTGCAGCTGTTTGATTAATGTGCTCGCGCGCTGCCCAGCTTCGGTAATGGCTTCGGCGTGTTCTCTGACCTCGGGGGAGTCGATTGTGCTGAGTAGCTGTGCTGGGATCAGTATGCCGGTGAGCAGATTGTTGAGATTGTGGCAGACGCCGGCGGATAAATGTCCGATCGCACCTTCCCGCTCGGCGCGAATCAATTTAATGCGTTGCTGGTCGCGTTCGATTGCCATGGCAGTCTGCTCACTTAACCTCTCTAAGAGATTGAGGTCGTCATGCGAGTACTGCCTCTGGCCGCTGCCGATCGATAGCGTGCCGATTATTTGGTTGTTTTGGTGGATCGGCACGGTTATTCCCATGCCTATATGATCGGTTCGTCCTGGAATAGATTGGACGTATATCTGCTCGATTTCCGAGTCTACTTTTAGGTCTTGTATGCTTGAATAGTCAAATATTAAAGGTTTGCCGGTGGCAAAAACTTGGCCGGAGCTGCCCTGGTTTGGTTTGAGACGGATGTGCTGATAGGTCTCCCAGTTATGGCCTACTTGGGCGTTGGGCACTAGTTCATTATTTATGCTATCGTAGAGAAAAATGACGCCCCGCTCAGCATTCATCAACTCAGTTGCTCTTTCGATGATGCTCTGCAATATTTCATCGAGTTCGTGCAAGCGGAACATATCGGCAATAATAGTGGCTAATGCTTCGGCCTCTACCGCTTTGCGTTCCAACGGGCTCATATCACCCTTGGAGAATGATGTTTTTAGAGAGTGATGCGGATTTGCGTTATCTATATCTTCCATAGGTGGATATATTTTTCTTTATATGTCCATTTGAATAATCTACTTCTATAGTAAATAATAGACGATTGAAAAACAAACAGATTGTGCTGTATTCTTTGGGGGGGCTGAGACCTCTATATCAATTTCTAGACATGATAGTCAGTGGGACTATGTGGACTCATAAATAGAAGGTTTTATCGCGAATAAAATGAAATAAATATATGTAAGCTATTTGTAAATAATGTCTTAGTGTTATTTTATTTCGTCGCGCTTGCGAGCATTTTGCGGCCGCTGATTCTCCATTTTCTCGATGTTGTATTTTCTGCGCTGCATCCGTTAGAGGTCAAGGCGGGGCTAGATAAGGAACAGGGTCCTTTATGCGGAGTCCGGCGCATCGAGCTCTTCGGTCGATAGGCTCGACTCATTCCCTCCGACGATCACTTTGAGCGCTTCTTCGCGTTGGCGTAGTTCGGCTTTTAAGCCTTCTATGCGCAGCTTGAAATCCACTAAGGATGCGTCTTGGCCGAATTCGCCGCTATCAATGCGGCTGTAGACGGTTTCACCTAAATCGGCGAAAGTAGAGCGCAGCCGCCGGCGCGTGGCGGCGATATCGGCGCGGGCCTTGAGGGCTTGTGCTAAGACTTTGCCGCGCTCGCGCACATTGGCAAACTGTGTTTTGATCGCGTCTGTAATCTCTTCTTTGCTGCGCATGGTGCTTGTCTCCTGCTATAAGGGGGGAGGACGTGAAGGCCTGTCTATAGAACTATGGTTTAAGGGCGCGAGTTTCGCTACCTAAAAAAGAACGGCCGGCGTGTACCAGAAATTTGCGGCGCACCGCCTGCCGGCCCAAGAGCATGCGGAAGCCCATCTCGTCGCGGTTGGTGAGCGTAATGTCGATAGGCCAGCGCTGGTCCATGAGCTCTATATCGGTGCAGATGACGGGGCGTAGCTCGCGGCGTCCGTTGGAACTGCGCACACTGCGTTCGGCGACGATCTCAGCGACTATTTCGACTAGGCCCTGATGGACGTTCTGTCGTGGATGGACTTCGAAACGCGCCCAGCGCGTGCCGTCGCGTTCAAACAGCTCTAGCCCAAAGGCATGCAATGCCGACGAGCGCGCGCCCGTATCGACTTTGGCTTTGATCGACTCTATACCGAGATCGGGCAAAGTCACCCATTCTCGCCAGCCGATGGTCGGAAGTATCTTCCGTTTTTTTTTCTCCACTTAGCTTCTCCTACCTGGGGCACGGTATATAAAATGCGCGATTGCGCTCTTTGATACAAACGAGATAGGATTGTGGTAATAGACTTTGCCAGTGCGGTAGAGTCTGGGTACATTGTGGGTATTCCCCCCCTGTTGCAACGCCGCGCACTATTCCCCTGTTTTTCTCGTAAAGGCTAATTATGTCGACTCATAAGACGATGGTCACGCACATTATATGTGCGCTGGCCTGTGTTGTGCTTTTGTCCGTATCTGCTCGCGCTGCCTTAGTTTGGGACCCGAGCGCTTCTACCTATGACGGCACCTCGTTTGTTGTGCTGCAACCTGGGGTCGGTGCCGTTAGCCTTGGTTTTCCGGGGCCGGCCAACCCCGTTGGCACGATGGTTGAGGCGGCCGGTATACAGGCTTTTGCCTTTGCTACGGCCGTGCCCGAAGGCAATGCCATTGCCCCCGGATTGACGGATCTCTCCGCTTCGCCCCTGGTGGCGGGTACTGAGTTGGTGCTCTATTTCGACAAGGAAGAGGGCGATCATATAAGTTTTGTCGCCTTGGTTGCCGATGCGGCGGGCGTTGGCTTAAAAGTGCTGTCGCCGACGCGGATCGAGGTGCGGGCGCAAGTAGTCGATCCCGTGCTATCTGAGAGCAATGATCCCGATGCGATTGCCGCGACGTTTGGCATGATCATTTTTACGACGAGTGCGGCCGACTCGCCCGCTAATTTTCGCGGCACCGTCTTCGTGAGCGATATGCACTGGCTGGATCTGGCGCCCCCGTCGTTGGACGAGTTGCCGCAGACCGGTGCGGTTCTGGAAGTAAAGGGCTTTGTGGCAGGACTCGTCGCACAGGGCGTTTCTGCCGAAGGGGGGCAGGCGCGCTTCGATGCCTTTATTCCCGAATCTTTCTTTGAATTTGCGCGCGCCAATGGCGTCGAGGTGACGGGCGCCAACTGTTTGGGCTATCGCGCCTATGTCGAGTTAACGGGTAGTGACGAAGGCTTCTTCAAGCTCAACGAGCCGGTGGATGAGGTTTTTGCCGATGCCAATTTTGACGCCGATGGGGACGGCGCCCCCGACCCGCTCTGGCATTATCGCATCGTTAATTCGAGTTGGTCGCGCCAGGTCCTGACCTTTGGACGCATCGAGCCGGATAGCCCGCCGGCACCCGTGCTGCCCCATTCGTGGGGGCAGGTTAAGAAAGATGCCAACGAGTAGCGGATACGCGATATAAAAACCTTCGTCGTGCGCGGTGCGGCGAAGGTTTTTATATGCGGAAGAATATGTATTCTATTCATAGAGCAATACTCTACATCTGCTGTTTGTTCCTGTTGGCCTGTGCCGATAAGAACAGTCCTGTAGGGCCGGGTGCATCACAAGGTGCGGTACCTCTATTATTAGCGGATATCGTCACGAGTGATAGCGGGGCGTATTTCGCGGTTGTACAGACCGCGGCGGGACCGTCGTTTCTGTTGCCGCTGGAGCTGTGTCCTGCCAGCGCCGTAGATTTGCTCTTAGAAGGCGTGCACTTTCCGCGCCCGCTCACGCATGACTTGTTGCTCGCCGCGGCCGATAGTCTCGGTGTAGTGGTCAAAGGCATCGTGCTGTCGCTGGGGCCACAGGCCGTACCCGAAGCGAGCGTTATACTCGGGGGGGAAGGCAATTCGACGTTGCGGGCCACGCTGGGCGATGCCATCGCCCTACACTACGCTAGCGCGGTTCCACTTGTGGCTGCTCCTGAGTTGGTCGCGCATTTTACTACTGTGGGAGCTGTTGCTAAAATAGTATTAGCTCCCGTATCTCCCTCGTTACCGCCGCGTCGCGCCCGTTTTGCGCAGGCCGATACAGCGCTGGTGGAAATGAGCCTTTTGGGGGTGGTGCAATCGGCTGCCGATCTAGCCGTCGTGTTATTAGACCCTACGCTGAGCCGCGCCTTCCCCGTCTTTATCGGTTTTTGTCAGGCGTCTTCTATTGTGGCTACGCTGCAAAATGAGGATGGGCCACCCGTGCGCTCGCATCAACTGTTCGTCGATTTGTTGAGGGCTAAACGCGTCAGTATTGAATACGCGCGCATTGTAGCGCTGCGTGGCGATACGTATATCGGCGAGTTGGTTTTGCGGGTGGGCAGTAGATCGTTTGTTCTCGATGCCCGTCCCAGCGATGCCATTGCGCTGGCACTGCGCACGGGCGCGCCCGTGCAGTTGGCGAAGTTCCTGTTGGATGAAGTAGGCGAAGATGCCGAGCCGTACCGGGCGCTCTTTGCCGGTGCGCTGGGTAAGTTTGTTCCGCGGTAGACGGCTCTAACGCGCGGATATATATTTCAAGTTAGCTGTTGACTACGGCGATTATAAAGATCTCGATTTTTTAACACAATACAGGAAGGAATACGCGTCCGCATGTCCTATTTGACGATGGAAGACAAGGCCTTCTTCAAAGAGAAGGGCTATCTCATAAAGCGCGACGTCCTCAGCGCAGAACAGATACAAGCTGCTCAGGATGCGCTTTGGGAGAGCATCGATGCCGAGCGCAACGACCCCGAGACGTGGGTAAAAGCTGGGGCGCGCGTGCCTTGTCCGAGCAGTCACCCGGCCATTCGTGCCACCGTGGGCGAGTCGCCGGTCTTTGCCATGATGGAAGAGATGGTGGGTAAAGGGCAGCTCAATGCCGGCGGTCCCGGTCCACATTTGGTGTATCCGTCGGGTGAAAACGAGTGGAAAGAGCCCCAGCATGGGCATCTCGATGGTTACTACACACCGACGAACGGCGTGCCCGAAGGCACGGTGGGCTATATGACGATCAACGCCACGATTTACGTGGAGGAAATCGAGCATCGGGGCGGCTGTTTTACTGTATTTCCCGGCTCGCATCGCATGGCACACGAGTATTTTAAAACGCATTCGCTGCTTTCGGTACAGGGTGGCTCGTCGAGCCAGATCTGGAGCGATGAAGAAATGCCGTCGGCGCTAGAGTTTGAGGGCAAAGCGGGCGACGTGTGTTTTTGGCATGGTCAGATGGTGCATACGGGCACCAAGAACGTCAATCGCAATATTCGCATGGCCCTTATAGGCCGCTTCTCGCGTAAAGACAGCAACGAGATCCGTTTTGAGACGCCCGACGATATGTGGCAGCACTGGGAAGGAGTCGAATAATGCACCTCGTTTTTAGCCCGACCCTATGTCCGGATTTACAGCTGCCCGCGGCACTCGAATTGGCAAAAGAGGCGGGTTTTTCGCGGCTCGAACTCTTTTGCAA
Organism: Planctomycetota bacterium; assembly: GCA_047616505.1. GTDB lineage: Bacteria > Latescibacterota > UBA2968 > UBA8231 > UBA8231. The sequence goes on from JBLHGI010000163.1 coordinate 10,029, forward strand.
CTGGACTGAGAGTAGTCCGCTACATGCAGAAACTTCGGTGCAGATGGTGCGCGCACGGATCGCGGCAGCGGCCTTTCAGCTCAGCAGCCTCAATATTCGCAATCTGACGGGGCGCAAGGCCGACTCCGACGAACGCAATCTGCCCTATAATCTGCGCCAGCTCGAATGGGATATCCACCTGGGGCGCGCTCTAGGTGTGGAGACGATGAGCACCAAGGGCGGTGCGCGCACGGATGAGGCGGTGGAAGATTTGGTCGAAGGGGTGAATACGCTGTTGGAGCGCCTGCCGCAGATTCAATTGAACTTGGGCAACCAGCTGGGCAATCGCCTACAGGATATAAGTGATTATAATGTAGTAATGCCACAGCTGAATGCCCGTGCTAAGGTCTTGGTCGATACGGGACATTTGCTTGCGGCGGGTGAAAATGTGCTGGCGTTTGCCGAGACTTTCGCCGAGCGCATTGGCTTGGTGCACCTGCGTGACCAGCAGGGCGAAAAGCCGGTGCCTTTTGGTGAAGGCGACCTGCCTTTCTTTGAGCTATTCGCCCTGCTAAAAGACGCCGATTACGACGGCGATTTGGTTATAGAGTTAGAGCAGGTCGACTGGGAGGCGCCGAATGTGGCGCTGGTCGCTGCGCGCGAGTACGTGGAGGAGATGTTGGGTTGAAGAGGGATTTTGTGGGCGGGTTGGTGATAATTCCTTGGAGCTGCCTTGCGTTGCTGGGTACCTTTCTGCCCGGTATATACATAACGACCGATGCGTCCTGTCTTCCCTTGGGAGAATTCCTATGAAAAAAATTGTAATTAGCGATTTCCGCGACTATCTGCGCGATCGTTTTGTCGACGCGCAGACGCGTAAGAGTGCCCGCTTGGCGCCGACCTATCTCATCGCGCGCGAAAGCGGTGTGGAAGGCGATTTGCGTGAGATGCTCAGCGCCGCCGAGTGGTCGCGCATCAGTTTTCATATTGCCTCGGCCAAAGTCAAAAGCGCCGAGCTGCTCTTTTACGTGCGCGACTACGACGCTACGCAAGAGACGCCGATGCAGGTATTGGTCAATGGCAATGCGCTGACGCACCGCCAGGACAAAACGCGCCTGCTGACGGGCGGTTGGGATCGCAAGAAGATCCATGCTCGCTACCTAAAAGACGGCGACAACGAATTCGTTTTTTCGCATCACGGTGCGCTGCATATCGACCCGCTGCCCGGTGGTTATGCCGATGTGCACGTTAGCCATAGCAGCCGCAGTTTCGACGGCGGCAAGAGTTGGCATACGGGTGCATTGGGGCCTAAACGCGATGTGCACGGAGAGTATTTGGTGCGGCTGCGTGTTAAGGGGCACCCACCGCAGGGAGGGCTCACGTCGCCGGTAATTGATCTGGTTGACGAGGGAGGAGTTGGCGTAGTGGCGCCGCAAATGGGTATTCGCAAAGTGCAGCTGCAGGCGAATGCCGAAACTCCTAGGGGCACGGGGATGCGCTTTGAGATGCGCTCTGGCTCGACGCCGTCATTTGATCCGCGCGCCTGGACGGCATGGGAAGAGGTGACACAGGTGGATTGGCCCGGTCGTTTTGTGCAGTGGCGCGCTGTGCTGAGCACGCAGGAGGCCGATAAGACGCCGGTGTTAAAGGGCGTGACGCTGGCCGTAGATGTCAAGGAAAAGAGCTCGGCGGCGGTAGAGCTTATCGAGATTGATCAGCCTCACCTCGCCTACAGTTCGTATCCCTTTAGCTATCTCGGCACGCACGCTCGTTTGGACCGGCTGCGCAAACAGCATCGTCTCGACGACGTGATTGCGCCGGGGGGGACCGAGTTAGAGCAGTTGGCCCTGCTGCGCGATTGGGTGCATAGCCAGTGGTTGGGTTGGCAGTCGAATAAGTATCCCTATTCTCCGCCGTGGGACCCGCTGGAGATTTTAGAGACGACCAAAGGCGACTGGGGTTTTGGCATGTGCACGCACTACGGCGCGACTTTTGCCGGCTGCGCCAGTGCGCTGGGCTGGGTCGCGCGGGTCTTGGTGGTAGACCACCACTGTTTGGCCGAGGTGTGGTGCGAAGCGCTGCAGAAGTGGATTTTGCAGGACGCCGGTCCCTGCCGCGAATACGATGCGTCGTATGAAATAGACGGGGTGCCGATCAATGCGTTGGAGTTGCACGAGGCGGTAGCGGCCGGGCGCCGAGACGAGATTATGGCTAATAAATTGCCGGACAAAAAGATCGAGAAGATGGATCGTTATGTGGAGACGTTCTGTCGTTTTGCCATACCGTTGCGCAACAACCACCTGACGCAGGCCGAACCTGCCGAACTGCGCCACGGCAGCGGTCAGTATCACTACGATGGTTATTTGTGGTGGACAGACCAGATCGATCCAAAATATCCAGAATACTCGCTGCAGACGACGCGAGTTGCCGATTTTTATTGGTCGGTCAACCAGACGCGGGTCTATTTACAGGCGCAAGAACAAGAGGACGTGCTGCGCGTAGACTTGGAACACACGGCGCCTAATTTCTCGCATTTCTTGCTGCGCTTCGACGACGGGCAATGGAAAGAGAGCTGCGAGGTTGAAATGGCGTGGTCGTTACACGAGGGCGACAATGTGCTGAGCGCCCGCGCTGTTAATGCCTTTGGCCGCGAGGGGCGCGTGGCAAGTGCGCACGTGAAGTATACCCCATGTACCCCATAACGAGGGCATAAATACCCCATAACGAGGGCATAAATACCCCATAACGAGGGCATAAATACCCCATAACGAGGGCATAAATACCCCATAACGAGGGCATAAATACCCCATAACGAGGGC
>JBLHGI010000164.1:0-12753 GCA_047616505.1 Planctomycetota bacterium
AAAAGGCAGTGGTGCAGCACGCACCTGAGCAACGGTGCGCTCGTAGTATTGTACGGAAGCGAATGACATATGTTTAGACAAAAAAGACCGGATAGCTTTTGCCTTCGGCATCGCGCTTGATCAAATGGACGAGTTCCATCGTGTGATAGTCCCCCCACATGGCCGATTCACCGCAGGGGATTTTGCGGCCGGGCGGCGTGTAGTCCCAACCGTTGGGCTGGTGGTAAATCGCGTGCAGCGTAATACCCTGATGCTTGGGATCTGTAGACATATAGGGTTCTTCAAGTAAAGCCTGGGCGATTTTTAAGGCGGCGGCGCGATAGCGGCTGGCCTTGGCCTTATCGCCTTTTCCAGCGTAATAATTACCCAGACGCAAATAACCCTGGGCCGAAATGGCAGCAGCCGAAGAATCGAGCGGTTCGATATCGTTATAAGGGTCAGACGCCTTGTTCGTTATCTTGCCAAAGGAAGCGACGCCAGGCGCGCCCGTATCCCAGAAGGGGATGCCGTCAGCAAATGAGTTTTCGATATGGAACTCGGCCGTGGCCAAGGCCGCCTTTTCCATCATGGCGACGAGCGCACGCTTTTTGCCAAAAGGTTCTAACTCGGCGGCGGAGAGCGTGTCGAAATATTCCAACTGTTCGGCATAGCCGAGCAGGACCCAAGACAGACCGCGCGTCCAAGTCGAAAAGGGAGCATAACCCTGCTGGGTGCTGGGGCAGCGATACTGACCGTCTTTGGTATTAAAAATAGACTCGTGTACGACGCGGCCCGGCACGTCGTAGCGGTCGCGGCCGTCGCCGTAGTAAACGTTAAACTGGGCGTTGCTAACGGAATGTTCTACGAGACGGCCGAGCAGGTTGATGGCCTTGTCGCCCTCGCCCATCAGCACATGACCCAGTTGGTGCGCCAAACCTAAGATGCGCAGCGAACGCATCGTATCGGAAAAGAGCGAGTGCGGGCCATTAAAAGAATGAATAAAACCATGGCCATAGGTCGTTTCAGTCCAGCGCGCGGCCTGCACGGCACCGGAGAGTTTGATCGCCAATTCGTAGAATTCGAGCTCGCGCTGGTCGTGAGCTAGCACACCTTCGAGCATGAGGCGGCGCAAATTACCGTAGGTCGATAGGTTGTTGAAGCCGTGGTCGTGCACGCCGATATGCGAGACGTGAGGAGCCATCAGCGCCACCGTCTTTTCGCGGCCTATTTTTAGAAAGCGCTCGTCGCCCGTCATATCGTACTGTAAAATGGCACAGCCGTATTGGAAGCCTTGGGTCCACTCGGTCCAGCCCCTCGTCGCGTAGCGCCCTTTCCAGGTAAAAACGGGCGTGCCTTTGGCTATATTCCATTTCTTGTCGAGGTCGTAGATCTTGCGCGCAGTCAAGTCTAAGAAACGCTGGATGGCGGGCTGTAGTTTTTTGGATGTTAGACGGCGATCGAGTTTCACGAAAAGCTCCTTCTTGCTTTATTGGATTTGCACATGGGCGAAAAAATAGGGGGCGGTGCAAAGTGGGGCAAATCGGAGAAAATATTTGTAGGAGACTATAATGGACCGGAAGATGGGATGGGGGAAGCGGACCAGGAAGAGTAGTAGTCCCAAACCGCCCCAGCACACCGAGCTTTTGCATAAACTCAGTGTGCCGAGACCAGTCTCTTTATTAGCGCTGAAGGCTCAGCCGTTCTTTTCTTTGTACTCGCGGCGAACTCGCTGCGCTTCCTGCGGCGGCAACGGGAAAATCCAACCGCGACTGCGGATAACCGCCTTTGCCAACTCGGGGGGAATCGCAACGATGAGCTCCGGCTCGATAGAGAAACGACCGGTAAATCCGCCAATGGCGCTGCGCGCGTGTACACCGGCGTAGCTGCTGTCTTCGCCGTCCTGGGCAAAGGCGCCGGCACCACCGCCAAAAACCGACTGCCAGCGGCTGGAGAACCCGTTCATAACCGCTGGGGCATTGTCAAAAGCTACATCCGTTGATACGACCATACCGAGGCCCTTAACGGTATAGAGGACGTCGTTGAGATCGCCGCCCTCGCCGCCGCAAACTAAAGACCAGTGCAAACGGCCAATCATCGAGTCGGCGACAAACTGCGCGGCATCTTGGCCCTCTTTTATGCGCTCTGGGTCGTCATACATCTGTCCTGGGCCATAACCATAGCCGGACAGATAGACGAGGCCCGATTCGTGAAAAACGACGGAGCAGATATTGGCTCCTTTGAGATCGCGCCCCATCCACTCGTCGAACGTACCGATATTGAGATCCAACTCTTTGATGCGATCGTAGACATCAAAGTCTCGGCGCAGATGGTCGGGGACGATCGAATTTTCGTAAAATGTGCCCATTATGTGGTCTCCTTATTATAGTTGGACATTATTATAGTCGGACATGTATTAGCGGTTGTTCAAAACATGAGTGAACCACCTGCGAACGGCTTCTCTTGGCGGAATATCGCGCAAAACCCAAGTATCGGTGTGGTCTGCGAAGGGCATTTTTAGAAAACTAAACTGGCCACTAGGGCAGGCTGTTAGTAGATAATCCTTTGTAGCCTGCACATCCTTTTCGCCGCTGATAAATTGCGGTCTGTTTTTTAGTCGCTTTAGTCGCTCTAGTGCGGCGTGGCGATCGCTGCGATCATAGGGCCATTCTCTGAGACCATCGTAATGGCTGTGGCAAATAAAACCACGCCATAGAGAGGCGATCTCGTCGTCGTAAAGCCCTATATAATTACAGGCGATAGCCCCGCGCGAGAAACCTGCGAGGAACACCGCCGCACGATCCCCGCCATACTCTGCGCATATACGCTGGACCGCCTCCTTACAGTAGGCGACCGTCGCGTCGACATCGCCCCACCAGGTCGTGGCGTTCTGTCTATTTTTTGCGTCGACAAAAGGCATGCATATCCCAATGACCCCCTCGCCCCCCGAAACCCCATATCCGAGGTGGCTGCCCTCAACGGTTCCAGGGCTCGTCTGCCACTTATTGCCCGCATATTCAACGATGACCGGATACGCCTTGCCCCTTTCCCAGTCAGTCGGCAAGTAGAGGAGATGATGCACTCCGCTGCCGACATAATTTCTATTCGTTTCTTTGACTCGTTTTCCCGCGGCGGGTGCGCCATCTGTTACAGGAGGTAGAGTAAGGTCTGGTATTATCGTCTCAAGATTCATGCCACCCTTCCGCGGTGCGCCTTTCTAATAGAGAGACCGCCTGTGATAAGTAGCCATCCACAGACAGATTTCGGCCTCGGTTATGTGCTCTTCCAACAAGCTCAACAGCCCCGGCGTGTGCGCCACATCGCCAAAATTGTAGTGGTTCCAGCCCGAGTGCACTAGGACACAGGGTCTTTCGCCTTTCACGGGGTGCTATGCTCTCTTTTAATGCGTAGATTCACAACGATCAGCCAATAGAAAACTATCCATTGGAGAACCACGTATGTCAAAAGACCTGATCCTACTCATCGGTCAATCCAACATGGCCGGGCGCGGTCTGTTAGGTGAAGTACCCCTGCTCGAAAACACAAGAGTAGAAATGCTGCGCGACGGGAAGTGGCAAACCGCCAACGAACCACTGCACACCGACAAAGCAACCGCCGGCGTCGGCTTGGCCATGTCGTTTGCCGCCGAATATCTAAAGGCCTCTCCAAATGCCAACATCGGCCTAATACCCAGCGCCGTCGGCGGCACGCCGCTCAGCCGTTGGATGCCGGGCTGCGACCTCTACGAAAATGCGCTGGCGCATGCCCGCCAAGCCTTGGAACACGGCTCGCTAAAGGCCATCCTCTGGCACCAGGGCGAAGCCGACGCGCAGGATATCGAGTTGGCCCAAGGCTACGGCCAGCGCCTGAGCGAAATGGTCGCGGCACTGCGCGCCGCACTCGCGGCTCCCGACGTCCCATTTATTAGCGGCGGCCTAGGTGATTTCCTAACGGACCATGCGACCTGCATCCACTATATAATGGTCAACGAAGCTCTGCAAAACCTATCGGCCCCGCCATGCGGTTTCGCCAGCGCTACCGGCTTAGGACATTTGGGCGATGACATCCATTTTAGCTCGATCGCCCTGCGCGATTTTGGCCGTCGTTATGCCGCCGAATTTGCGCGCATCCATGCGCAATGAGGCGAGCTCCAGATCCAAGCGAATGCAGGACGGATGGTAATCTACACCAATTGCACCAAACGCTTGCCGACATTATCGCCTTGCAGCATGCCGAGAAAAGCGGCCGGAGCTTGTTCTAAACCTTCGACAATATCCTCGCTATAGACGAGTTCTCCCGAGCGCAGCCAGCCCGATAAGGATACGAGCGCCTCGGCATAGCGGTCGGCAAAATCAAAGACGAGAAAACCGCGCATCATAAGCCGTTTAGTGATAAAATTCCACGTCAGACGCGGTCCCATCTCCGGCTCGCTGAGATTGTACTGCGAGATCTGACCACAGACAGAAATCCGCCCGCCAATATTCAGCTGTCCAAAGACCGCATCGGAAATCGGCCCGCCCACGTTATCGAAATAAACGTCGATGCCATCGGGGCACAGCTCGGCCAGCGCCGCCGCATAGTCCGAGGTTGTCTTGTAATTAAAAGCACCGGCAAAACCTAGCTCGTCCTGCACATAGGCGACCTTGTCATCACTCCCCGCAATGCCAATGGCGCGACAGCCCTTGATCTGAGCGATCTGCCCGACCAATGATCCCACGGCACCGGCGGCCCCCGAGACAACGACCGTCTCACCCGCCTGTGGTTTACCCACATCTAAAAGCCCGAAATAAGCCGTAATACCCGGCATACCCAGCACGCCTAGCGACGTTGAAATCGGCGCGAGTTCCGGATTGATATGACGTGCTTCTTCTCCTTTGGCAAGACCGTAGGCCTGCCAGCCGGTCTGCACCTGGGCAATATCACCTTCGGCAAAAGCACCGTGCCGCGACCGAACGACATCGCCCACCGTGCCGCCGACCATGACCTCGCCGAGTTCCACACCTGGCGCGTAGGAAGCGCCTTCATTCATGCGCCCGCGCATATAGGGGTCTAACGATAAATAGTTCGTGCGCACCAAAATCTCGCCATCGCCCGGTTCGGGCATCGGCGCTTCCTCCAGACGAAAGTCCGCCTGCTGGGGAAACCCCACGGGGCGCGCCGCTAATACAATCCGCTTATTTGTCTCTGCCATATTGTTTTTCCCATCCTTCATAGATTTCATATAAACGCGTCCGACCAACAGCCCTCACCTCACTCCCACAAATCCACTCCCAAAAGCTTCCGACCCAACTCGGTCAGCACCGCCGGCCCTTGCCTCTCGTGTTCCCAATCGCGCGAATCCCCCGGCCAATTCGACATCGGCCGCCGCTCCTGCCACGCTTTGACGCGCCCCTGTCGCGCCTCTTCGCTGTCTTTGGGCGCCGGGCTCATCGTTATATACTGCGCCAAACGCGGTTTGTCCGACGTGTTGTGCCCATTGCCATGCGCCAATAGCTTATGCCAGATCAGCAGATCACCCGCCTTGCCCGCAATGGACTTCACCTGCAAATCCGCCAGATCGGGCTGGTTCGGATTGCGATCCTCTGGCTGTGTTTTGACCCACTGCTCAAACGTATTATTAAAACCCGGCACACACTGAAAGCCACCCTGGTTCTCCGCCGTATCCGTCAGGTAGAGCACGCCCTGCACACCAAAGCGAATGGGCTGCTCCGACGTGTCCATATCCCAGTGGATCATACCCTGGTGCCCCCATTCGGGGTGATCGTCTCTGGCCGGTGGTTTCATATTGGCCCGGTCCAAAGACACCCACAGCTTCTCGTCGTCCCAGATCTCCGCAAAGGCCTGGTGGATCTTGGAATGCTGCCGATTGTCCCACAGCGCCTGATGCTGGTACATCTCGACCATGCCCGCTCCCGAAATGGGCGAGCAGCGATCGTCGCGCGTATACGGTTTGTGTTTATACCACGTCTCAGAATCGTCCGGATCCATATCTAGGAACTGCCAAATCGTCTCCACCATTCGATCCAAATTTTCCTGCGGTACCGCATTGGGAATCACCACATACCCATTCTCTTGCCAAAAAATCCAGTCTTCCTTGCTCAATACAGCCATGTCGTTTTTGTCTCCCTCGTCTGTTCTTTTTTAGTCTAAATCCGCTGCCGCCAAGGTCGGAAGCTGAAGGTCTTTATCCGAAAGCAGAGGATCGTCTACGGGCCAAGCAATTCCTATCTCCGGGTCATTCCACGCGATGCCCCGGTCTAGCTCAGGAGCATATTCCGCCGACACTTTGTAGGTAAAGTCGACCTCTTCGCTCAACACGCAAAAACCGTGTGCAAAACCCGTGGGGATATACAGCATCTTCTTGTTCTGCGCAGAAAGTGACACGCCGACCCACTTGCCAAACGTGGGAGATTCTCTGCGAATATCTACCGCGACATCGAAGATCTCTCCCTTCGTCACCATGACCAATTTGGCCTGCGCCTGCGGCGACTTCTGGTAGTGCAAGCCACGTACGACCTGGCCGGCAGAGTGGGAGAAGTTGTCCTGTACAAACTCGTCCCCGATGCCATTAGCCTTAAACTCAGACCGCTTATACGTCTCCATGAAGAACCCTCTCGGGTCTGCAAAGGGGCGCGGGGAAACGAGTATTAAATCGGGTATTTCCAATCTTTGAAATTCAGCCATATATCCTTTCTCGCTCAATCGCCAATAACGCATCAAATTTTATTAAGCACATAGTCCAGAACCTGTTCCACAGAGAGCGCTTCGCTATGCTCTTCAACACAGGTAGGTTTCGGAGGTGGGTCTGGGGGATTCCCGTAGCGGATTTACATCCCCCGAAGCCACAGGATGTGGCGTAGGAGGATATACCTCGGAGCCGAACAGGGATGGTCAGCGAGAATGAGCGAAAGGAACCCCCAGGCCCACCGTCCACACCAACCCTACCCATACACCATTTGTATCAAAGCCCGTATATACCCAACCGCATACGCCTTGCCATACAAATTATCGTGATGCGGGAAATGCGGCGTGTGATCCATCATATACGGCCCGTTAAAACCATTGTCGCGATAGACCTCCATCGCCCGCCGCATATCGACCTGTCCCTCGTCCATAAAGACTTCCGTAAAACGCGGCAACTGCCCACGCACATTGCGAAAGTGCACCCAGGCAATAACACCTTTCGAGGCCATCTCAGCGATGGCGTCATAGATCTTCTCCGGGCCTAAAAGCTCCGTCATACAGCCCTGGCAAAAGAGCATGCCATTCTGCTCGCTCGGCGCTATCTCAAAGAGCGTGCGCCGATACTGTTCCAAAGTCGAGCAGATCTGCGCCACACCGCCCAAAGGCTCTGGTATCGGCGGATCATCGGGGTGCAGCGCCATGCGCACACCGGCTTTTTCTGCCACCGGGATAACCGCGTGCAGAAATTTTTCCATGCGCTGCCACATCTGATCCTCCGACACGGGCGGCTCGTGCATTGCCGGGCGATTTTTCTCAAACTCTTCATAGTCAAATGTGCTGTATTCCACGCCGCCGCGCCCTATATCAGGAGTCGTGCGATAATTGCCCATCGGTTTAAAGTTCCAGCCCAGGCAGGGGATACCCGCCTGCCCCAAACTCTCCAGCATGGAGCACCAATGGCCGATCTTCTCATCCATATCTTGCTCGCCCAACGTAATCTCCTGCCAGGCCGGCATAAAGACATTGTTGAGCTTGAGCCCGTGCGCTTCGACCTTCTCGCGCGCCTGTGCCAGCTCGTCAGTACAGTTTTCTCCCGCGCGCAGTCTCTGCGCCAACGTCGAGTTAGCCGCCCCCGTGCTGCGTGCCTTCGCCCCTTTTATGGGCGCACCGCCGCGCAGCTCTAAATGGATCGAATCGACGCCAATCGCCTTAAAAAAGCTCAGGAGCTCGTCACCCAAATCGGCAATGGCTACCTGGTCTTGGATATACATGTACATTTCCTTTGAAAGAAGTTACCCATTCTGCTACCCCTAATTTCTACTCTTTGTTATCCGCCGCAAACGTATACTCGTTCGTCCACTCCTGCACCTGCCCCGGCTCTAATACAATGCCGATAAATGGCTCGGGACAGGCCGCCGTTTCCACCGACCAGAAGTTGTATTTTATAATCGGCGCGTCGCCTTTAAAGTGCACCTCAGCCCCCGTTTTGTTGTTGCGCACCTTGCCCGCGTTATAAGCCACGGGACCAGGGCCGGGATGCACGAGTTTTGACAGGGACTTTCCGCCCAGCCTCCTCGTTGCTTCGATGCGATTCCCATGAAAAATGCCCACGTCGCGAACCGCCTCTGGCTCCGCTTTCGGAAAGGGAAATTCCACGCTATAGTCCGGGCCGTAAAGCACCTCGTCGATGAGCGTGAAGTTGTGATTGTAGTGGTTGATATCGATTTTCTTTTTGCCCGTATTTTCTAGGCGATGCACAATATTCAACCCGGGCCGGTCTGAGGTCAACTCGACGCGCTTGTAGTAGCGATAAGCCCAGCCGCGCTCGCCGACAAAGTCCTGACTAAAATCTACCCACGTATCGCCGTGCTCTATTTCCCACGCACCGGCGCGGATCAGCTCATATTTTCCGAGAAAATAATACTTCTCCCTATCGTTTTTGCGCAACAGGCCCACGCCGATCTTTACGAAGGACTCCCCTTCTTTGGCCTCGGCAAAACCCATCGGGTTGTCCATGCCAAACTCTTCGACCGGGCCGCTGATATAGTCGTTGCCCGTCGGGTCGTGCGGCGTGCGCCAGAGGCCGTAAAAACGATGCCCGGCGTATTCGACGCGCTCGATAACGCCCGACCAATCAAAACGCACACCGCGATAAAAACCCATCTCGGCGTCGGGCAAATAGAGCACGACTCTCAGCTGCTCGTTCTTTAGCTCCAACATGGGATACTCCGTCCGCTCCTGCGCGCTGGCGGCAAGAGCGATCGAGCATACGAACAATACACTCAGCAAGAATTTCACGTATCCACCTCCGTTATATACCGACATCTAAGAGACACCGATAGGCTATAGACACCGGTATCAGTCGCCCGCGTATTTCAATGAGACGCGCCCACGTAGCGCCAACCCGCTAGCGTTAGCACTTCGTTGCGATACGACTCTTTTGTCCCTTCGGCACCTCCCAACAAGAGCGTGCGCACAAAACCCGTCACTTCGATCTCTCGCTCCCCGTCCATTGGCACTTCCAGCTCCCGCCAATGTCGTACCATAATCTGACGCCCGGCTTTTAACCCTCTGTCTATATCTAGATAGAACTCGGCATAGGGTTCGCGCAAAGGCCCACCGAACAAGGGATGTTGTAGCACGAGCTCCGGCAGAAAACCTCGATACACGACCCAGCGCGGCAAGTTGTCGGGCACATCAATCGAAGTCCAAACACCCCCTTCCCGCACGCGGGCACGGCCACCGACAAAAGATTCGGCCGCTTCGTATCTCAAGGGCACCACTTCGCTGCCCAGACCGTCGATATAACCCCACTGTCCGTCGACATAACGGTAGTGCTGCTCGCCGTCGGCCTGCCGCCTACAGCCTCTACACACAGCCGCCAGCCCCTGAGAAAAAGACTGAGCAAAATCGTAGCGAGCCGCAATTAGACGCTGGCCGCGTTCGTCAAAGAAACCCATTTGCCCAGACTCAACATAGCGCGCCAACCCTTCGACAAAAGGATCGGGGCCGTTGTCGTAGAGCAAGGGAACAACGACCTTGCGACCCAGCGTATCTATATATGCCCAGCCACTATCGTCGGCGACAGCGGCGATACCATATTCGTTGAACTCGTCGACGATAGAGTAACGCGACAGATCGAGTGGAGCATTCGGCTGCACTAAGCCAGGACCTTGGGCCTTGGGTGCACAAGAAACCGAATAGACCATGCACAAACCAAAGACGAAGAACAGCTGCTTCACGCGTAGATCCTTTTCTGCGGAGCGATCAGTCCTTGTGTATTTATTTAAGCCCCTAAGAAAAGATATAACGCCTCTCCTCTCAACTAGCGCTTGGCCGAAATAGCACGGTGCAAACGGCCAGATCGGGCCAGAACGACCTAACACCGACATGGCCTTATAGTCAGTGCGAATATCAAAATCATTGCACGACATGTAAAATAAGCCAATCTTTATGTAAAATATACTTGACATAAAATAGCATGTGATATAACTTTATTTGTAAAGTAAACCATACATTTTGACAAAGGAACTAAACAATGAGCAAAATATTTGACGCGATTGCCTGCAAGGGGCTGCCAGCGCGTGATATTAGAAACGCCAACCTAGTAAATCTATGGATATTCGCCTGGGCTTCGACGTTGGCGATCATTAGCTTTCTCTCACAGTACGAGTGGTACTCCGCCGCCGCTTTGCCAATAATAATAGGGTTCGTCATTAACACGGGAATAGGTATTGGCTTGATTGTCGCGTATAAGCGATTTCTGAAAGACCTGGACGAAATGGAGCGAGAAATTCAGCTCGATGCGCTGGCGCTATCCGTGGGGGTGACACTAGCGGGGTTCTCTAGCTATACCATATTGGATAAAGCGGGAGTCGTTCCCAACCTAGACCCCTCCCATCTCATTATGCTCATGTCCTTCACCTACGTGGCTGGGCTCATTATCGGCAGGATCCGCTACCGATGAAGAATCGCTTAAAAGTGCTGCGCGCAGAACGGGATTGGACCCAAGCCGACCTGGCCGATGAGCTAGAAGTCTCACGGCAGACCGTCAATGCCATTGAGAAGGGAAAATTCGATCCCAGTTTGCCGCTTGCCTTTAAAATTTCCCGGCTATTTACTATGCCGATAGAGGATATTTTTCAAGACGACTTGGCAGAATGAAGTCATCTACGAGACTCAAGCCAGTTCCACTTTTTTTATCACGAGATTGCTGTATTCAGCAATCAGAGGCGTCATCTGCCTAAAGCCGATTTTTCCTTCCCCCAGCGTGGGGCCCTGAGTTGTACCATCATCTTCCCAGCTACAGATAGATATGAATTCATCATTATAACTCATGCCAAAATCGACGTGGGGCCCACATTTTATCAGCCTAATACGGTATGGTTTTACCACAAAAGTCGCCGTTGGGATCGGATCCGCTCCTTGTGCAACGAGATGGAATCCATAGCTCTTGCGCAAATTGCAGCTCTGGAATTCATTTTCCCCTGGGTTGCGGCGAAAATAAGAAACGTGCAGCGCGTTGAAGTCCCCGTGGTGATATTGCTCATAACGGCCGCGACGCTCCGCTAAACCACCATCCAAAATATCTTCGCCATGGCACCCGAGAGCCGCGAAAAACAGAATCGCTAGTCCCGGTTCGTTTATGGGCAGAAAGTCCCAGCTAATCGAAATATTATCCGGGAACGTTATCGGACACCAATGGACGATATTGCCATCTTGACCCGCCTCGCGAGGGCGCAGGCTTTCCTGTCTCATTTTTCCCTTCGGAAATGAAACGGCCCCGTCGCCCTCTATAACCCACCCAGAAACATCTGCTGGCTGGGCGAGAGCATTTTCATAAAGGACGTCTTTCTCAACAAACTCTCTCATAGATTAATTCTCCCTAAAAAGCTTTTGGCACAGAAGGCTACGCCGCCCAAATCTGCTTGCCGCCGTCCACGCGCAATACCTGCCCCGTTATATACGTATTCTTCTCCGAGGCCAAAAATTCCACCGCCCGCGCGATCTCAATCGACTGCCCATAGCGCACCAGCGTGCCATCGGTCGTGCGCATATCCTCGTCGACTACGCGGCTGGCCAAAAAGCGTGGCGTCTCGATATCGCCGGGGGCAATCACATTGGCCGTGACATTATAAGACCGGAGCATATCAGCCAAGCAGCGCGTGTATTCGTGCACAGCGGCCTTGGCCGTCGCATAGATCGCCGAGTTTTCCGCCCCCATTAGCCCGGCGACGCTGCCAATACTGACAATATGCCCCTTCTTGCGCTCCATCATTTCCGGCGCCACTTCGCGGCTGCACAGAATACAGGTCATCAAATTGCGATCGAGCACCATGCGGATATCTTCCAGCGCGATAAAGACGGCGTTGTTTTCCGGTGGTTTGCCCGCCATCGGCGCACTGATTCCCGCCGCGCCGATATCTCCGCCAGCGCAGTTGACCAGAATATCGATCGCGCCCAACTCTTGGCGAATCTTTCCGGCCATCGCCTGCACGACCCCTTCGTCCGTCAGATCGCCAAATACGGGCAGCGCACGCGAACCACTCTCCTCGGCTATCCCCGCCGCCACTTCCTCCAGTGAATTGCCCTCGCCAAACGCCTGCGTCGAAGTCGGCGTAGTCCCGTGCACCGCCACAGCAGCCCCCTGGCTAGCCAAATGCGACGCGATCACGCGCCCAATCCCCCGCGAAGATCCCGTAACCCAAGCGACCTTATTCGTCAGATGCCCCTTTTCCGCAGCCATGCAATCTCCTTATATATTGTATTACTCTATCAACATGCTAACGCCTACAAATTATACAATCCAACGCCCCCCATCCACGCCCAACTCACGGATGCCTATATTATACCCTTCTCCTATCACCCATATTTACTTTCCCTCTCTCCCTCCTCCTGAGGTTTTGGCATGGCCCCAGAGCGCTTTTTGTCAGGGGGCGGAGCAGGGCAGGGCCGCAGGGGCGGGCGGCGGGGAGTCGCAGCGATAGCGAAGCGATGGGAGAAGACCCGGGACTAAACAAAAAACGCGGCGGGGCCATGCCAAAACCGCCCTAAGCAAACAGACAAAAAACAGGAAACCCATATAATGCTAGA
>JBLHGI010000165.1:0-12730 GCA_047616505.1 Planctomycetota bacterium
GGCAGCCAAGGACTACGATACGCGCGCATTCTACAGCGTGCGGGAAATGGTTGAGGCCACTGGGCTCGATATGGTCAGCGTGACGACGGGCGGTGTGGAATACGGTAGCGACCACTACCAGCCTACGATAGAAGCACTGCAAGCGGGGCTACACGTCCTGGGTGAAAAGCCGATTAGCAACGAGATTGCCCCAGCCGAAGAAATGGTGGCGCTGGCCCGAGAGAAGGGCCTGTGTTACGGCATCAATATGAACCATCGTTTTACGCCGGCGGCGCGTTTGGCCAAGCAGTGGATGGACGATGGGCGCGTCGGCGATTTGCTCTTTATGAACATGAGCATGTGGATCAAAAACCCACGCGAATCGAGTCCGTGGTTTCAGATTAAGGCGCTGCACCCGCACACGGTGGATATCATGCGCTATTATTGCGGCGATATCGAGTGCGTGCAGTGTTTTGCTCTAAAGGCACCGGGGCGCGCGATCTATTCGACAGCGCAGTTTAATATGCGCTTTAAGAACGGCTGTCTCGGGCATTTGACGGGTAGTTACGATATTGAGCGCGGGCATCCGATGGAGCGCTGCGAAGTGGCCGGTTTGAAAGGACGTTTTATCGTCGACGATATGTTTAGGGAGGCGACGCTGTATCCGGCCGGTGAGATAGAGAAGCGCGTCTATAGCAATCCGATCTTTGGCGGCATGGGCGACTTTGAGGATACGTTTCGCAATCGCCTGACGCGCTTTGTCGAGCAGCTAGAAGAGGGGGCTAAACCCGAGGAGATCGATGGTTCGGGTTTAGATGGTTTAAAGGCGCAGCGGGTGCTGGCGGCGGCCATTAAATCGGTCGAGACGGAGTCGGTGGTGTACGTGGAGGAGTGATGCCATGAGGAATGAGTAAATTGCACCGCGTAGGCGGAGAACGACGAGCTTCATTTTTTTATTGGGCACTTCTGCGCTATCCCAGCACTTTGGTGGGGGGAATTCGCCTCGGGCTGCTGGCGGCGGCAATCGGTGTGCACTTCTCTGAGACCAGCGACGAACTCCGATGGTGGGTTGTCCTGCTGATCGGTCTCAATTACCTGTTGGATTTATTAGACGGCTATCTGGCGCGTAGGTTTGGCCACACTTCGCGTTTTGGTGTTGCTCTTGACTTTCTAATTGATCAGACGACGCACACGGTGTTTTGGTTGATCTCTGGCCTCTTGGCCGCGATTCCCTTGATGGTTCTGGAGTGGTGTGCAGGGATCGTAGTCCTGCGCTATACGCTGTGCGCAGATGAGCATTGGAAAGAAGTTTTGTTAGCTAAGGGGGGCGCTTTAGTGCGCGCCTATTTTGCACATAATCAGCGCAATGTGCTATCCGCTTTGGGGGTGATTTCCCATTTTGCTCTGCCGGCATCGTCGTATCTCTGGCTATCGGGGTGGTCACTTTGGATATGGGTGCCGGGTGTGGCGCTGTATGCCTGGGTGACGCTACGGATGCTGGTGATGTTATACAGGGCAGAAATCCATTCGCCGGCCTCTTAGTTTTTAGCCGGTTCCGTCTGATCTGATATGCCCAAAGGGAAGGTGCTATGAGTACGGAAATTGAGCCTCGACTAGCTACGGAAGAAGAGTTTTGGGCGCTGAAGTTGGCGATTGACGAGGCGCATTTCCTGCGGCGTGAATCGGTCGGCGCAGCACTTGGAAATTCTCTCTTTGGTGTTGTCGCAAAGCTGGGTGACAGCGTAGTGGGGGCGGGGCGAATCGTCGGGGATGGCGCCATGTACTGCTATATTCAAGACGTGATGGTCGATCCAGAATACCAGAATAACGGCATAGGCACTGAGATCATGGACAATCTCATGGCCTGGATTGATACGTACATGCCGGAGAATATTTATATCGGTCTATTTACTGGAGTCGACCTAGATTCGTTCTATGCTCGCTATAGTTTCAAGAGTTCCGAAGAGTTTCTCTATGGAATGTGTACGAAGAAGAGGAGTGGTGTGATCGATCTGACGAGAGAGGGGCGCTGACAATACGCCATCGGTATTTGCAAGGCGGGTTATCACCTTTGAATTGATGAAAGAAAAGACCCTATAGCTATGCCATATAACCAAAAAATGCTCGACGCCAAGGCCAAGCTCTTAGAGCGTTTCAAAAAGGCGGAACCGCGATTCGCGGACCCTAGCCAAGAGCGTCTGCCGCCCGGCCAGCACCTGACTAAAGGTTTCCCGGTGCTCGACCTGGGCGTCAAGCCCAAATTCCACCCCAAGCGCTGGCGCTTTGCGGTGGAAGGTGAAGTCGAAGAGACGATGGATCTAGACTGGGACGGTTTTAAGGAGTTGCCGCGCGAGCGGCAGGTGGCGGATTTTCACTGCGTGACGACTTGGTCCAAATTCGACGTCGAGTGGAGCGGGGTGAAATTTGTCGGTCTGGCGGCGATGGTGCGGCCCACGGAAGACGCGCGCTTTGTTATCGTGCACTCGGCCGATGGTTATACGACGAATTTGCCTTTGGCAGACTGCTTAGACGACGACGTGATTTTGGCCGACGCACTATTCGGCGAGCCACTGCCGTTAGACCACGGTGGGCCGCTGCGCCTGATCGTGCCGAAGCTCTATGCTTGGAAATCGGCAAAATTCGTGCGCAAGCTGGTCTTTACAAAAGAAGACCAGCCAGGTTTTTGGGAGGAGCGCGGTTACCACGATCGGGGTGATCCGTGGAAAGAAGAGCGCTATCGATAGGTCGGAGTCTGTTCGTCTAGGGTTGGCCCATACTCTGTTGCACGCGATCGATGGCCATTTCGAGCGATTGTCCCACTTCTTCGGCCTCGGCCAAGCGCTCGCTGAACTGGTCAAAGAGGGTTTGATCCTGCAGGCGTGCTCCCTCTATGATGAGATCAAAGCCCTCTATGCGCAGCCGCAGATAGTCCTTGAGCAACTGGTATGATGGCTGTAAGTCGGGGTGGCTAGGTTTGAGAGCCTCTGTTTGTTTGCTCAAGTCGGCTAGCTTGGGGCGGAAGCGCTGCCCTATGAGCGGGGCGATGACCTCGGCTGTAACGGAGTCAGCCGGCACGGCTAGCGCAATTTCTTTTTCCATCGAACGAACTTCCTGTAGCACATACTTGACTTGGTCCAGATAGGTGTCTATCTGCGCGCTGTCACTTTTCTCACTGCTTTTCTCACTACAACTTGCGACAGCCAAGAGCGTAGTCAGAACCAACAAATAAAACGTCAACGAGTCTAATCCTCTTTTAGATTGTATTCGCATCCCTCGCGCGCGGCTTCTACGAGCAGCGTGTCGCTGGTATACGTTGCAGCTATGGTGTCGATCTCGGTGTCTGTGCGCTCGGGGTGATGATTGAAGAGCACTAGGCGGCGGGCCTTGGCCCGCAGGGCCGTATCGACGGCATGGCGTGGACTGCTGTGCCCGCGCCCGCATTTTGTTTCGTATTCCTCGTCGCTATAATGTGCGTCGTGAATGAGTAAGTCGGCGTTGCGCGCCAATTTTATAGCGCGGTCCTGTACCGCTGCGTCCATATATTCGACGGCTGGCATATAGGCTAGCGTGCTTTGTCCATCGCTTATGCGATAGGCTGTGCAAGGCCCGTCGTGTGCGCTGCCTAGCTCGGCGTGCTCGATATGGAGTGGACCGAGGATAAGTGGTGCATCAGCGAGTTCTTGGACAGAAACCTGAGCGCCGATCTGGGCGCAGAAAAAATTGGGGACTGGACAATACGTGGGCTGCATCTGATCGAGCAAGAGTTCGCGGATGCTGCGCTGGCCACCGCGCCCATGAATGGTAAAACTATTGCCGGGCACGAGCATGGGCATACAAAAAGGAATGCCCTGGATATGGCTCCAATGCGTGTGGCTGATGAGTAGGTGAGCCCGGCCCTGCCCCTTGCCAAAAATGCCTTTCCCTAACGCGTCACCGAGCCAGTGTAGTCCCATTCCCCCATCGAGAATTAGTGGTTCCGCATCTGCTGCGTCAACTTGGACACAGGGCGTGTTGACGCCATAGCGGCGGGTTTCGGGGCGGGGGATGGCGATGGTGCCGCGCGCTCCCCACAGCTTTACCTTCACGATGGCACCTTTCTTAAAGTTCTCTTTTTGCACCTTCGGCAGCGGCGAATAGGTCGAAGCTATGGCCGCCTTCGGCGCGGTAATACGCTACGATCTCATCGAGCTGGGCATCGCTGCGGTGAGGCTCGTGATGGAAAAAGGCGATGCTCTGAACTTCGGCTTCGCGGCCTAGCTGCAACGCGTCGATTGTGCGACTATGCCCCCAATCCTCTTTGTACTCATCGGGAAGAAAGAAGGCATCGCATACCATGAGGTCTGCTCTGTGAGCGAGATCACCGGCACTTTTTTGCAGGTCGATGCGGCGCGCTTCGCGCTCGGTATCTGTGCCTTCGTTCATCCCTTCTCCGTGCAGACGGGGTCCGTATAGGTCAGTGTCGCTTACATAGGCGAAGATCTTGCCGTTGCATTCGATGCGGAAACCGCCGGTATAGCTCGGGTGGTTGAGGCGTTTACAGAGCAGGTCGAAAGGGCCTAACTGCCAGCGTTCACCTTCTTCGAGGTCGTGAAAAACTAGCTCGGCGCGGGATTCGTCTAAGGGGGTGGGAAAGAACGGTGTCTGCTGCTGTTGTTGCATAATTTGGCGCAGTGAGCGGTCGGCATGGGCTAGCGAGTAGAGGTGGATCCGCGTGCCGCTTTTTTCGAGAGGGGCAAAGTGCGGAAAGCCCTGAATATGGTCCCAGTGCGTATGACTGATGAGTAAGTGGATATCGGAGACACCGCGCTCGACGAGGTGATGCCCTAGTGGACAAATACCAGTACCGGCATCAATGATGATACAAGTATCTTGAGCAGTGACTTCGATACAGGGCGTATTGCCGCCGTAGCGCGTGCAGTGAGGCGACGAAACGGGATAAGAACCCCGCACGCCCCAAAAGGTGACATTCATGAGGTCGTCCGGCCAAAAATTGATAAAATTGATAAAACGAATACGCTATTATAAAATGAATACGTTATTATATAAACCATGTGCTTATTCCACAAGCATTTACTTATCTGTTATGGGGTATTTGGAATCGATGTGTATTTAGAGCATCCATCGGATAGTGGGCGAATTGGGCGATTGTTTACAAGGGTACGCGTGTTTGTTATTATATTTCGGAAGTCGTTATTCTATAAGGAGAAATATGGACGGTAAGGATCGAAAATCGAGTATTGGAGAGTATATTTCCTCCATCCTCGTCGCCGTGGCGCTGGCGCTGGTCATTCGCACGGGAGTAGTGCAGGCGTTTTATATCCCTTCAGGCTCGATGGAAGATACGCTGTTGGTGGGCGATTATCTGCTGGCCAATAAATTTGTCTACGGTGCGCCCATCGACGTGCCGGGTACCAATATTAGCCTTTTCCGTCTGCCAGCTATACGCGACCCCAAGCCCGGCGATATCGTTATTTTCCGCTCTCCTGTCGATCCCGATCGCGATCTGATTAAGCGCTGCGTGGCAACTGGGGGGCAAACGATCGAAATCGTCAACAAAAAACTCTATATCGACGGTGAACCATTCCCAGATCCACCGCAGTCTAAATACGCCGATCGCAATATCTATCCTGCCGCCTTTAATCCGCGCGATAATTTTGGCCCCTATACCGTGCCCGAAGGGCATTTTTTCATGATGGGGGACAACCGCGACAACAGTGCCGACAGTCGTTATTGGCATGCGGCGTCCAGGGAATTGATTAAGGGCAAGGCAATGAGTATATACTGGTCATGGGCTCCCGATACGAGCGGCCCTTATTACGCAGGTCCCAGTTCGTTGCCCAAGGTATTGGGCGCGTGGGTTTGGCGACTGCCCGGGCGAGTGCGCTACGGGCGTTTGGGCGATGTAATTCACTAGGACGAGACCAATGAACAGTCGAAAAAATACGGATAACGACGACTACGACAAGCAGGTGATGGGCAACGACGAGCCCGAGGCCGAAGACGAACCACTGCGCCTAGTGGATCAGCTCTTGAAGGCGGCGCCGGATCAGGACCCGGCCCGGCCGTTGCTCTATCAACTGCGCCGGCAACTAATGGAGCGCGAGATCTCTTTTCAAGAGGCGCGTCGCTCGTTGGTCGAGTTTGAAGCGGCGTTGGAGAAAGTGACGGCCCCGGCTAATAAAGTGGGGATCTTTCTCGGTTCGCCCAAAGAGGGAATTGCCATAGTCTTTGTCGGCGGTACGGAGTACTATGCCAATATCGACCCGCGCGTCGATGGGGCGCGTCTGCGCACGGGCTGCCGGGTGTTGATTAACGAGGCTTATGCGGTGGTGGGTGACTTGGGTTATAGTCCGACGGGACCGGTGGCCAAGGTGGGCGATTTGCTCGAAGGGGGAAGGCTGCGTTTGTCGCAGGCGCACGGCACGCAGGAAGTGGTGTTGGAGCGCGGTGCCGAACTGGCAGATATCGATATCAAAGTGGGCGACGAAGTGCGCGTGGATTCGGCTTTTAAAGTGGCGCTAGAGCGCCTGCAGTCGGCCGAGAGCAAGGAATATTTCATCGAAGACGTGCCGCCGACGCCGTGGGATAGTATCGGAGGACAGCAGGAGGCGATCCAGGCCATCCGCGACACGATCGAATTACCGGCATTACACCCGGAGCTTTTTGAGCGCTTTCAACAGAATACGCCGAAGGGGTTTCTGCTCTACGGTCCGCCGGGATGTGGCAAGACGTTGATTGGCAAGGCGACGGCCTATAATTTGGTGCAGCATATGCGCCAAGAAGAGGGCTTGGAACTAGAAGAGTACTTCATGCACATCAAGGGGCCGGAGATTCTCAATATGTGGCTCGGCGAGACCGAGCGCATGGTGCGTGAAGTCTTTGCACAAGCGCGGCAGAAACGCAAAGAAGGCTATCTGCCTTTTATCTTTATAGACGAAGCCGAATCGATCTTGGGTACGCGGCGCTCGATGAGATCGCACAATATATCAAATACCGTCGTGCCGATGTTTTGCACGGAAATGGATGGAATCGAGTCGTTGCAAGACGTGGTGGTCATACTGGCTTCAAATCGCCATGACTTGATCGACCCAGCGATATTGCGCCCCGGTCGCATTGATCGGAAGATTAAAGTAAATCGCCCGGATTACACAGCAGCCCAATCTATTTTTTCGATCTATCTGACACCAGAGTTGCCGATCGATGTAGCGGAAGTAAAGAAATACGGTGGCGAAGAGGCGGCTCGTGCAGCGCTGGTGCAGCAGGGAGTCGACGAGCTCTTTGCGCGCACGGAAGAGACGCGCTTTTTGGAGGTATCGTTGCGCTCTGGACGACAAGATGTGCTCTATCGCGGCGACCTGTCGAGCGGTGCCATCATCGCTTCGGTGGTCCAGCGCGCCAAGGAATTTGCCATCAAGCGCGCCATTACTGAAAAAGATCCAGGTGCGGGTGTGCGCGCCGAAGATTTGCGTCTGGCGGTGCGGAGCGAATACCGCGAGAACGAGGTTTTTCCGCCTTCTGATAGCATAGAAGACTGGCTCAAGCTACTCGATTACGAGCCGGAAAATGTCGTCAAAGTGACACCGGTGCGTCCGCAGTTGGAAAAGGCGTCGGATACGCGTGCGGGCAAGGTGATCTAAGGCATGCGCCGACTGTGTGGGTTGGAAACGGAGTACGGTATCCAGGTTGACGATGTCGATACGATGGATGTGGTCGTCGAATCGATGGAACTGATCCGCTGTTATTTGCACGAGAATTTTGTCGCGCGGTGGAACTACGCGTTGGAAAACCCGCGCCGCGATATGCGCGGGTTTGAGGTGGACCAACTGCGCAACGATCTCGACGAGATGGAGCATTTGCAGCAGGACCGCGAGCGCAAGATTCCGCTCAAGGATTTAAAGAGCGACCTGCTCATCCACAACGGTGCGCGCCTTTACAACGATCATACACACCCCGAGTTTTCCACGCCCGAATGCTACGACTTATTTGGCCTAGTCGCCTTTGACCGGGCTGGTGAGCGCATTTTGTTGCAGTGCGCCGAACAGCGCACGGCGACTCGAGGTGGCGGCGTGGTGCGGCTCTACAAAAATAATACCGACTTCGAGGGGCACAGTTACGGCACGCACGAAAATTTCCTCATTCGCCGCGACGTGCCTTTTGATAAGGTCATTGCAGCGGTTCTGCCCTTTATCGCCACGCGGCAGATCTACGCAGGGGCTGGTAAGGTGGGCGTAGAACAGGATACGCGCGCCAAGGCTTCGATCTATCAGTTGGCGCAGCGCTCAGACTTTTTTGAGGTCATCACCAGCGTCGATACGATGCAGCGGCGGCCATTGGTCAATAGTCGAGACGAGCCGCATGCCGATCCCGAACACTGGCGGCGTCTGCATATGATTGTCGGCGATGCCAATATGTCGGAGTGGGCGACGGCGCTCAAGGTGGGCTCGTTGGCGCTGGTGCTCGATTTATTAGAGGCGGGCAAAGTGCCCGCCTTTGAATTGGTCGATCCGATCGGGGCGCTCAAAAGCATTTCGCGCGATGCCACACACGCTTGGGCTGTTGAGCTGGTAGGTGGCAAGCACAGTTCGGCGCTTGAGATTCAGGAAAGCTATTTGAATGCGGCGAAATCACTCGTGGCAGGGCGCGATGCGGAGACGGATTGGGTGCTCGCCGAATGGCAGCGTGCACTCGACGCTTTGGGCCGCGACCCGCAGGAACTTGTGGGTTTGTGTGATTGGGTGACAAAGAAGTGGCTGCTCGATTCTTTTGCCAAAGCGGAGGGGCTGGACTGGGAGAAGGTCGACGATCGCGCTTGGCTGCAGAGCCAGGATCTGGAGTATCACAATATCGATCCACAGGAAGGTCTGTTCCTGATGTTGGAGGAGCAGGGCCATATTGGACAACTGCTCGAAGACGAGGAGATACGCCGCGCGATGGTGGTGCCGCCCCCAGATACCCGCGCGCATTTCCGCGGCGTGGCGCTGGAGAAATTTTCCGAGCAGGTGCGTTCACTCAACTGGGATAGCATCGAGTTTATAGTCGATGGCCGCGCGCATGTAGTAGACCTCAAATCTTGCGTGGATACAGAGACGGCGGCTTATTATAATGGAGCACTCGACGCGTCGACAAGCGTCGGGCAATTGCTGGAAAAACTGGCGGCTTGGCAGGCTCAGGGGCCGTCGAAAGGAGAGGCGTGATGGATATCTTTAATACGAGTGATCGCATCCCCGGATCAGGTCAGATTGAACTGCGGGATCGCATCCCCCGCCCCGTCAAGCCAATGGATGATGGGGGTGGCGAGCAAGATGAAGGACCGCGCCGGCCCAAGGTGGAGCGGCCCGGCGGCGATGATATTCTCAAGCGCATGAAAAAGGTGGATCCAAACCAGGCGCGGCGCTATCGCCAGCGCACGGGCGAGTAGGCCATTTGATGGAGAGCTGCGATTTTCTCGATTTGCTGCGCGAGGGGGGACATTTGCCCGAGGCGACTGCGATGGCGCAGGGGAAGCACGACTTTGAGAGCGTTGAGGGCACGACGATTTTGGCGTTGCGTTACCGCGATGGCGTTTTAGTAGCCGGTGACCGACGTGCGACGATGGGTAATCTTGTCGTCTATGACCGCGCCGACAAAGTTCTGAGTATTGACGACGATTCAGTAATGGCCATTTCAGGCTCGCCGGCGACGGCCTACGAGATTGCGCGTACGCTGGAAATGTCGGTGCAATACTATCGGCGCACGCAGCTGCAAAAGCTCAGCCTCGATGGTAAATTGCGCACCTTGTCTAGGTTGTTGCGCCAGAACTTGCAGATGGCCATGCAGGGCATCGGCACGGTGATTCCAATCTATGCCGCTTATGACGAACGCGACGGACAGAGCAAGATCTTCTTTTACGACCTTCTGGGTGCGACATTTGAATGCGTCGATTTTAGCACTACGGGATCGGGCTCGAATATTATCCGCGGTGCACTTTATTATCTCAATCGCTGGGGCGAGACGCCGATTGCCGAGATGGACGAGGCTGCAGCACTGGAATTGATTGTCAAGATGCTGGAGACAGCGGCCGAATACGATACGGCTACGGGCGGTTATCGAGAGACAGCGCGGATTTTCCCCACGGTTATGCACGTCGGTAAAGAAGGCATCCGCAGCGTGGGCGAAGACGAATTGGAAGCGATCTTCCAGGGACGGATGGGTTAGAGCATGTTAGAAGAACCGTATCGCTGGGTAGAGGCCATACGCAATCGTCGCGAATATCTCGACGATCAATTGCGCGGCGCTTCTCCCGTCATAGCTACTCACTATCGCGACGGCTTGCTGCTTTTGACGACGACACCAGGGCCGCGCAAGGTCTTTGAGGTATACAACGAGATTGCCTTTGCCGCTATCGGCCATCCTGCCGATATAGAAAAACTGCGCAAGGCCGTCATTGATATTGCCCATTTGGAGGGTTTTAACCTTTCGGCCAGCGATGTGAATTTGCATCGCCTCGTAAGCTTTGGCATTGGGCCGTTGGTCAAGGAAGCTTTTGACGAGATTTTCCGCTCGCCATTTCTGGCGCGGGTATTAGTCGCCGAGTTGGATCCGCCCAGTGGCGACGATGTCTTTTACACGATTGATGCCGATGGTTCTTTTGTGCGCGCTGGGCGCGCTGCTGCCGTTAGTGGCAGTGACGAAAGTGTCAAGGCCATTGTCGAGTATCTCGAAGGTGAAGCGGCCGATGCAGAGTTAGGAGTGGCATTGGCTACGGCGCTGCGGGCTTGGGGGTGCGGTCGTCTCGTGCTCGATTCTGAAGAGGGTGAAAAGCCGAGTGCAGAACGAATAGATGAATACTTGCACAGTGCGTTAAAAGACTTGCAGGTCGAAGCCGGTGTGCTCGATCGCAGTATGCCGACTCAGTCGAAGTTTCGCTTGCTCCGTTCGGACGAGTTGCAAAATGCGCTGGGCGCGTATAGCGGAGCTTGAGCTATGAAAGATCGCATTTTTGGTATCGAGACCGAATTTGGTTGTTTGCCGCCGGAGGCCGACCCATTTCTGAGTCCGGATTTTATTTCGGTCAAGAGCAAAGACTGCGTATTTTACCGCGATGGGCTCGGTATCGTCGATATTCACTATCGCGGGCGCGACGAACCGCCTGGTAATGGTGGTTTTCTCTTTAACGGTGGACGGCTCTATATCGATATGGGGCACGTCGAGTACGCCACACCCGAGTGCTCGGGGCTCTTCGATTTAGTCGCGGCCGATCGCGCGGGTGAAGTGATGCTACAGCGGGCTCTAGAGCATGTCGATCCCAGCGGTCAAGCTTCTTTTATAAAGAACAATGTCGATCACTATACGGGCGCGACCTTTGGATGTCACGAAAACTATCTGGTGCGACGCGACGTGCCGTTCTCGCAGGTCCTGCTGCCGGCGATGTTGCCGTTCTTTGTCACGCGACAGATCTTTGCTGGTGCCGGTCGCGTTGGCTGCCACACGGATATTTTTGAGTCTGGCAACGAAGAGGACGAGAGCGTTACCTACCAGATTTCGCAGCGGGCCGATCATATTGTCACGGAAATTTATCAGTGGATTCAGTTTAGCCGCGCCATAATCAACACGCGCGACGAACCATTGGCCGACTGGGGGCAGTTTCGCCGTTTGCACCTACTCGTCGGTGACTCCAATATGTCGGAGTACGCTACGGCGCTTAAAGTGGGTACGACGGCGCTGGTAATACAACTGCTCGAAGAGCGCATTATTCCCGATATCGCACTGCTCAATGCCGTCGATGCAATCCGCGATATCTCGCGCGACCTGACGTACCGTTGGGAAGTGCAACTCGAGGATGGCAGCTACAGCACGGCTACAGAAGTGCAGCGCCACTATCTAGACCTGGCGGAACGCTATATGCGTGGACGCGACGAAGAGAGCGATTGGGTGTTGGACGAATGGCGTTTTGTGCTCGACGGTTTAGTGCACGATCCTGGTTCGCTGATTGACCGCGTCGATTGGGTGGCCAAGAAATGGCTGCTGGAACAATTTATAGAAGCAGAAGGGCTCGATTGGCGCGACCCGTGGCTGCAGAGTTTGGATTTGGAATATCATAACCTCAACCCAGACAAGGGGTTATATTTTGACCTATTTCGTCGTGGGCGCATGAAGAGAGTCGTTGATGACGAGCGTGTGAACAAGGCTATAGCGAATCCACCGGCGAATACGCGCGCATGGGCGCGTTCACGTGTGATGCGCGCGCTGACCGAACAAAAGGCGCGCTATGTGATCGACTGGGATTCCATTTATGTAGAGGACGAGAAATATCTCAATTTAGACGATCCTTTTCGCATATACGAATCGGAGTCCGAGGACTTTATCGCCGAGTGTGGAGGAGGTTCCGAAGAAAGAACTTAGCGCTGCGCTAATTATTCGTTATACTTACCAATAGCATATTTACTCTTTCTCCCAAGGATGGGTCCATGCTAAGTCCCGCAGGTATTGCGGTTGGCGGTATTTTTACCGCCTCCCTCAAGGCGCGCAACCAGATGCGTACGCCTACGCAGGGAGCCCGTGTAAAAAATGGTCTGGGTATTGCCCCACTGAGGGCCACGAGTTCGGCGCCGGGTGCTCTACTAGGTGCTAAGAGTCAGCGTAGCTCGTTGGTCACACCGCCTAGTTCGGGTGGTGGTATGCTCTCGCAGTTACAGGGGCAGATGCGCAGTGTTAGCCCGCTGACGGCTGGTGTGCGTTCCACGCATCGCAATACGGCGACGTCTACTGGTAT
>JBLHGI010000166.1:0-12709 GCA_047616505.1 Planctomycetota bacterium
CTCGCTCCTTAAATCCTACGCTTTTTTGCGCAGTGCTCAAAAAGAAACGGCGACAGATATCCTGTCGCCGCTCGTTCAGTCAATTATTCGTGGAACCCTAAAGTACCCATCCTGGAGACTGGGAGCCGAAGATCTCAGTTCGTCCAAAGAGAGAAAGGGTTCGGCCTCGTCTTTGCGAAAGGCATTTACCATGGGAAGCACATGGGACGTGGGCTCAACGCCATCGGTATCCAACTCGTTGAGCTTTTCCATATACTCGAGGATGCCGTTGAGCTCCCCAGTCAAAACCTGTTCTTCGTCCGGCGTAAAACGCAGGCGCGCCAAGGCGGCCACGCCTCGGACATCATCGACCGTAACTGCCATATTTACAGTCTACTTAGCTTATGTTGTATTCAGGAAATTTAGCCTGTGTCGCCACCGCATCACAGGGCGATTCTAATATGCTGCAAAGCCAAAGCGAACGCAAGACTTTTATCCCCTTGAAGAAGCCGTAATCGTTCGCTATACTATTTTCTTACAACAAAAGGACATAAACATGCCGCGCAAAGCCTTCACTGTTGCAGAATCCAATGCCGCCATCCCGAACATAGAGTCCATCCTTCAGCGCATAGAGGCCAAAAAATCGGCGTTGGCGCATCATATAAAGAAACTGGAAGTTTTAGATGCTCTGTGGGGCAAAGAAGTCGAAAACCCCAAAAACCCCGACAACGATAATCTCATCCAGCACCAACTCCGAATAGACTATCTAAAGGAAGATATACTGAGCCTTGTCAAAGACGAACTCATCGCCATGGGTTTGCGTTTCCCACAAGGCGGGCTCGAACATGGCTTGATCGACTTCCCCACGACCTTTGAAGGACGCTGGGTTTTTCTGTGCTGGCGGCGCGGTGAGGACGAAGTAAGCTATTGGCACGAAATAGAAGGAGGATATGCTGGGCGCCGAGAAATCCAAGCTGAACATATTATCGCCATGGGCCAAGACGACCCTTCTGAAGTAGATGATTCACCGTTCGATTTCTGAAGCCAGTACATAGTCGGCTGCCCGCCCGGCATCGGCAAACACTAGCTCCCA
Source organism: Planctomycetota bacterium (assembly GCA_047616505.1). Lineage (GTDB taxonomy): Bacteria > Latescibacterota > UBA2968 > UBA8231 > UBA8231. The sequence continues at coordinate 1,073 of JBLHGI010000166.1, forward strand.
AGTGGGACACTGTTCAACTAGTTGGCCAACTAGGTCGATACCCCTCTTACCCCATTGAGCCATATTAAAAGATTGTTCTAAAATCCGCTGTGCCGCTTCTGCTGGCCCCATGCGACGCAGCGAAGGCTCGCAATGGCCACGCTGCAACTGTGGAAAAATAAAACCTGAACAGGGTGCGGGTAAACTCGCCAACTCGCACCAACCTCGGGGAGGCACGTAGCGATAGTCGGCAAAAATTTTCCACGTAGGCAGATCCAGTTGCCCAATCTGCGGAAAGAGGGCGCGCGTCCCATTGCGCACAATCAGGTCTCGAGGAAAAGAAAATACGCGCAGCGAATCCGCGTCAACAATAGCTACTTCATCGCCATAGACCGCCGCGCCGCGCAGCCCTAAACCAACGGTTAGGGACGTTTTTCCAGCGCCAGAGCGACCGCATAAGACCAGCGCTCGCCCATTAAAAACGACAACACCCGCGTGTATTTGATATAGGGCATAGGCACCTTCCATCAATGCACGAGTCAAACGCCATTCAGTTGCCGCAAAAAGCTCGGACCAATCTCGAGCTACTGCGAGTTCCCTCGCCCCCTCCAACAGAGAATAGCGCCCATTTACCCGCTCGACGCGAAAGACCCGTTGCGGGTCTCCCGCTGTACATTGGGCACAGGTGTATAGACTGTTCGCCCAAGGCACAAGGGCCGTATCGTCTCCCTCAAGGGCAAGTATATAATCCGCTACGCGATAGTAGCATCTCCATCCATCCATGCAAACTGCTTTCAGGCCGCCAAACGCTCACTGGCAGGACGGCGCAGACGTTCTAATTCACAGCGGGCCACTTCCATTTGGCTCAACAAACGCGAACGACGGAAATCGTATTGGCGCTTTTGACGCTCGACTTGCTGCAATTCGTCTACCACCTCGTTTAGTTCTCCTGCGATTTTTCTCAACTCGCCATCTGCTTGGCGCACTTGGTTGCGCTGAGCTTTCATACTATTCACAGTCACCAGGCGCAAACACAGCGTAAAAAGGACCAAAACAGATCCAAGCATATATTCAAACACGTCAATCTCCTTTTCATACTATTTTGTATAAAGTAGTATGCTTATTATATCGACCGTCTTGCTCTGTACTCTACTCATTTTCTCCAGTTTTTAACACTTCCATCTTCTCTATGTCCGTCATTAGCAGACGAACGAGTTGGCGTTCGCGTTGGCTGGTGCCCGCGGTTAGGGCTAAAAGAAGGCACGCCGTCTCTCCAGGACCAAATTCACTGATGAGATCCTGCATTATTTTTCGGCGCTCAGCGGGCAGGCGCGCTATAGTTTGTTGGTACAGAGTTTCTAGGTTCAACTTATCTTTCCCCTTGTTTTGCGGCTAATCTGCGAGCACATACCGCGCGAGTCAAGATATACAAAATCCTTGACCGTACATCCAATATACAGTAATATATTCATCGCCTTACCCAAGTTGTTGTATAATTAGTCCTGTACTACTCTCCCTTATTATCGATAGAATAGACGCCGATCTACGCCTCTTAAGCAGAGGCCAAATCTAATGTACTAGGAGCTTTGTACCTTGCGCCTCACACAACTCGAAATTTTCGGTTTTAAGTCCTTTGCCCACAAGATCGTCATTCCCTTCGATCCTGGTATTACCGCGATTGTGGGTCCCAACGGCTGTGGCAAATCCAATGTAGTCGAAGCGATTCGCTGGGTACTCGGCGAACAACGCGCCGGCACATTTCGCAGCCACAAAATGGAAGAAGTCATTTTTGCCGGCACCAGCAGCCGCAAAGCATTGGGCATGTCGGAAGTGGCACTGACGATTGAAAACCGCGAAAACGTTCTACCCGTCGAGTTCAACGAGGTCATGCTAACGCGCCGTCTCTTCCGCTCGGGCGAGAGCGATTACCTCATGAACAAAATCCCCTGTCGGCTGCTCGATATTACCAACTTGCTCATGGACACGGGCTTAGGCCAAGGCGCCTATTCGGTCATGGAACAGGGGATGATCGATGAGATTGTCAGCGAAAAAACGGAAAACCGCCGTCGCATCCTCGAAGAAGCCGCGGGCATTACCAAATATAAGACGCGTCGCCGCTCTACTTGGAACCGCCTAGAGGCAACTCAGGCTGACCTGACGCGTATTGAGGATATCATAGCAGAAGTCAAACGCCAGGTGGACTACCTAGGTCGGCAAGTCGGACGCGCCCGACGCTACCAAGAGTATAAACAGGAATTGGACCAGCTCGAAGTACAGTTAGGGCGTTATAATTTCTTCACCATCCATGCTGAGCTAAAACCAATCGAAGAGGAATTCGCCGGTATCAACAAGGGCAGCGAATCCGGTTATACTCATTTTACCACCCGCGAGGCAGAGTTAGAAAAAGCGCGTCTATCGCTAACGGATGCCGAAAGGCAAATGCAGGAAGCCGGCCTACAGCTCAATAGCCGCGTAGAGGAAATACACGGCAAGGAACGCGAATTAGTCGCCCTGCGCGGACGTCGCGAAGCATCTGAACAGGCCGCTCAACGCGCTGGACGCGAAGTTCAAGACTACCAACAGCAACTCGAAAGTACTCGCACTCAGCGCAGCGAAAACACCGACAGGCTCGGCGCCGTACGCGAAGAGCTCGCCACAACAGAACAACAGCTAGAGGGGCGCGAGACCGAAGCGCGCCACAGCGAAGAAGAATACAGGGCACTGCGTAGCACCTTAGAGGGGCAGCAGCGTCAGCGCATGGACGACATGCGCCAGCAAGCTGATACGAGCCGGTCCTTAGAGCGTCAACAAGCCGAACACGAATCGCTCGGCGAGCGCGAAGAGGGCATGCGCGGCGAATTGGAAGAGTTCGAGAGTGAACGCCAAAACGCACGCGAGCGCCATGGTACACTCGAAAGCCAATTGGCCGAGACGAGCCAACAGTTACACACAGTGCGCCACCGCCACGACAGCACGCTGTCCACGGCCACCGTGGTGCGGCAAGATCTAGAAACACTGCAGGAACAACGGGCCGAGTTGCGTCGAACTACCGCCGCCAACGAGGCGCGCCTACAAGTTTTGCAGAAACTGCGCTCAGGTTATGAAGGGTATGCAAGCGGTGTGCGCACCCTTATGCTCGAGTCCCCCTATGCGAATCTATTCCAAGGTGTGCTGGGCGACCTCGTCGACGTCGGTGCTGAGCATGCCCGCGCCGTAGAGACCGCCCTAGGCGAATCACTCCAAGCCCTTATCACCCAGGGGCACGAAGGAGTCTTAGAAGCCATCACCCATTTAAAAGAAAATTCGGGTAGAGCCGGAATTTTCGCACTCGATTGGCCCATGGCTCCCCTAGAGAATGCCATCTTGCCCGCTGCCCCCGGCCTCTTTGGTCCTTTGCTCGACTTTGTCCGCGCCGATGCGCCGGTGGCTCCACTATTACAACACCTACTATACAACACCTATTTGGTGGATAACCTGGATTCCGCGCTGACACTGGCCCGACAGCACACCGAGTTACCATTGCGCTTTATAACACCCGAGGGCGATGCAATCGATCTCTACGGCCGCGTAGCGGGTGGCAAGGCTGGCGATGAAGAGTCGACCGTGCTGGGCCGTCGCCGCGAGATCCGTCTCTTATGCGACCTCTTGGCACGCCAAAAAGCACAGGTAGTGTCTCTCGAGTTGCGGATTAAAGCGCAAGACATGCGTCGAATTACGCTCGAACAAACGCTGCGCACTCTCGACGATGAAGTCAGTGCTTGGCGCGAAGAAGAGCGCGAACTGACCCACCGCCACCAAAATACTAACGATGAAATCCAACGCTTAGAGGCACGCCTAAACCAATTGCGTGCGGAAATCGCACGCCTCACTGAACGCAGTCAAACGCTCAGTACGGCGATTGTCGAGCAGAGATTGCGTCTCGAAGAAATAGAGCTAAAGAGCAAGGAACTCGAAACGGCGATTGCCGATGGTGAGACACAACTACAAGAGAGCGAACGCGTTCGCCAGGAAAAACGCGACCAACTCGGCGTCTTGCGCGTAGAGCGCGCGCGCGCAGCGGAATCGGCGCAAAGCCTCGAGCGCGATGCAGAACGTCTGGGCAATATTGAAGAGAGCATAGCGCGCAATATTGAGCGTCTCGAGCGCGAACGCCAGCAGGCGAGCAACGACTACGAGGAGCGCGGAGGACAGATATCCCGTATAGAAGAAGAGCTCAAAACGCTACACGAGGGTCGCGAAGTATTGGCTGCCGAACAGGATGAGCGCCGTCAGCATTGGGCTCAACTGAACGCACAAAACAGGGAGCTTGAGGAACAGATAAGCCGCATGCAGCGCGATCTCAACAACCAGCGCGAACGCCGCCATCAACTCGAATTGCGCATCTCCGAACTCGGCAATAATGCCAAAAACATTCGCGAGCGACTCCAGGAAGAGCAGCACTGCGATATTGAGACCATGGGCCCCCCCGAAGAAGAAGTCGATGCCGAAGAGGCACAGCGACGCCTAGACCAACTGCGTCAAGCCCTCCACCGTCTCGGCTCAGTTCACTTGGGCGTGTTGGACGAGTACGAAGAGCAAAAGGAGCGCTACGACTTTTTGGTACAACAACGCGATGACCTAGTCGTCGCTGCCGAAGACTTAAAAAAGACGCTCAATCTGATCGACCGCACGGCACGGCGCATGTTCGTAGAGACCTTCACGCAAATTCGCGAAAAATTTCAGCAGACCTACGCGCGTTTTTTTGAAGGTGGTCAGGCCGATCTCAAACTCGAAGAAGGAGTAGATCCTCTCGAGGCGAGCATTGATATCACCGCGCGACCACGTGGCAAACAGCTACAGAGCATTGCCCTACTTTCAGGTGGCGAACGAGCACTAACGGCCATCTCATTGCTCTTTGCCATCTACCTAGTCAAACCCAGCCCCTTCTGCATTCTCGACGAAGTAGATGCGCCGCTGGACGACACCAATATTAGCCGCTTCGTGCGCGTGCTCAAGGAATTTGCGCTCAAAACCCAGTTCATCGTCGTAACCCACAACAAGATCACGATGTCGGCAGCCGATACACTGCACGGGGTCACCATGCCCGAAGAAGGTATTTCGCAGCTAGTGTCGGTGCGCGTCGACGAAAGTGAAGAATTTGTAGAAGCGGCGGGGTAAATGATATATTCGTCACACGACAAAGGCCTCCACATTTGAGATGCGGAGGCCTTTGTCGTGTAGCAATTAAATTATCAAGATTTCAATTGGTATATATCTTCATCTACTAAGAGTTGTGCGCGGGCACGCGTTCTTTCGTCTTCACCCTCAAGAGCGGCGCGCAAAAATTGCGGATGTTCCTCTAAGAAAGAGCGCATAGCCGCCTGTGGGTCGCGAAAATAAGCGCCCAATAAACTAGCCTGTGTTTCATCGATGCGTCCCGCCTCTACCAAGCGCGAAAATAATGCCTCATCCACGCGCAACAGCGCACTAGAAGGCACCCCCTTTTGCGTCAACGCCTCAATACCCCCTTGGCCGCGATCTACGACATTGGCGCTATATACGATGCGACCTCCCCCTTGTGCAACCACCGGAATCCAATCGCGAAAATAACTCGACGCCTCCGTTACTAAGTCGGCCACGTGCAGTGTCTTCAAGCCGTCGATCTCATCGCGGTATATTTCTTCGCCCTTTAACAAAATCTTTTTTAAGTCTTTGAAAATTAAGAGATGCGGCTTGTTGAGGCGTTCTGCTACCGCCAGCGAAAAAAACCAGTCGCGGCGTTCGCCCCCCGATACGGCATCTATATCGCCCTCTAGTTCTAACTCGACCTTGGCGACTAATAGGTCGATAACATGCCGATAGATTTCATTTTCTGCATACTGGCGTTCAACGCGCTCGCGCAATTCAAAAGCAAAACTTTCAGCCCTTTTTTCTCTATCGATAAACTGCAGTAACTCTTCTGCAGACTCCGGACTTCCATACAAATTTTGGGTATTGATATAATACGGCCCTACCGTGCCCGAAGTATACCAAAACACTTCACCCGCCGGAGCCAAACGCAGCGCTTGCGTCTGTAGCAATGCATGTAAAAGATCAAAACTCATCCAAACCTCCCAGCGGGTTTATCGACGCCATGTCAGGCCGCCTTACCGCAACATTTCTTGTATTTCTTTCCACTGCCGCAGCTACAGGGATCGTTGCGCCCGACCTTGGGCGCCTCGCGGCGAAAAGTTTCGACTTTGGATGGAAAGAGCCGTCCCCCATCTAAAACCTCTGCCGGTTTTTTACCTTCGAGTGCCTCACGAGGCATTTGCAGCCACTCTTCGTGTAACTCCTGTAAAGCCTCGCTCATCTCCCCCTGCTCCATCTCCATCTCAACTCCGCGCTCCTCACAGAAGGTCCCGAAATCGGCCAGTAGAGCCCCGCGCGGCGAACTGAGCATTTGCTGCACTTGGCTCATATCAACGCCAGGAGGCAACATGCCCTGTAATTCACTCATATCTAGATTGGCGGGGTCAAAATCCTCCTCTTCGGCCTTATCCCCAGAGGCTTCTCCTATCTCTGCTGCGGACGAAACTTCACCCCCGTCCTCCGTCCCATCTTCTTCACTCCCGGCAGGAGCGATTTCTGCGGCGATCTGCTGCAGGAGTTGCCCCAACGCACCGCTCCCCTCTTCCCCAACCTGCCCGAGAATCCATTCTACCTCTTCACCATCTTCGAGAAGTTCGACCATTTCAGTGGGCGAAAACTTCTCGATACCTCTCGCTTTGCATAGCGCTTCCAACTGGTTCAAGAATTCTTGCACCTAATTTGCTCCATTCGCTGTCATTTTAGGAGATTTTTCACTGCAAAAAATCTACCATCTCCCCCCAATAAAGTCAAAATAACCGCTTAAATCCATTATCAGAATTCTGACACTTTCTCAAATTTCTGAGGATTTTTTAGGCACATTTCCTTCTAAACAGTAAAAAAAGGGCGCGATAGGACGATTTTGGGCATTTCTTACGTATTATCGCGATCGGTACGGTTATTGCTAAACTGCTTCTGCAGTGCGGCGAGGCCGCTGCGCCAGTTCCTCCGATCCAGCTGAGACTGGACAATGAAAGGGCCGCGAGATGGAAGCCATACAAAACCTGTCAGATAGAGAAGTACTTAGGAAAGCCGCAGAAGACCAAGGATACCTTTCCATATTAGTAAAACGCTACCGCACCCCACTCTATAATTTTGTCTACCGCTTTGTCGGCGATCGCGAAACAGCCGAAGATATCGTCCAAGAGACCTTTCTCCGCTGCTTGCGCCACAGCCATCAATTCCCCGCGATAGAACAGGTATCGACATGGCTTTATACTATCGCCGGTAATCTAGCTAAGACCGAACTCCGCCGGCGCAAGCGCTGGCGCTGGATACCTATCGGCCCAAGCGAAGACGAAGAACGCAAAGCTTTTTACGAACCCGTAGACAAAGAGCGCCTCCCCGGCGAACAGACGGATTCGCGGCAAGTAAAAGAGACGGTAGTAGAAGCAATACACCGTTTACCTGAAGAATTCCGCGAAGCCGTATTGTTGCGTGACCTCAATGGTTTTTCCTACGAGGAAATTGCAAAAATCATTCATTGCCCTGTTGGCACGGTTAAATCTCGCGTCAATCGCGGCCGCCTCCGCCTACAAAAAAGTTTGCGCAATCTGGCCGAAGAGGTCATTGGTAGCTTGACTGCGACGGCCTAGCACTCCTTCCTATACGCAAACTCGTAGCGCCCGCTCTCGTAGCGGGCGCTATTTTATTTATTGACGCCCGCACGAACACCTGCTATCTTCCGCGGAAAAAGGAGTAGTCAATGCCCGCCTCAATAGACTCGAACCGCCTCTTAAATTACATAGAACGTTTATTGCCTATCCACGCCCCCTCCGGTTCTGAGCAAGAAGCCGACACTTTGATGAGAGAGTTGTTAGGTGACCTTGGCGATTCGACCTGGCAGGATTCGGCGGGAAATATTATCGTCCATATCCACGGTCAGCGCAACGATGCCCCCATAGCCGCTATCGCACACAAAGACGAAATCTCTCTAATGGTCAAACGGGTAGAGGAAGATGGGCGCTTGCGCGTTACTCCCGTCGGTGGTTTACATCCTTGGGCGATTGGTGAAACTCCCGTTGAAATCATGGCGCGCGACGCGTTATTGCCCGGCGTTCTTTCCATCGGAGCCAAACACGTTTCACGCGAAAGCCCTGCGGGAATGCTCAAAGAGGGCTCATCACTCACCTGGGAGAACATGTGGATTGAGACTAAGCAATCGGCACAGCAACTAGGTGAACTCGGCGTGCGTGCTGGTACGCGCGTAGTTATTGCACGCCATCTCAAAAACCTATGGCATATGGGTGACTATTTGTGTGGTTATAACCTCGATTGCAGAGCGGGTCTAGCCGCCATGTTAGAAGCTGGGATGCAGTTGGCAGAAAACAAACCCGCTCAGGATGTGTATCTGGTTGCCAGTTCCAGCGAGGAAATAGGTGGCCAAGGCGCAACTTACGCTCTAGGCAAGCTGCCTGTGGACACTGCCATCGCCATCGATATCGCACCGGCTGCTATCGAATACGGCACAAAGAACAGCGACGAACCCATTTTAATAGAGAAAGATGCGAGGGGGGTTTACCACGAATTGACGAACCAACACCTTGAGTCCCTAGCCCAAAAACATGGGTTCGGGGTACAAAAAGCGGTAGTCACTTCTTACGCCAGCGACAGTAGTATCGCACGCGCCAACGGTCTCGTCGCACGTTCTGCTCTTATCGGCTACCCCGGAGACAATACCCACGGCTACGAAATATGTGCACGAGAGGGCGTCTTTAACACCGCCCGCCTACTCCTTGCCTATTTACTCGAACCATCTTCCCCTTGAGTATCAGCACCGCGCCAAACAGCGGCTGCACAGGGCAGGTAGAGCCGTTGCTCGTCGCGGCCTTGCCTCGGTGCCCAAAGACTCCGTTCCGCTGAGTCGCACTAAGATAGGACCCTTTGTGGCTGCTTCCTCTTTGGCAATGGGCTGCTGTGCTCCCGCCTCGTAAATTAAACTACCCAGTATCCCCAACACACTAGCATAGGCCAAAGGAAGCAGTCTGCGCACGAACCAATAACGCAAATGCTCAATCCCTCCCCAGCGCGGACGCACCGGCTGCCAGAGAGCTAAGAGTGGCAAAGCGGCACTAACGCGCTCGCGCAAATAGCGCGCACTGAGACGAGTCTGCCGCTTCTCCAAATAGAACACCTCTTCAACCTTGCGCTTCATGCTCTGTCGCGCGCGCAGTAGACGCCATTTTACGGTCGACAGATTAATATCCAAAAAGCGAGCGATATCTTGCTGGGCACATCCTTCAAAATGATATAGGAGGAGTATTTGACGATATTCCGGCGATAACCGATCAAGTGTTTCCCATACGATACCGCACGTTTCGCGCGCCTCCAATACCCCCTCTGGAGTCGCTCCATCCGAACCCCAGCGGGCGAAATCTTCACGCTGTTGGTGCCCTTGGCGAGTGTGGCGCTGACGCAGCCAAGCCTGTGCGCGATTATTGGCCATACGCGCCAACCAAGGAGCAAATTTATCTGGTTCGCGCAGCGTCGGCAATTCTTGGTATGCCTTGCAAAAAACATCCTGTACAAGGTCCTCTACCTCATCTACTAAACGCACCTTGTACAATATAATTCCATGCACTAAGCGGCCATAGCGTTCGACCAAATCAGCAAATGCTTCGTTGTTACCCGCCAACGCATCGCGCACCAATCTATGGTCTTTGACTTCCATATCCACCCCCTGGACCCTATAGACGCACGAATAAGAAAGAAGTTGACGGAATCTTAAAAAGCTCGCTGTACTAAGAAGTCAAGCATCTCCGCCAACGTATCGCGCCCAGGACTGTGCGGTAGCTGTTCGAGATAGTCCCGACTCTCCTGAGCTTTCCTTGTGCAAACATCTTCGGCATACTCATAACAGCCATACTGCTCGACCAAAGCAATGACGCGTTCAATTTGCTCCGGTGTATTGTTCTGACGCTCTTCATGTAAGATAGCTAAGACTTCTGCATGCTCCTGTTTCGTGCACTTACGCAGCAAATCTATAATAATCAGCGTGCGTTTTCCCTCGGCAATATCGCCCCCTCGCTCCTTGCCATAGGCCCCAGAAGTTATGCCAGGTGCAATAGAGGCATCCTGTTCTGAAGTGCGCAAATTGAGAAGGTCATCGCGAATTTGAAAAGCGATGGCCATCGCCTCGCCAAAATGACCAATGGTCTCGCGCATAGCAGTATCTGCACCGGCGATAATTGCCCCTGCGTTACAGGGGCCACGGCCCGTGTACCAACCGGTTTTTTTGCGCAACATGATCATGAATTCTTCCTCGCTGGGAATATGCTGCTGACGTATCCAGCCGACATCATACGCCTGCCCCTCAAAAGTCTCGCGCGAACCTCGTATCATCTCTTCAATAAGGTCGAGCGATTTTTCTGCTCCCAGCAGGTCTCTGTTGGCACTAAGCACCTCAAAAACTTTAGCGTAAAGCGCATCGCCCACATTTATGCTCAGCGGTGTACCATGCATTTTGTGCAGACAAGCTTTGCCACGACGCATTTCAGAGTCGTCTTCAATATCGTCGTGCACCACTGCAAAAGACTGAAACATCTCAAAAGCCGCCGCTGTGCGCACAGCATTAGCCATATCGCCATCAAACACCTGACAAGCGAGCAGCACTAAAGCAGGTCGGAAACGCTTACCGCCGCGTTCCGGGTAGTCTCGCATCGGGCTATAGAGAAATGCTTCCGGTTCTTGCACAGGTAGGAAGCGGAACATCTCTTTTTCTATTTCAGGTATATAACAATGAAGAAATTCGCTCAATCCACGGGGAACGGACGACATAATAAACCCTTGTATTATTTAGTGGTTGGTGACTTCATCAATAAGGGCAAATTGCCAGGCGACAGCAACTCAAAAAAAATAGGCCAACCACTTATAGATGGTTGGCCTATTTACACAAAAAATTAAATCTCGCTCAAGTTTGGCCACTGAGTTTGAGCCGGTTCACGGCCCGGGACAACGCGGCGTGTGCACGAGCTTCGTCCACACCTTCTGCTGCATTGTTCAGACGCTCTGCTGCGCGTTCACGCGCAGCACGGGCACGCTCGGCATCGATATGTTCCTCACTCTCAGCCGTCTCGGCCAACACCGTTACACCATTGGCTGCGACCTGAGCAAAACCGCCACTAATGGCCATCTTGCGCTTGGCACCACCCTCTTCGTCAAAAAAGAGCATGCCGATTTGCAGAGATGTCAGAAAGGGAACATGTCCCGCCAAAACGCCAAAACTGCCCTCGCTGCCCGGAGCCTGCACATGACTGATATCGCCGGAATATACCGTTTTTTCCGGCGTAACTATTTCGAGTTTAAACGCCGCCATACCCTATAAACCCTTGGCTTTTTCCAAGGCCTCTTCTATGGTGCCTACCATACTAAAAGCTTGTTCGGGAACATCGTCGTAATCGCCATCAACCAACCCCTTAAAGCCGCGCACCGTATCCTCAACCTTGACATAGGCACCAGACATACCCGTGAAAACTTCGGCCACGTGGAAAGGCTGGGTGAGGAAGAACTGTATTTTGCGCGCGCGCGCCACGACGAGTTTGTCTTCATCAG
>JBLHGI010000167.1:0-12664 GCA_047616505.1 Planctomycetota bacterium
CAAGCTCATCGCATATATGCGGCGAAAATCGCCGTCGAGGAACGCGCGCTCTAAGTGCACCAACGCCAAATCGCGTTCTTGGAGCAGGTGGTATAACTACCCTTGGACAAAATCGATAAAGGCCGGTTCGATAGCAGGGTCGTGGGCGAGGAATGCGACGCGGGGAATCATGTCGGCGGGAAGCTGGGAAATTTTAAAGGAAGTATCCGGCCGCTCCAGCGCATCGACGGGCAAGGCCACGAACAAACAAATCACCAAAAAAAGGCCATATCTCATCTGGCTACTCCTATTGAAATAATAAAAGAAAGAATTCTCAGCGCATTAGAGCACCACATCGCCACCCCCCGCAGTCACCTGGGCGTGGTCCCAGGGCCGAATCCAATCCTCGGCGATCTCCAGACCGAAACCCGGCGCATCGGAAGGCACGAGATAGCCGTCTTTGGGCACTGGCACACCCGGCATCGCAGCGACTTCTTCTAGCGGCACGCCGACGGGCGTACTGAGATGGAATTCGCTCAGCGTGCAATCGGGCATCGCATAACAAAAATGCTGACCATAGGCCGAGTTCAGACCTCCGTGCGGGCTGCTCTTAATGCCAGCCGCCTCGGCAATATGATAAATCTTTATCGCCTCCGTCATACCACCACACCAGTGCAAATCGGGCTGCACCACATCCACGCAGCGATTTTCAACCAGTTGGCGAAACGGTATGCGCGTGTGGTGGTCCTCGCCGGTGGCGATTGGCATCCACGGCACCGCCTTGCGCAACTGAATGTGGCCCTCTAAATCTTCGGGGATCAACGGTTCTTCCATCCAACGCAATTCGTAGGGGCGCAGGCGTTCGGCCAGGCGGATGGCGAATTCCACGTCGTAAGCCATCACCGGGTTGATCATCAGTTCGGCATCGCGTCCGACCTGCTCCCGCGCCTTGGCGACCTTGTCTTCCATAATATTCAGACCAGCAATGCCCTGTTCGTAGTGGACGGGATTGGTGACCTTAAAATGTTTGAAGCCCAACTCCATCGACCAGTCCAAATCGTCGCCGGTGCAATAACATAAGATCTTCTCCCGCGACGGCCCGCCCAACAGGCGATAGACCGGTTGCTGCAGTAATTTTCCTTTTAAATCCCACAGCGCCAGATCTACCGCACTCTGTGCACAAGCGGAAAGCCCCAGCGAACCATGCCGCTTGGAGGCATTCCACATCATGTCGTTTAAGTGTTCGGTGGCAAAGCAGTCGCGCCCCTGCAAAAGCGGCGCGTAAAAATAGTCTACCAGCGCCGCGACAGGCTCACCAAAACCCGTGCGTCCCAGGCCCCAGGTCCCATCCTCCGCCACCACCTGCACCCACACCGCACGACCGCCGATGCCTGGAGACTTGCCGGGCACATCCGGCGGAAACTCCGGGTATTTATTCATCGGCAGACCGATCGGCGAAGAATGGCGCCAGCTCTCCCGGCGCGCGGGCGTCGTCGTTTTTTTCGCGGGTAGGGCAACCGTCACCGCTTTGATAGATTTAATTTTCATCGCATACTCCAGAAGGGTTTGATTTTCAATCGAGCAAATTGGCGTTGATATAATCCCAGTTGTAATCTGCCCCCAGACCAGGCTGCTGCGATACGTGCACATAGCCATCGTCGTCGATGGGGTCGGTGATCTTCTTGAGATGGGGCGGCGGAGATTCGCAGTCGAGACCGGCGCGCAGCAAGCAGCGCTCGTAATAACGGCAGGTGGCTTCCGGCGTCGTCGCCGCCAGGTGCATGTGTGGGGTGCCAACGCCGTCCAGTTCGCACTGCACCCCGTAGAGCTGGCATAGATTGATGACCTTCCAACAGCCCGTGATGCCGCCGTAGCTCATATCGACGCGCAGCATATCACAGGCGCCCCGCAAAAGCCATTCGGCGCGCGTTAATTTTCCACACTCCGGTCCAAATACCAAGTCTCCGGATAATAGGGCCAAGTCCAGCGCGAGTCCCACCCCCAGTACCCCTGGCGCGGCACATTGCGCAACGCATCGCTGACGATCACCGGATGCGGACCCAGGCCAATGACGCCGAGCGCCCACAAGTTTTCCGCCTGGCTGCGGAGAATCTTCTTGCCCATCTCGATCCGCTCCGCTTCGTCGGTGGTGCGGCGCAAGCGCTCCCACCAGTTGATCAGCTCTTTGATCTGGGCCGGTGGTTCTTCGCCGCGCCCGCCGGCTGTGAAATACCACCGCGTCCACGCCGACCACTGGCTCTGCTCCCAACCGCCATTGGTCGGCACGTACCAGTACGGCTCTATCGGAAAGAGAATATCCGTGTTGCGGTCGGCGTGCCAGATGGTCATGTCCATCAGCCCCGCCCTGGCCCGGATATTCTGTAGGGGACCGCTGATCTGCCTGAGGTTGACACTCACTCCCGCTTCGCGCCAGTGGGCCGTGACCAACTCCAGCGTGATCTCCTTGGGCGTCTCGCCGATCATGTACTCTAAAGTAATTTCCAAGGGCTCACCATCGACCCGCTCACGCATCCCGTCCCCATCGCGGTCTATAAGCCCCATCTCGTCGAAGAGCGCGCCGGCCTGGAGCAGATCGAACTGCGCCCACGCGGTGGCGAACTCCGGCTCGAAGTAGCGGCTCGAAGGCACCACCGTCAGCTGGCGCGGAACGCCCCGACCGAAGTAGACGATGTCGTTGATCTCGTCGCGGTTGATCGCCAGCGACATCGCCCTGCGGAAGCGCACGTCCTGGAAGATCTGGCGCAGCCCCGCGTCGGAGTGATTTAAATTGAACTGCAGCACTACGTCCGAACCGTAGGGCCGCGGCCACAGATAGGTGGAAAAGCCATTTTTCTCTTCGAAGCGCTTGAACAGTGGGATGGCGGCGGTCATAAACTGCCGCCCCGCGAAGTCCACCTGGCCGGTCGAGGCCTTGGCCGTCATAATCTCGGCACTGTCGACCCGCTGCACCTCCAAATAGTCGATATAGGGCAGTTGGTTCCCCTCGGGATCGACCTTGGGGTAATAGGGGTTGCGGCGCAATCGGCTGCGCGTCGAAGTACGACTTATCAACACATAGGCCGTTAGCACCGGCCGGTTAAACACCATCAGATCCATGGTATTGTTGACGGCGGCGATATAGGTGCGCCAGTCCTGTAGCCCCAATTCCTCCGCCTCGCGCTCCAATTGCGCCTCGTCCGTAAAATCCGGATGATAGCGCTTCATAAAGTGCGCCGGCATCGCCAGCCGCGAACTGTTGTGGGCTAAGTGATTGACGAAGAGCGGCATCGGCTGGGGAAAGTGATAACTGAAGCTGTGCACGTCGTGCTTTTCGATGCGCGCCCCTTTAAATCTGGGCTCGACTACCGGCGTGAGTTCCTCGTGCATCAAAAAATGGTCAAACCAGAACACGTAGTCGTCGGAGGTCAGGGGCTGGCCGTCGGACCACTTGTGCCCGGGACGCAGGGTTATTTTCAGCGTCCTGCTGCCATTTTCGTATTCGGCCTTTTCCGCCCAATTCGGCAGATAAGACCGCATCTGCGGCCCGGGACGCAACACCCCTTCGGGCACGTTGATCAGGCTTTCGCCGGCGGAAAAGAGCCGAGCCGTGCCGCCGTGGATGCCAATCCCGTCGATCGACTCGACGACGATCGGATCGTCGGGCAGGCGCTCCGCGACCGGCGGCAATTCACCCGCGGCGACCTGCGCGGCGAGCATCGGCGATTGGCGAAAGGTGCTCAGGCCGACCTCGGACGCCTTGCGCGGCGGGTGAAACCAACTCTGCGGCCACGCATCCCGCGGAATATCGCCCCCGTCCACTACGCGCGCGCCGTCGGCTACAGGCTCTACTGCCGGTCGGTCCACACCGCTGCCACCACAAGCCAAACACAAGAGCAATGCCCAAACCCACACAACGCCTAGTCGCTCTAATCCAAACCGCATGTATGTGTTTACTCCCTTGGAAGAGTGGTCGACCTTATTTTGACGGACAAACCGCAAATACTATGTTTGCTGAAGAAGATTACAGCCAGAAGAATATCCGAACATAGGACCTATGGCTACTGGAAACAAATCAGACCTGCTGCACCTTAATATTACCCAAGGGCTGTGCATTGACATCGACCGGATCGAGATAATCGCCACAATCCAAGGCGATTTAGCACGCTACCCGGACATGCTATTGGACAGCGGCTTGGGAACCGGCATGCCGGTATTCCATTTACATCGAATACCGCACTAGCGCTCCGCCGCCCGCTCGATCAACAGCCGCTCGCGCTGGCTCTGCAGCACCTGCTCTTCAATCGCGACCGGGTCCCATGCCGCCAACAAGCGCTCCTGCAATTGGGCGAGCACCGGCGCGTGCTCCACGCTCTCGGCCAGATCGTTGAATTCATTCGGATCGCTTTCTATATCGTATAACTCCGACCTATCGCCCAAGCTGTAGTTGAGCTTGTAGCGCCCGCGCCGCAGCATCGCTGTCGGTCGCTGTACGCCGTGCGCCAGATACTCGCAAAAGGCCTCGTCTTTCCAGCCCTCGCCCTGCCCCTGCATCAGCCCCACCAGACTATCGCCATCCAGCGGTGCCACGCTCGGCGCAGCGGCCAGATCGGTTATCGTCGCCACCAGATCCACCAACGAGACCACTTCGCCAATGCGCTGGCCTCCGGCAATCTGCCCCAGCCAACTGATTTGCAGCGGCACGCGCGAAGACGCTTCATACATGCTCGATTTGCGCCACATGCCGTGCTCGCCGTTCATCTCGCCGTGATCGCTAAAGTGCACTATTACGGTATTTTCGCGCTGACCCGTTTCTTCCAATACCTGTAATAAACGCCCGATCTTCTCGTCGAGATAGGTAATCAGCCCGTAATAAGCAGCGCGCGCCCGACGAACTTCGCTCTCCGGAAAATCCGCCGCGCCAAACATCGAGCGCATGCGTTGGTGCACGGGGTGCTGGTTTTCGAGGTGCCCCGGTGGAATCTCCGGCATATCGATCTGGTCCAAAGGATAGAGCTCAAAATAACGATCGGGTACGACCAGCGGGAAATGCGGCGCGATAAACGAGGCATTCAAAGCCCAGGGCTGCTCCTTGCGCGCGGGGTCACGCAAATAGGCAATCGACCGTTCTTCCACCAGATCGTCCACCTCGATCTCCGTCGTTGTGCCCGGCCCGGCGGCGGCCACTCCGCCCCACGGTTTGGCGGCCGCCGGCGTGCCCTTGCTCCAGTCGGCCGTGCCGCGCAGCATGCCATTCTTTGTCCAAAGCTCGGCGTGCAAGTCGCGCGCCAACTGTGCACCAAAGCCATGCAACTGGTCCGGGCCACAAAAGTGCTGCTTGCCCGCCAAGGCCACGTCGTAACCTACCGCCCTCAGCATATGCGCCCAAGTTACCGTATCCGACGGCAGCGGACTGGCATTGTCGTAGGCGCCGATCTGATGGATATAGCGCCCCGTCATAAACGACATGCGCGAAGGCAGGCAGAGCGGCGAATTGCAATAGGCGTTGTCAAAGGTGGCGCCTTCCTGGGCCAATTGGTCCATACAGGGTGTCTGCACCAGCGGATGTCCATAGGCAGCGCTATACATCGGCGCGTGCTCGTCCGTCATAATGAGCAAAATATTGGGTCGGTCCATCATTTTCTCCCGATCTGATTTATGCTATAATAGCTGTTGCAAGAAAGATAATAAACGCACCTCCCCAACAGGACCAACCCCGCCACGAACAGTCGGCCGAAGACCTCATCGACGGCATGAATACCTATGGCGTCGACAAGGTCGTCCTGTGCCACCCCTGCTACTACGGTCGCGACAATAGCTATACCAGCCACTGCATCGCCACCTATCCAGATCGTTTCGCCGGCATCGGCCTGCTCGTCGGGCACCGACTCTACGCCCCCTATATCCGCACTTCGCTGCACAACCCCTCTAAGGAAAAGCGCCCCTACAACACCTTCGGCCCACAGCGCCTGATCTACGGCAATCTCTACGAGTTGCTGATCATGAAAGACCTGATTCTCTTTTTTATGGCGGAGGACAAGGAGTGGATTTTGGGCGGGACGGCAGAGAAAGTCTACTTCAAGAACAGGAGCTAAAACAGGCGAGCGCAGACCTGGCGTCTGCACCTATCTACAACATACCGGAAATCGAGATCGAGGACGACTATTGCGGCCGAGCGCTCAGGCCTTAAAGGCCCCTGAGGTAACGCCGCGAATAAAGGGTTTAGTCGCATAAATAAAGAGTACCAGTAGAGGAATACTGGAAATGGCATAGGCGGCATAGAGCGTGCTAAAATTTGAGGCGTGCGCCGTCGTCGCCAGCACGTACAAACCCGACGACACCACGTGATGCGAGCCCTCGGTATTGGTGATAAAGGGCCAGAGGAAATTGTTCCACGTGCCGAGGATGTTCATAATGGCAACGACGGAGAGGATCGGCTTAGACAGCGGCAATACCACCTGCCAATAAATCTGTAGATGGCCGGCCCCATCGATGCGCGCCGACTCAAACAGATCCTCGGGCAACCCTTCGAAATAACTCTTAAAAACGAAGATCGCGAAGACCTGCCCACCGGCGATATAGGGCAGAATCATAGCCCAATAGGTATTGAGCAAACCCAGCGTTTTTACCAGTAGAAAACTCGGCACCAGCGTGAGCACTCCGGGAAACATCATGGTGCTAATAATAAAGAGGAAGAGCGCGCGGTGACCGATAAAACGGTAGCGCGACAGAATATAGGCCGTGGCCGAGCCCAGCAAGATCACCCCCACTACCGTCAGCAACGCGACGACTAACGTATTGAGCATATAGGGGCGAATGACCTTCCAGGCCAAGCGGGGGCCGCGCGTGGCCCGGTCGAGACTCAGACGCATGGCGCGACCCGGGGGCATCGCCGTGATCTCGCCTTCGGCATCAGCCATTACCACCGGTTCATCATCCCCTACCAGCGTTTTTCCGGCGAGCGATGCCACTTGCTCGAAGGCCACGGGAAAAGAAAAGAACGCGTGATAAAACTCGGAGTTCGAGCGAAAGACATTGTTGACCATAAAAACAAAGGGCAACAGCGTCAGCAGCGAAAAGAACAGCAGCACGGCGTGGATCAGCCAGACCCTTTTATTTTTCATCGCACCCCCTGCAGGTCTTCCGACGACTTAAAGTATTTCATATTGAGCAGCGTCAGACCCAAGATGATGACAAAGAGCAGCACGCCGATGGCGCAGGCATAGCCCATGCGCTGAAAACTAAAGGCATTAAAATACATCCACAGCCCCGGCACCGTCGTCTCGAAACCGGGTCCACCGCGCGTTAGAATAAAAACGTTTTCAAAACCCTGCACCCCGGCGATCAGCGTCAAAATAAGAATCAACTTGAGCTGGCTAAGCACCATGGGAATATCGATGCGGAAGAATTTCTGTACCCCCGTGCAGCCATCGAGAGCGGCCGCTTCGTTTACGCTTTCGGGTATCGCAGAGAAACCGGCGTAATAGATCAGCACTTCGAAACCGCCGACAAAAGGAAAGCCCAACAACGCAACGCTCGCCAAGGCCACTTGCGGGTCGGCCAGCCAGCCGCGCGCCCAGTGCGCCAGCCCCACACCGCGCAATAATTCATTGAGTAGACCAAAGTCGGAGTAGATCATGCCCGCCCATATCAGCTGCACCGCCACGCCGGGCACGACGATGGGCACGAGGAATACAATGCGATAGATATAGCGCCAGCGCTCCTGTGGCAGCGCGTAGATCAGACGGGCGACGACGAGTGGAAAGGTCAAACGCATGACCACAGCCAACAGAGTCAGCGCCAGCATATTGCTCAGCGAGAGCCAGGTCGTTGGGTCCTGGCCGAGATACTCGCGGTAATTAGCCAAGCCGACAAAGGTAGAATCGGCGCCGATCTCAAACTGATAGAGCGAGCTGACAAAAGCCCAGAACACCGGCACGTAGACAAAGATCGTCAGTAAAACGAGCGACGGCAGCACAATGGCATAACACCCCAAACTCGACTGTAAGCGAACACTCATAGCTGCGCATCCTCCACAGGCAAATCCGCGAACCCTGCCCGCAGCGGCGCCAGCGTCTGCCATTCTTTCTCCAGGCGCTCCATATCCGGCTCTTTGCGCTGTAGCAAGTTGGCGACAGCGGCATCGAGATTTTTCTCCTGCCACTGCAAAAAGCCGTCGAGGTCGATGCCATCTGTCAGATAGAGTTCGAGCATGCGGCGCTGGATCTCAGAAAAGCGCAGGTCAAAGGTGAAGATCCACTTGGTCGTCGTATAGCGGCGGTTGAGTATTTCTTCGAAGGGCTTGAGAATGGGCAGCGTCTCGACGCCGACGATATTGGGCAATAGGCCGGGGTATTCGTTGACGATTTGGGCATTCTGCTCGGGCAGGCATATAAACTGCAAAAAGGCGATGACGCGTTTGAGGCGCTCGGAGCGAACCATGCGCTCTCTCATGGGAAGATTGGGGTCGGTATCACCGATGGCACTATTGCTCACTTCGAGCTGAGTGGCCGCCCCGCCAATAACGCACATGTCTTGCCCAGAGGCATAGCGGGACGTTTCGCGAGTAAAGCGCGGCAAATAGAACAGCCCCCACTCGAAGCCGAGGTCCTTGTCTGCCTGTAGGCGATAGGACAGCGTGCTCACCGTCCAGATCATGGCCCCGCGCTGCGTGACGAATTCGCGCACGAGATCGTCGTTCATCAAATTTTTATTCGTGTAGCGCTTGAGCTCGCGCATCTTCGACCAGATCTCGCTATAGCGCGGGTCGCGGCGACTAAAAAACCCCTTACTGTACAGAAAGGCCAGCTCGTCCCAATCGAGATAGCCCTGTAAATAGGGCTCGCGCGTTGGGTCTTTGGCCAGATCGATTCCCGGCAGCAGATCGTAGTAGAGCTGGTCAAAGAACAGATCCGCAGTCCAATCGTTAAAGGCGCCGATATTGACCAAGAGCGGCACGGTCTCCGAATCATCGGCGCGGCGGTGCTGCTGGATTTTTTGCATCACGGCGACAAACTCATCCCAATCCCGCGGCACTTCTATACCCAGCTCAGCAAAGAGCGTTTTATTGTAGTAGATGCCCGTTTCGATCATATCGAATGTGAGACAATAATTATAGCCGTCGGGAGCCGCCTTGCCGCGGCTAATAGCCTGATAGCGGAACATATCCCACCACTGCTCAACGCCCGGCGCAGCGGGGTCGCCCCGTTCGACGACAAATGGGTTGGGCTGCTCGAGAAAGGGGTCGAGCGGTATATACCACCCCTTCTGAACATCCATCCACACATTCTCGACATTGACATTGAGAATATCCGGGGCCTGTCCGCTGCTGAGTTGCGTCACGAGATACTCGCGCACAGAGGGCACGTTGAGCACTTCGATCTTCGTATCTGGAAAGCGCTCTTCAAAAGCGCGGATGACCTTTTTTAATCCCTGCAAAGGCTTGCCAATGCCATAGGGGTGCGTGTCTGGCAAATAGGCCCAGCCAGGGGAAAACTTGATGACGTATTCTGCCTCTTGCCCACGCGCTGAAGAGACATCGCTGCGCCCGCCCTCTTCGGCAGGAGGCCAGAGCAGCCAGGTGCTCAGCAGGAGAAAGGCGAATAAGAACAGGTATTTTCCGCGATAAATGGGCATCTGATTAATCTATCACAATGGCCGGAGTAAAATGGTTGCGAACTAAAGCAGAACGAATTACATCTATGGGACGACTCAAAATAGGGCGCGTGAGAATGGAGAGCAAGCTACCCACAAAAAGCGGTCCATAGTTTAATCGAGCACATGAGACCTTCTGAGCAAACGCATTAAACTCTGCCTCTGCCAATTGCATCTAAGACCCCAAAACCGACAAGGCCGAGCAGTCCAAACAATATTTACGTCGGTGGCGACGTCGCGTTAGAGCGAACAGGCCCTGTTTGACATTCTGGCCGACCGCGGCTTTCAACGAGGCTATCTCTACAGACTTCTGTATACCGTTATTATGGCGGTCTTCGGCTACGAGGCGCTCATACGCTGGCGCGGCATCGCCCGCCGTACGCAATAAAGGAAGCGGCAGCGGCCTGAGGGATTTAGTTTATTTCCACAGCGTTTTGACGTGTGCGTAATCGAGTAAACGCCGATCCGCACTAATGAGCACCAGATCGCATACGCGCGCCGTCGCCACGATAAGTTGATCGGCTGGGTCTTTGTGAAATGCACCGGGCAAATGCGATGATTCAAGGGAGATATCAAGCGAAAGCGGGACGAGCTCTATAAACGGCGCTTGCGTGGCGTGCTCCACCCATTGTCGAATCGGCACGGACAGTTGCAGAAGCCCCTTGGATTCCTTTTTGATCACCTCCCAAGGGCTAATCGCCGCAAGAGCAAAGGGCAAATTATCCGCATCGTGCAGTAATGCCCGAACCTTTTTAGGCAATCTTTCAGGCGCATCCAGTGCCCAGATCCAGGCATTGGTGTCGAGTAAGTACTTCACTGGCAGGCTTCCCAATCGCCTTCACCGAGCGGCGCATCCCAGCCCTCTAGATAAGTGATAGTGCCTTTGAGCGAGCCAAAAAAAATCTTTGGGTCGGGTTTGGCCTCTGGCTCCGCTGCAACAACATGCGCGACGACTTTGCCGCGATTCGTCAGATCGACGGTCTTGTACTCAGCACCCACTTCGCGCACCACTTGAGTACATTTAGCCTTAAATTCACTGATAGACATCTTCATAGTCCGCTCTCCTATCTATATAGTCATATGATATGACTATATAGATTATTCAGCAAATTTCCCCCCGCGCTCCAACTACAAATCCGCGTCAAACGCAATCGCCGGTTTCCACCCCAAGCGCGCTTCGGTCCACGCCACATCCGTCGCTTTATAACCGCCGGGCGTCGCCATTAGATAAAAACATTCGTAGCCAATGTCTTCAGCCTCCAAGGCACAGACTAACGCCGAAGCCACATCGCGCCGGTCGATCGTGCCAAAATCATAGCCGGTAACGGCTTGGCCATCCGTCGTCACCATGCGCTCGGAATCTATAATGCCCCACGGTCTGAGCGCCGCGATCGACAGACCGTGCTGCTCGTGAAAATTGCGCGCCAACTCTTCTTGTAAAACTTTCGATAGCCCATAGGGCCCCGATGCCTTGAGCGGATACAAATCGCGATGTAAAAACGTGGCCGGCGGCGGCCGATAACCCTCGTGCACGGTCCTACTCGACGTGTGCACGACGCGTTTTATTCCATGTTCGCGTGCCGCCTCGAAAACATTATACGCCCCGCTGACATTGATGGTAAAACCGGGACCATTGCCTCCATAAGATGGATTCGGCGCCATGATCGCATTGACCACCGCATCGTGCCCTTTAACCGCAGCGGAGACCGCTTCGTAATCGAGCACATCGCCTGCAATCGCGCCCTCATACCCTTCGACAGCGCGAATATCAAAAGCCGTTACTTCGTGCCGCTCGCCGAGCAAATCCAGCGCAATTCGACCGACAAAGCCAGCCGCCCCCATCAACAGTACCCGCATAGTCCGATTCCCTCTTTCTTATTTACTGAGCAATGCCCATTGCCCCTCACGGGCACAACGGGCTACTTTAGGCCCCATACAACGATCGCAAAATTGCACCTCATACTACCAAGGTTTTCTCTTATGGACAAGCTGCGCGTCGGCGTCCTCGGCCTGGGCCGGGGCATAACCCATCTAAAAAACTTTCTCGCCTTGCCAGAAGCCGAACTCATCGGCGCCTGCGACCGCTTCCCCGCGTTGCGCGAACGCGGCGAACAACACATCGCAGAGGCTGGATCGTCGGCACCCGTAGTCGAAGAATTTGACGAACTGCTCGCGCTGAAACCCGATGCCATTATGGTCGCCAGCAACGGCAAGATCCAAGTCGAACACGCCTGTCAGGCGCTCTCGGCCGGCTGCCACGTGCTATCCGAGGTGCCCGGTGCTTACACCCAAGAAGAATGCCTGCGCCTGCGCGAGACGGTAGAGTATACGGGCAAGACCTATATGCTCGCCGAAAACACCTGCTATTGGGATTTCTTCCGCTACTTCCGCAAATGGGTGGCAGCCGACCTTTTTGGCCCGATCTCCATCGCCGAGGGCGAGTATATCCACTATTTGCCCGCCACGCTCTCTAGGCCCGACGGCACACGACATTCGCCAACCTCAGCCCGAGCGGCAGGACATACGGACACAACGCCCATTTGGCGCGCCAACCAACCTCCGATCCAATATCTGACACATGATTTAGGACCTCTCCTGGAAGTGCTCGACGACCGCTGTGTATCCGTCTCGTGCCGCAGTGCCCCCTATCGCAGCATCGATGCCCCCCAGCGCTCCGACGGCCAGATCGCCGTTTTCGAAACCGCCAAAGGCACGCTGATCAAAATCATGGTCACACTCAATACCCGCCGCCCCTCCGAGCACCGCTACCGCATTTTCGGCGTCGAGGGGGGAGCCGAGTGGTTTAGTTACGAAAAAGCGGCGCGGCGCTTTACGCGCGAATCGGAAGAAGGCAAAGGCTGGGACGTCGTGCCCGTCGGTCTCGGCGCCCACGGCGATGACACGTCCGCGGGTCACGGCGGCGCCGATTTAAAAGTCGCTCGCCATTTTACCCAGACGATACTCGCAGGGCAGCCGGCCCCGATCGACGTCTACCGAGCCATCGAATACACCCTACCGGGCATCCTCGCCGCCA